>JAAZMI010000188.1 GCA_012798895.1 Bacillota bacterium
GATCTGGCCGGTTTTACTTTGCAATATGAATTGAGCTATACAACAATTTTAAGGATGCTTTCTCTGGGCGGCGTACCCCTGCGGGCTGCACAGAGAAAAAAGGGAGATCCCTTTGTCTTGGGCGGGGGGCCGTTAGCCCTGAACCCGGAACCTCTGGCTCCTTTTTTCGATTTTTTTGTGCTTGGTGACGGGGAAGAGGTTTTGCGGGAGATATTAACAGAATTTGCACGCTGGAAAGAAGGGGGCAGCAGTGACCGGGAATCTTTCTTGCGGGAAATTGCCGCTATACCCGGCATCTATGTTCCCTCCTTTTATGAACCCTTATATGACGGGAATAAATTTATGGGGATGAAATGTTTAAAGAGGGAGGCATCACTGCCGGTAGAGAAGAGAGTAGTTTTGGATCTGGAAAATTCATTTTATCCTGATTCTTTCATTGTTCCTTATATGCAGGTAGTGCATGATCGAGCTGTTTTGGAACTTTTTAGGGGTTGTACGCAAGGTTGCCGGTTTTGTCAAGCCGGTTATGTTTACAGGCCGGTGCGGGAACGTTCCCTGGCAAAATTGAAAGATCTGGCCGGGGAAATTATCCGGAAAACCGGGTGGGAAGAGCTTTCTCTTTCTTCGCTGAGCAGCAGTGATTATTCCCAGATCAGGGAGCTAATTGAGGCCTTGCAGCAAAAATTTGCTGCAAGGCGGGTCAGGCTATCTCTTCCTTCCATGCGTGCGGATCCTTTTTCGTTGTCTCTGGCCGAACAGGTGCAAAAAAACCGGGCAGGAGGTGTAACCTTTGCCCCGGAGGCCGGTTCCCAGCGTTTGAGGAATGTAATTAACAAAAATATTACAGAGGAAGAGATCCTGGCAGCGGCCGAGCAGGCCTTTATGGCGGGAAGAGGTCGCATCAAATTGTATTTTATGCTTGGTTTGCCCACGGAAACGGAGAAGGATCTTTGGGAACTCGTGAGGCTGGTAGAGAAAATTGCAGCACTTCGCCATAAAGTCAAAAGGGAAAAACGTCCTTTACAGGTTACAGTTAGTGCCTCTACCTTTATACCCAAGGCACATACCCCTTTCCAGTGGGAACCGCTGCTTGAACTGTCTAAGATTAAACGCCGCCAACAATTTTTACGCAAGCAGCTTCAACAACTTAAAGGAGTGCAGTTTACCTGGCCTACTGCAGAGATGAGTTACCTGGAAGCTGTATTTTCACGGGGGGACAGGCGCCTGGCGGCAGTTTTGGAGAAAGCTTGTGCACTGGGCAGCGGATTGGAAGCCTGGGGTGAAAGTTTTGATTTTGCTCTCTGGGAAGAAGCCTTTAACCATGAAAACATTGATTCTCAGTACTATGCCTACTACAAGCCCGCACTTGATGATCCACTTCCCTGGGAACATCTGAGCACCGGGGTCTCCAAAAAATTTTTGCAGGAAGAACACCGGAAGGCTTTTCAAGGGCAGACAACCCATGATTGCCGCCGGGGGGAATGTCTGGGTTGTGGCCTGGAAGGTTGCCCTGTAAGGAAGGTGAAGGAAAATACGCCGCTATAGGTTATGTTTTAGCAAAACCGGCCCTTTAAAATATATCTCTCACCTGGACCTACAACGTACTTTCAGCCGCGCCCTACGACGTGGTGAAGTGCCTGTAACTCATAGCCGGGGTTTTAATCCCCAGCCGCGGCTTATCTTTGCTTTGCCCCTGGCTTTGGGGATTGAAGGAAAAAATGAATATCTCGATCTTTATTTAGATGAACCCTGGCCGGAAAATAGATTGAAAGAAACCTTAAATATGCAACTGCCTGAGGAATTGATAATTAAAGATGTCCTGACAGTGAACTCCAAACAGCCCTCTTTACCTTCCCTGATCCGGGCAGCATTTTATGTTGTTTATCTGCCCGTTGTGCCGGATAATCTGTCGCAGGCACTGGACGATCTTTTGCAGGCCGGAACAATCGCCTGGGAGCGACGGGGCAAAAAAGGTTCTAAAGAAATCGATCTTAGGCCTCTTCTCTATGAATTAAAGCTAAAAAAACAGGGAACAAGGGGATTACTTTTAATGCTTCTGGCTGCCGGCAGCCAGGGGAGCGCCCGCCCGCAGGAGATTCTTGCGCTTCTACCCCTAGATAAGATTGAGGCAAAAGTGTACCGTGCCGCTTTGTTTATAACTGACGGGGGAAAACTTAGAACTCCTGCCGGCGTGGCTGCGGAACGCTATTTGGAGGTATTTTATGGAAAAGAAGATTGTGATCAACTATAATGATAAACAGACCAGAGTTGCCTTGTTGGAAAATGGACGTGCTGCAGAGATCTATATGGAACGTCCCATCCAGCAACGTATGATCGGCAATATTTATAAAGGCAAAGTAGAAAATGTCCTGCCCGGCATGCAGGCTGCCTTTGTGAATATTGGAGAGGGCAAAAACGCCTTTTTTTATGTGGGCGATGTTCCTTATACCGGCGAAGAAGAAAAAAATGAGAAAAAAGTGCCTATCCAGCGACGCTTACAGGTAAAAGAAGAGGTCCTTGTGCAGGTGATGAAAGAGTCTTTTGGAAGCAAGGGGGCCCGTTTAACAGGGCACATCACGCTTCCGGGACGTTACCTGGTATTGATGCCCAGTTTGAATTATGTTGGCGTATCAAGACGTATCCAAGCGCCTCAAGAAAGGGAAAGATTGAAAAAGGAGATGGAAGCCCTACGCCCGCCCGATATAGGAGTAATTGTACGCACGGCTGCCGAGGGAGCGCCGATCTCCAGCCTAAAAAGAGATCTGCGGTACCTTCTGCGTCTTTGGGATGATGTCCGGAATCTATATGAAAAAGAAAAGGCTCCGGCTTTGCTTTTTAGGGATGAAGAACTAATTTATCGTGTTGTGCGGGATTTTTTTAATGAATCGGTGCGGGAATTGATCATTGATCATGAAAAGGAATATCTTAAGGTGCTTAAGATAGTAGCCGGCCTTTCTCCCAAGTTAAAGAACAGGGTAACCTGTTATCACGACAGCGAACCCATTTTCGAACGATACGGAGTTGAAGAAGAGATTGAACAGGCCCTGGGCCGTCTTGTTTGGCTTAAATGCGGGGGCTACCTCGTTTTTGACGAGACAGAAGCTTTGACGGCGATCGATGTAAATACCGGAAAATATACCGGGAGAAAAAACCTGGAGGAGACGATTTTAAAAACAAATTTGGAGGCTGCGACAGAGATTGCGAGGCAGATTCGCCTTAGAGATATTGGAGGCATGATTATCGTCGATATTATCGATATGAACAAGCTGGAACACCGCCAACAGGTTTTAGAAAGGCTTAAACAAGGCATGGGGTTGGATCGCACCAAAAACCAGGTTTTGGGCTTTACCTCTTTGGGGTTGATTGAGATTACCCGCAAAAGGGTTACGCAGGGCCTATCGGCGATAATGCAACAACCCTGTTCTTACTGTCATGGCAAGGGCAGGGTTCTCTTGCCGGAGATGGTCAGCGATAAGGTGGAACGCGAACTGAAAAAAATTTTGCATCGTCGTGAAATTGAGGCCGTGCTCGTGGAAACCAATAGCGAGGTGGCAGCTCTGCTGATTGGCAGCGGGGGGACTTATCTGAAAAAGTTGGAAGCGCAAACAGGGAAAAACATTTTTATTCGGGGTTCCGATAGCATGCATGTGGAGAAATATAATATTTTAATGTCCGGTTCGCTGCAGGAGGTGGCCAGGCATGCCCTCCCTGTGGAGGAGGGCGGGCTCTACCGGGTGACGGTGGAAGAGCCTCATTTTTCACAGCCCGGCCATGGGATTGCCCGCCTGGACGGATATGTTTTGGATATTGAAGATGGTGCGGAACTGGTCGGAGAGGAGGTGCAGGTGGTAATAAAAGAGGCGGCGCGCACTTTTGCCCGGGCGGTTGTCTGGAAAAAAGAATTCAGTCAAGATCAATTTTAAGTGTACAAGAAGAGTAAGCATACGGGGTACGCCGAAGGAGTGGAACAGTTTGGATATAAGGGGGTTACAACGGACAAGCCTGATCGATTTTCCCGGAGAGATCTGCGCCACGTTATTTACCGGCGGTTGTAATTTGCGCTGCTGTTACTGCTATAATAAAGACCTGGTGTTTAATCCGGATACGCTTCCTTTTTTTTCACAGGGCGAGATCATGTCTTTCCTGCAGAAACGGAGCTCTCTTTTAGATGGGATCTGTTTAACGGGAGGAGAACCCACCTTGCAGAAGGCGCTGTTGCCTTTTCTGACTGCCGTGAAAGAATTAGGTTTGAAGGTAAAGTTGGATACTAATGGAACAAGGCCGGCCGTCCTTCGCAGGCTCCTCGAAAAAGAAGTTCTGGATTATGTTGCTGTTGATCTTAAGGGGCCCTGGCAGAAATATCCCCTGATCACCGGAAAAAATATTGATGTCAGGGTTTTAAAAGAGACGATTGCATTGCTTAAGGACGGCTCTCTACAGCACGAATTTCGCACAACTGTTGTTCCCGGCATATTAGGGGTGGAGGATCTCCTCATCATCTCTAAAACAATCGAGGGTTCTCCAAAATATGTATTGCAACAGTTTCAGCCACACCCCAATTTAATCGATTCTTCCCTTTGTTCCACACAGCCATATTCCCTGGAGACCATCCAACAGGCGGCTCTTCGCTGTCGGCAATATGTTCAGTCTGTGGAGCTCCGGGGGTTCTAAAGAGCGAATGAGGGGCAAGGTGCGCCTCTTATTCCAGTTCTTCCAGAAAAGATTCCATACGTTCAAGGCCACTGCGTATGTTTTCGCGGGAGGTAGCATAAGAAAACCGGACAAACCCGGGCGCGCCAAAACCGCTACCGGGAACCAGGGCTACCAGGTAATGATCGAGCAATAATGCAACCAGGCGTTCGCTGTTTCCGATGGTTTCACCCTTAAATTTTCGGGGGAAGGTATCCTCAACTCGGACAAAAAGATAAAAAGCGCCCAGAGGTTCAACACAATCCAGAAATGGCATCTTATTGATCCGTTCAAACGCGTAATTGCGGCGTTCATCAAAGGATTGGCGCATCTCCAGTACGCAATCTTGTGGCCCGGTCAAGGCTGCCAAAGCAGCTTTTTGGGCGATGGAATTAGGGTTGGAGGTGGTATGGCTTTGAATACTGGACATAATGGCGGCAATTTTTTCATCCGAAGCAGTGTATCCGATCCGCCAGCCGGTCATCGCATAGGTTTTGGAAACCCCATTGACGATTATCGACTGGTTTTTTATTTCTTCCCCGAAAGAAGCGATGGAGAAATGTTTTGCTCCGTTGTAGATCAACTTTTCGTAGATCTCATCGGCGATAATATACAGGTTTTTTTGGAGGGCCACTGTGGCCAGTTCTTCCAGCTCATCACGGCTGTAGACCTGCCCGCCGGGATTGCCGGGGCTGTTTAAGATCAACGCCTTGGTACGGGGAGAGAGAGCCCTCTCCAAAGCCGGGCCCCGGAGTTTGTAGCCGTGTTCTTTCTTTGTATCTATGAATACAGGTACCCCCCCATATAATTTAACCAATTCTGGGTAGCTTACCCAATAAGGGATGGGGATGATTACTTCATCGCCTTCATTTAAAAGAGTGGCGAAAACATTGGCCAGCGAATGTTTGGCCCCGTTGCTGATAACGATCTGTTGTGGTTTATAATGCAGGCCGTTATCAGTAAAAAATTTCTGACAAACGGCTTCTTTTAGCTCCGGGGTGCCGCTGGCCGGGGTATATCTCGTAAAACCTTGATTCAGGGCATCGATAGCTGCTTCTCTGATATGCAGGGGCGTGTCAAAATCCGGTTCACCGGCTCCAAAGCCGATTATATCCCGGCCCTCGCTTTGAAGCTGTTTGGCCCGGGCATTGATGCTCAGGGTTGGGGAGGGGCTAATCTGTAAGGCTTTTCGGGAAAACACGGTTATCACCTCATAATATCAAAATAATGACGGCGAATGCCGGCGATAAAGCTAAAAGTCAAAAGTTACATTCAGAAAATTCTACAGCTTTGCTTGGGCCTGCGCCGGCCATCCATCTGTGATTGGGTGGTGAAGGTCGTAGTGAGCTCCAAGTTCAGGCAACTTTTGCTATGGTTACAATACCAAGTTCCACTCGGCAAGTTCTACTGCTTTCCTCGAATCTTCGATGACCTACCCGGCCAAGCGGCCGTTCATGGCCGCACGGCCGGCTACCAACGGCCTGTTGGCAGGGTCATCTTTGATTCTTGTTTTGCAATGAACTTGTTTCCTCGCTCCACAAGATATTGCAACCATAGCAAGGATGTTGCCGGCATCAAATAATGAAATGACAAGTGATAGAAATATCTAAATACATGACTACGTGGTCTATCTTCGGCACCCTGTCGGCGGGGTTTTATCCCTCTGTTTGGTGAAAATGGGCCATGTACTGTGCCAGGGTTTCTGCGCCTTCCAGGGGCATGGCATTGTAGAGTGAAGCTCTAATTCCGCCCACGGAACGATGGCCCTTTAAGCCAACGAGGCCTTCTTTTGCCGCTTTTTCTACAAATATTTTTTCTTGTTCTTCATCGGGAAGACGGAAGGTAACATTCATGTTGGAACGGGCTTCTTTTTCGGCGTGCCCACGGTAAAATCCGTTGCTTTCATCGATCGCCCGGTAGACTAGGGCAGCCTTTTTTTCGTTTAAGGCCCCCATAGCCTCCAGCCCCCCTTGTTTTTTTACCCACTGTAAGGTGAGCTTTACTAGATATATAGCAAAGGTTGGTGGTGTATTGTATAAGGAGCGGGTTTTAGCATGTGTTTTGTAACTTAGAATGGCGGGAAGATTATGAGTTACTTTTTCCAACAAGCTTTTTCTAAGGATCACGATTGTTACGCCGGCCGGCCCCAGATTCTTTTGTGCTCCGGCATAAACCAGGGAAAATTTGCTGAGATCTGTTTTCCCGGAAAAAATATCGCTGGACATATCAGCGATCAGGGGTGACCCAGCGGCCTCCGGAATGTATTTCCACTGTGTTCCATAGATAGTGTTATTTGTAGTAATGTGTACATAAGCAGGATCGGAGCTGAATTTGATTTCGTCCGCAGTGGGGATGCAACGGTATTGCCTGTTTTTTGTTGTGGCCGCAATATGGATCCTCCCTATTCTTTCTGCTTCCTGGCAAGCCTTCTGGGCGAAACTGCCAGTTAAAATATAATCTGCTGTACTTCCGGCAGGAAGCAGGTTAAGGGGGACCATGGCAAATTGTAAACTGGCACCGCCTTGTAAGAAAAGCACCTGGTATGACTCTGGGAGACCACACATTTCCAGCAGGAGTGCTTCTGCAGAATGGATGATCTCTTCAAATTCCCCGGAGCGGTGGCTTATTTCCAGAACGGACATGCCCTTTTCCTGATAATTTAACAGATGTTTTTGAGCCTCCTCCAAAACTGGTAAGGACAGGGTAGCCGGCCCCGGGTTGAAATTGTACACTCTGTAAACCATGAACAAACCCTCCTATTTATTTAGCAACGACTTAACAACGGATATTCCTATCTATTATATCTGATTTTCGATCA
>JAAZMI010000189.1 GCA_012798895.1 Bacillota bacterium
GTAAAAAATTAAAATATATACTGGAAAGTTCCACTTGTTGAACTTTGGTAAAGATAAAAACATAATTATCAGTTTAGGCTTTTGGGGCAGGTAATTTTAAAATAATGTCGAATAATATATAATAATAAGTAAAGTGTATAATGAAAGAAAACTTGTCTCTGCTTTATCACGATTCCACCGAGGTTTAGAAGGCCCCGGTGGAATTAAAGAAGTGGTTGCAGTGGTTGTAGCAGTTGATGGTTGTAATGGCTGCTAAAGTGGATTACCGGAAACATAGGTGTAAAATAAAGGGGAAAGAGGAGGTGTATTCTATGACAGTAGAGTTGGATTCCTTGCTGGATCATTCGAATGATGCGCTTTTAATCTCGGATCCGGAGGGCAAGATAGTATATGTAAATCCTGCAATCGAAAAGGTAACCGGTCTCACTGTTAAGGCACATCTTGAAAGAAATATCCGGGAACTGGTGCAGGAAAAGCTAATAAATTGTTCGGCAACGCTGGAAGGTTTGAAACAGAAAAAAACGATTACAAAAGAGGTTAGAACCGTAGCCAGGAAAAGCTTGTTGAACACTGCTTCCCCGGTCTTTGATTCTGCTGGGAATCTCAGGTATGTAGTATCCAATATTAGAAATCAGGTAGTTTTTTCGCACAATCTTAAACCACAAAAATATGTATCTCCTGAGGAGTTTTGTATAAATGAATTTTCGCAGATAAAGACTGATCTGCCCTATAAAGTAGTTGATACATGGGGTGATGGATACGAGATTGTTTTTAACAGCGATGCCATGGCTGCGGTGGTAGAACTGGCCGTTCAACTTGGCAGGGTGGATTCCACTGTTTTAGTCCACGGGGAGACGGGCGTAGGCAAGGAATTGGTTACGCGGCTTATTCATAGCACCAGCCCAAGATCTCAGAATGGCTGTTTTATAAAGGTAAACTGCGCCTCCCTTCCCGCCAACCTGGTCGAATCCGAGCTGTTCGGCTACGAGCCGGGGGCTTTTACCGGTGCTTTAAGAAGCGGCAAGATCGGTTATTTTCAGGAGGCTGAAGGAGGAACGCTATTCCTGGACGAAGTTGCAGAACTCCCCTTGGAAGTACAGGCCAAGCTGCTGGATATCCTGCAAGATAGACAAGTATGCAGGGTGGGGGGCACAAGGAATGTTCCAATAGATGTTCGGATTTTAGCGGCAACCAACCGCAATTTGGAACAGATGGTCAGCGATGGGGAATTTAGGAAAGATTTATATTATCGGCTGAATGTAATTCCAATCGAAGTGCCGCCCCTTAGAGAGCGTGCAGAAGACATTGCTGTGTTAACGAAATATTTTGTTGCAAAATTAAAAGAAAAATACAATATCAATAAAGAGATAGATCCAAAATTGATTAAACATCTAACTGATTATTCCTGGCCCGGCAATGTAAGAGAGCTATATAATCTTGTAGAGAGGTTAATGGTTACAGTTTCGCATGATAAAATTACTTTATCGCATCTCTCAGAGCATCTGCCTACAAGCTTATCATCTGCTTCTTCCAAACAGTTTTTTGCAGAGCAGCAGAGTTATCTACCA
>JAAZMI010000190.1 GCA_012798895.1 Bacillota bacterium
GAAGCAGAAGAGCCATAACTGTCCCTAAATATATCATATTTTTTCCTTTTCTTCTGATCGGACAAGATGGCATAGGCCTCATTAATCTCCTTCATCTTTTCCCCGGCTGCCGGATCTTTTTTATTTCTATCCGGATGGTGCTGAAAAGCCAGTTTGCGGTAGGCGGCTTTAATCTGCTCCTGACCGGCATTTTTATCTATACCTAAAATCTGATAGTAATCCTTGGACACGCTCTATTCATCCTTTGCCTGGACTTTTAAACAAAATAAAAAATAGCCCGGCCGTTTCCTTTGTTCTGTTGGTTTGTTTTCTTGCATTGCGCCCGACTGGCCGGATTAGCGGCGCTCTTCTAAAAGGGCCTTACCTCTCCCCCCATCCATTATGCCACAAAAGGGTGGGAAATCGCCAATCTATTTTTTCGAAGTTGAAAATAGAATTGAATGCTTCTTACAGGCGCCTTTCGAGATGGTGGTTTCCGGTAACTTATATCATAACCACGGGATTAAAAAATGTTTTATTGCCTTTGTTTGATAATTGTGTTATCATATTGGCATTAATATTCCGAAGAGTTACGCATTACAGAAATCTTGTATCGCATTTTTCACGAACACGTCTGGAAAAATCATCTTATTTTCTAGGCCGTAGCAGGCTTCCCTTAAAACTGCCAACTGCAACGGCCAAACAGAAGCTTATCTCCTTTATGATGGGATTATGGCAACTAAAATCCATATACCTCTATTATAAAGGAGTTTTCTTAAATATGGCTGTACAGATGCCGGTTGCCGGAAGCAAAACAGATAAAGGCGATGAAAAAAATGTTCTGGAGGATATAAAATATGAATAAAGCAAACCTGATCATAATATTATCTTTTTTCGCCATGGTCTACTTGTTTTCTGTTGTTTTAAAGGCCTTACTAGCGGCTGCCTTTTAAAGTAAAACAAATTAAATAGAAATAAAAATGAGCAGGGGTTTTATATTACCGCCTGCTCATTTTTATTAAAACAGTGTGAAGGGCGCTGATAGTTTCTAGAAAACAAACTGCAAGCAGAATAAAAACACGATCGCAACAGTAAGAATAAACATTAGCAACACTACGGCAAAATCAAAGTTGGCGATGTTGATAACCCTGAAGAACCCTGATTTCCCCGGCATGAAATCAAATTTTCGCAACAAACGAACCCCGTTACGAAAAGTACCGAAAAACGATACCCCCACCTCCTCGGCAACTCTGCCCGAATAACCGGTGAAGGTATCCCCTAAATACGCCATCCCCCTGCCAAACTGGGTTACAAAAAATTCTTGGCCCATCCAGCGAGGCACCTTCATCTTAAAGATCTGGGCAAAAGCCAACGCACCAAGGGCAAAAACGATTATGGAGGTAGAGATGTCCTTTAGTGTAAAGAATTGGATCTTAACGAAATACTGTTCCACGACATGCGGGTCTAATACGAAGTAATGCAAGGAAGGTACGATTAATTTATCCAACAAGAAATTTGGGTTAAGCCCGATAAAAACTATGCTCAAGGCCAGCATGCCCATGCTGATTTTCATCAACAAAGGCTCTTCTTCCAGATTGTTAATCTTATCCTTAAATTCTTCCGATGGTTTGCGGATAAAGGTCAGGTAGATAAACTTAAGATAGTAGAGTACTGTTCCGGCCGCTGTAATCAGAAAGAATCTCTCTGCTTCCAGAAGCGCTGCTACATGTTGATGCTCGTAAGCCCCCATGATGGCATGGTGCAGGAAAGTCTTGCTGATATAACCATTAAAAAATGGTATGCCTCCGATGCCCAGCGAAGCAATAATAACTACAGTTGTTGTAAAGGGCAGCTTCCTCCAGAGGCCCCCTAGGTTATACATGTTCAGATCGCCCAATTTATAGGCAATTACGCCGGCCGCCAGAAAAAGGGCGGATTTGAACAGGGCATGGTTGATGATATGATAGGATGCACCGGCCAAACCCATGGCGCCTTCATATTTTAGATAACCGGCCACACCTATCCCCATCAGAATAAAACCCATCTGGCTGATGCTGCTGCAAGCAAGCATTCTTTTGATATTATTCTGCATGATTGCCAGAAGCATCCCCAGGAACATGGTACCAATACCCACCCAGATTATGATGTGACCCATGCTGGAAACCATTTGCCAGAATTCTTTAAACCGTACTGCTAGATGCGCAGCATTATAGCCGTTGGCAGCAGGGATCAGAAGAACATTAATTACCCGGATGATACCGTAAGCGCCTGTCTTAATCATGATGCCGGAAAGCAATGCGCTTGCCGGGGCTGGTGCAACAGGGTGGGCCC
>JAAZMI010000032.1 GCA_012798895.1 Bacillota bacterium
CCCGTGGTAACCAGGGTCTCCGCGGCCACCCTGCCTTGGGGATCCTGTTCCATAATCGCATCTAAGATAGCATCGGAGATCTGATCGGCAACCTTGTCCGGGTGCCCTTCTGTTACAGATTCGGAAGTAAAATATATAACGCCGTTCCGCTTCATTTTACTGCATCCTCCTTTTTTATTCGACACACGCTACTTAAAACCAAGCACAAAATGAAAAACCCCTTGCCTGGGTTAGCAAGAGGCCGCCGCAAAATCCTCTTATCTCCCAGGACGACAGCAGAAAAACAGCCGACCCGAGGGAATTGGCACCGGTCAACCTGCTGCCGCCTTTCCCGCTTCGGCAGAGCAGATTCGGTTGCCGGGGTTCATTGAGCCCATCTCTCCCCCACTCTGGATAAGAGTACAGAGATATCCAAAACCTTATTTATGCTTAACTACACAAAAACACTACCCATATTTTAGTATAAACAATAGTGCCTGTCAACAGCAATAAATTCGCCCCCGGTTGCCGCCCCTTAAAACAGAAGCCCAAAAGCGGCTTTTAAAGCGACAGAGCTGTTATCTATCTACGAGGGCAAAGATCAATTCGCCGGAGGCAACATTTTTATCCCCAACGCCTGCCCGGCCCCGTCCCCGGCCGACAACCCCCTTCTGCGCAGTGAGAACCACTTCCATGATCAGGGTATCGCCGGGGCGCACCAGCCCCCGGAAACGAAACTTGTCTATACCGCGAAAAAGGGCCAGCTTGCCCTTAAACCCGGCTTGGCTCAGCAGGGCCACCGCCCCAACCTGTGCCATGGCCTCGGCAATCAAGACCCCCGGCATCACCGGTTCACCGGGGAAGTGCCCTTCAAAAAAAGGCTCATTAATGGTTACGTTCTTCAATCCAACCGCCTTCTCCCCCGGCACCAGTTCTAAAATCTTGTCGACCAGCAGAAAAGGGGGGCGGTGCGGAATGATCTCCTGAATTTCGCGGCTGGACAGATGGTCGTCCCAAGCACCCAATATATTTTTGCCTCCTTTAAATTCGCCTAAAATCGTCCTCTCTTTGCACGGGGCTGTTCCAGCCGGCCCGCCGCCCATGCTTACCGGCCCCGCTGCTATCCGCTATTTTTCTCCCGCTTTCGGACGCTGCCTCCGCCTTCCAAAGGCAAGCAGCCCTTGCCCCCGCCGCCCCTCTCCCGTTGAGAGGGCCCAAAAAGCAGGGGCAGGGCGCGCATCGCCTCTGCTTCTTGTTCCAGCCGGCAGGCAAGGGATTGCAGACGCTTCTCGAAGGAGAAAAGGCGTTCCAGATCCTTTTCTTCCTCCAGATAAGAGGAGAGATAGTTGTTAAAGCGCGCAATCTTCTCCTCCCACATATTCCAGATCCGCTGTGCCTTCAGGCGTGCCAAAAGCTCATCAGAGGGTTCCATTTTCTGCCCCAGGGGCAGAAGGGAGATCTCTTCGAGGTAAGAGGGGATATAGACATCGATCTGAAACTGTTCTTGCAGCGCGGCGGCCAGGCTTTCCAAGGCCTCGTCTTCGCCATGCACTAGGATGATCTGGGATGGCTTGCGTTTAAATTTGCCCACCCATCTCAACAGTTCTTCCCGATCCGCATGGGCGGAAAAACCGCGAATTGAAGCAATGGTGGCCCGGACGGCGATATCCTCACCAAAGAGCTTGACCCGTCTGGTCCCGTCCTGCAGGCGGCGCCCCAGCGAACCGATGGCCTGGTAGCCGACAAAGAGAATTGTAGATTCCGGGCGCCATAGATTGTGCTTGAGATGATGCCTGATGCGGCCGGCATCACACATGCCGCTGGCCGAGATGATCAATGCTCCCCCGCGCCTTTCATTAATAGCACGCGATTGCTCCACCGTGCGGCTAAAAGTAACTTCGGGATAATGCAGGGGGCAATCGCCCCGGATAAGATAGGCGCGCATCTCCAGATCAAAACATTCGCTGTGACAGATAAACAGATCGGTCGTCTTGATAGCCATGGGGCTGTCGATATAGATGGGCAGAGGCGGGATCTCGCCGCGATCGATGAGCTTGTTGAGAATGTAGAGAAGTTCTTGTGCCCGGCCCACAGCAAAAGCAGGCACAACGATGTTGCCCCCGCGCTTCAGCGAAGAGTTGATGATCTCCGCCAGGGCACCCTCTTTTTCACCCTCTTCTTCATGCAGCCGCTGGCCGTAAGTGGATTCCATGATCAAAAAATCGGCTTCTTCGATCACATCCGGATCGCAGATGATCGGCTGCCCGGTCCTGCCCAGATCTCCGGAGAAAACAAACTTTTTGGATACGCCCGCCTCCGTAACCCACAGCTCTACAATGGCCGAACCAAGAATGTGGCCGGCATTCTGCAGCCGGAAGGAAAAAGTGGGAGAGAGATGAACGGTTTCGTTGTAGCCTATGCCTTCAAAATATTGCAGGGACAGATGGGCATCATCGACCGTATAGAGAGGGGGTTTTTCGCTGCGCCCGGCCCGTCGGGCCTTGCGGTTTTCCCACTCTGCCTCCATCTCCTGGATGTAACCGCCGTCCGGGAGCATGATCCCACAGAGATCCGCGGTCGCCCGCGTCGCATAGATCTTCCCTTTAAAACCGTCCCGCACCAGTTTGGGGATCAACCCGCTGTGATCGATGTGTGCATGTGTTAGAAAAAGGCATTCTATCTCTGCCGGATCAAAAGGAAAATCGAGAAAATTGCGCCGCCGCAGGGCACGCCCCCCCTGAAACATGCCGCAATCGATCAGATATTTTTTCCCTGCGGCCTCCAGCAGAAAACAGGAACCGGTCACCGTCCGGGCCCCGCCACAAAATTTAAGTTTCAATGCACCCCCACCCCCTCTACTTTAAAATATTTCCGGCGCCTCTTTAAAGTTCCATATCCCGGGCAATCTTCTCCACGGCTTGCAGGGCCGGAGAATCATCGGGCAGATCGATAAGCGGCTTGTCTTCCAGATCGAATTCCACGATATATTTATCGAGGGGGATCGTGCCCATCAGTTCGAGGCCTGTTTTGGCGATCTCCTTCTCCAAGGCCTCCGCTGCACCGTTTTGGGTCTTGGTGATCACGAGGTTGATCTTGCGGGCCTCGATGTTCACACCCTTGATAATATCGTAAACCCGGCCGGCAGAGCGGATGCCGCGGGCAGTCGCATCGCTGGTAACGAGGATATAATCGATATCGTCGATGATGCGGCGGCTCAGATGTTCCAAGCCGGCTTCGTTGTCCACAAAAACATAATCGTAATTGGTCCGCAGTTTTTCCAGGTAGAGGCGCAGCAGATCATTGGGATAACAGTAACAACCCGGGCCTTCGGGGTTACCCATCACCAATAGATCGATCTGATCTGTTTCTACCAGGGCCTGGCTGGCGCGCATCTCCATGAACATCCCTTTGGGCATCCCGGAGGGAACCTTGCGGGGATCCTTGGTCGCCTCGAGAGCTTCAGACATGGTCTCCTCCAGCTCCAACCCCAAGACCTCATTGAGATTGGCGTTGGGATCGGCATCCACCACCAAAATAGCTTTATCCTTGCTGCGCGACATGAGATGACGCAACAAAAGAGCCGTCAAGGTAGTTTTACCTGTCCCACCCTTGCCCGCCACTGCGATTAATTTTTCCTTAGCCATCTATTGACCCGGTTTCGTTTTTGATCAAAATAAGATCAACACGCAACCGGGTTACCCACCTCCTCTATGTTTTAAAGATCTGTTTTTAAGTGATAACGACACTCTAACTTTACATTATACAGAAATATGGAACAAAAAACTATGCCTAAAAGGATTTTAATTATTTTGGCGAAGATTGAGAAATCACTATTATGCAACAAAAGCCTTTATATGTTATAATCTATACGAAAAAACGCACGCCCCGCAAGGGCGTTTAAGCAAGGAGGATTTTCATTTGTCTAAGATCACCTTTCTAGGGCACGCCTGCTTCCTGCTGGAGGCCGCAGGCAAAGAAACCCTGCTCTTCGATCCCTTCCTTAGGGAAAACCCCAGCGCATCGCACCAGCCGGAGCAGATTAAAACCGATTTTATCTTGGTTTCACATGCCCATTTCGATCACCTCGGAGAAACCTATGAGATAGCGGCAGCCAACAAAGCTACGATCATCTCCACTTCGGAGATTGCCGGCGCAGCCCAGGAGAAAG
>JAAZMI010000191.1 GCA_012798895.1 Bacillota bacterium
AAACATCAGGATCGTTGGCGTGCTGCCGTTGGAAATCCCCCCGGTAAACCAACACCTCCGGCGGTGTCATGTGTTCATTGCCGGGGCAAAAAGGACAGCTTTCTACCCGTGCCGGCAAAGGATCTTTTTTCACCTTTTTAGCCGGGGCAAAAGTTTCCGGGCGACGGGCCCGCTCTGTAGCAACAATAACCCATTCGCCGGTTAAAGGTTCTTGCCGTAAAATCGGCACTATGCTTACACCCCTTTTTTTAGGCTCAGCCTTGCAAGATATCAATCCCGCCCAGACCGGCAATATCCTGTTTCCGGAAAATAAAATATTCTCTTAATAGGGCTCGGAATAGCTGACAAAGGGCAGCTTAATCGTGGCTTTGTTCTGGTAGACATTGATATATCTCTCCGCTGCTTTGTCCCAATTGAAATTTTTGATGACATGTTCCCGGCCCCGATGGCGCATTTTTTCGAGCATTACCTGTTTTTTGTTATCCAAGGATATCTGGGCCATCTCTATCATGGCCCTGGCCAGCGCTGCGGGATTACGGGGAGGCACCAGCCTGCCCGTGCACTCTTCCGGGAAATCATGAAGATCGAGAATCGTATCGTTAATTCCTCCTACACGGGAACCGATGGGGATACAGCCCATGCACATCGCTTCCAGTTGGACCAAACCAAAAGGTTCAAAATTGGAAGGGATGAG
Source organism: Bacillota bacterium (assembly GCA_012798895.1). GTDB lineage: Bacteria > Bacillota > Dethiobacteria > DTU022 > UBA8154 > JAAZMI01. The sequence goes on from JAAZMI010000191.1 coordinate 695, forward strand.
ACAAAAGTCGGCCGCCCCGTAATATTCGCGCGTCGTCTCCCGGCCCAAGTAAGTAAGCAAGGCCTTCATGTTTTCCGGAAAACGCTGTTCCAAACGCCGGGTCTCATTTTCGAGACGGGGATCACCGGAACCCAGAACGATCAGCCGCATTTTTTCCCGGAGCGTATCTGAACCGGGGATCTCGCCGCGCATGATCATCTCAAAAGCTTGCAGCATGATATCAACACCCTTCTGCTCGGTGTCCAGCCGCCCTACGTTGAAGAACATGACACCGTCCGCGAGGCCGTTTTCCTTTAGTACCAGCTCTCTTCTTTTCGCCCGAGGGTGCTCCGTATACTTAAGAAATTCCGGATTCCAAAACGTAGAATCGGTCCCGTTCCAGACATACGTAGTTTTGCCCTCAAAAGTACTGAAAAAAGTGCGCCATTCTTCGTTAAGATAAGAATAACTGACCGTCGTCAACTGATCGCAATGGTGTCCGCCAAATTGTTCAATATTGAACATATCGCCCTCCAGGTAACGGGGATCGACCAGTTCGCTTAAATTGACCTCATTTAGCTCATGTACGGAGATACGCTCCCGGCAGAGGCGATGTATGGTAAAAATAAATGGTATGTCGAAGTATTTTTTCACCAGTCTTCCGGCAAAAACGCAATGCCAATCATTAATATGGATCACATCCGGCTTGCGCTGTTCCTTTTTCAACATTATATTGATCAACCCAGGCACAGCCTTGGTAAAATGAACCATCTTCTGCATAAACATCTCGCGGGGTTCATATACATTGGGATGATCTAGAATCTCATTGCTGAAAAGAAAGATGCGCACGCCCCTTCTCTCCGTCTCCCAGACGGTTACGGGGTAGATCCGTTCTCCCACAAAGATGCGAAAATCACAGTATCTATCCGGCGGATAAGAAAATTCCGCCTGGGTTTCTTCCTCTTGAAGGATTCCATGAACCGGCATAAAAACCATTACATCTTCAACCTTGCTCAAGGATTCACCTAAGGAGGTAACAGCTTCCGCCAACCCCCCCACTCTAACCGGCAGATGTTCAAAAGTGGCCATGCTTACCAGCATCTGGCAGCCCCCTCTTTTTTTTTTAACAAATTTAGATTGCCCCGGAACATTCTTTTTATACAAAACCCGCCTTACATCCATCTGTTTTTAGAACCGTTGCCAGGCTATAAAAATTTTTACGCGGGGCATAATAGCTTGATAGAAAGAGGTGAAAAAAAAATATGCATCTTTCCAGCAGGGAGTATCTGGATAGAGGTAGAAACTTACCTTCATATTATGGGGAAAACCGCCTTGTTCTTCTGCCACGGGATCCTTACTGGCTTTTTGCTTACTGGGAAATTGATATACCGACAAGGCAAGGCCTGGCAAAAGAGATGCAAAGAGATTATGCTTCCCTAAATTTTGCGCTTCGCTGCCACCGGTTTACAGAAAATAACGGGGTCGGCAGCTATTTTGATCTCCCGGTCACCCCTGCCGCTGACAACTGGTATATAAAGGCAGGCATTCCGGACAAACAATACCGCCTGGAATATGGTTGTTACCTGCCGGACGGAGGGTTTAAAGTAATCTTGACTTCTAATACAGTTCGCACCCCCCGGGACAGCCTAAGCGAAATCATCGATGAAAATTGGCAACTGCCGGACTGGCAGGCACGCCGCTTCTACTGGCGCATCAGCCGCAGCAACCTTAGCTCTTTGGAGATGATGCAACATGGCTTGCACCGGCCTCGGGAAAATATTGGGGCAATATTGAAGTAAAATAATAAGAGTAAAAAAATGAAAAAGGTAGGGTAATCTGATGGGCAACCAATCGATCAAAGGCTACATCGCCTTTATTTTTCATTCGCATCTACCTTACGTCCGACACCCCGAACATAAACATTCCCTCGAAGAAAAGTGGTTTTTTGAGGCGATTACCGAATGCTACATACCTCTGCTCAAAGTTTTTCAAGGGCTGGAGAGAGATCGGGTAGATTATGCTGTCACATTTTCGCTCTCCCCCACCCTGCTGGCAATGATGGAAGATCCTTTTCTACAAGATCGCTATGCCCGCTACCTCTCCAAGCTGCAAGAGTTGGCCGCCAAAGAAGAGGAGAGAACAGCGGGAGATCCGGTTTTTGCCCCCCTGGCCCGCCTCTACCGGGAGAGACTTGATTTCACCGCCGATCTGTTTTTGGAGAAATATGGGGGACGCCTGGTAGAAGGCTTTAGAGAATTACAACAGGGCGGGCATGTAGAACTGCTAACCTCTGCGGCAACGCATGGCTACTTGCCCCTGCTGGGCCTGCAAAAAGAGGTGCTCTATGCCCAGGTAGCGGCCGGTATCGAAAATTTTGAAAAGATCTTCGGCACCGTCCCGCGAGGCATCTGGCTTCCCGAGTGTGGCTACATCCCAGAAGTTGAAGAGATACTTGGCGAACTGGGACTTTGTTATTTTGTCACGGCCACCCATGGCGTGCTCTACGCAGAACCCCGGCCGAAATACGGCGTCTACAGCCCCATCCTTACCTCCGGGGGCCTGGCCGCCTTTGGCCGCGACCCGGAGACATCGCATCAGGTCTGGAGCTCCAAGGAGGGCTACCCGGGAGATTATAATTACCGGGAATTTTACCGCGACATCGGCTACGATCTCGATCTGGATTACATCGGCAATTTCCTGCACCCTCCCGGCATAAGAAGTAACACCGGCTTTAAATATTATCGCATCACCGGTTCCAACGAACACAAAGAACCTTACAACCCGCATAGGGCACGAGAAAAAGCGGCCGAACATGCCGGCAACTTCCTGTTCAACCGGGAAAAACAGGTCGAATACTATGGGGAACTGATGGATCGGCCACCTTTGGTCGTCGCCCCTTATGATGCCGAACTGTTCGGGCACTGGTGGTTTGAGGGCCCGCAATGGATCGACGCACTCTGCCGCCAGATCGCAACCACAAAACAGATTAAAATGATCACCCCCAGCCAATACCTGGCACAGGGCTACCCGCTGCAGGTATCCACGCCCAATATCTCAAGCTGGGGAGATAAGGGCTACCACGAAGTGTGGCTTAACGGCAAGAACGACTGGATCTACCGCCATCTGCACGAAGCCGCCACAAAGATGATCGCTCTGGCCACAGAAAACCCCCGGGCGGAAGAACCTCTAAAAAGTGCTTTGAACCAGGCTGCCCGGGAACTGTTGCTGGCCCAAAGCAGCGACTGGCCCTTCATCATCACCGCCGGAACAATGGATAGCTACGCCCGGACGAGGATCACCAGTCACCTGTTGCGGTTTTTTGATCTGGTAAAACAGATCAAAGAAAACAAGATCGATCAGGCCTGGCTGCAGCAACTTAAAACAGTCGACAACCTTTTCCCCCATCTAGATTACCGCCTGTTCCAAAACCTGGACGAAACAGTACCCATAGAAAAAAGCCGGCTTAGCAGCGTGCTGTAAAACAGGGAACAACACAAGGGGACGGAGGCTTTGTGTCCTTCGACACAAGGGGACGGAGGCTTTGTGTCCTCCCGACACAAGGGGACGGAGGCTTTGTGTCCTCCCGGGGCCTGGGTGTTGCACATCGCAAAGCAGAATTTACATTACTATGGAGGTCATGCTATGTATGTTGACAAAAAGCTAAATTGTAAGGATTGCGGACGTGAATTTAATTTTCCTGCCTCGGAACAGAAATCCCGGGCCGAAAAAGGATTAACAGGCGATCACTCCCGTTGCCCGGAGTGTCGTTCTGCAAGGGAAGCCCGGAACAAATTAAGCCAGGGAGATCATAGTTTCCTTTAAGCTTTAGATGGAGTATTAGATGGTGGGAAAGTGGAAACAGTAAACCGCAGATACAACTTGTTCACCATTCCTTAAGGAACGCCTCGACAGGCGTTCCTTTTCTTTTTTTAAGGGTTGCATTTTTGTAGTTTTCAGCATATACTAAAGAGGATACGCTTGAACGATTGAACAAATGATCAAATGTATCTGTATGTACATCGATCCTAATAATTCTTAGAACATAGAACATCAGTACATCGTTCACAATATTTTTAATGAACAAGGTGGGATTTCATTGTCAACAGAGGAGATCAAGGGCACAAATTCCAGGCGTACTGAAGATATCGACGCCACTTGTGAGGAGTTCTGCTTTAACCCTATTGCTGTAGATTACGTGCAAAAAAGGATGCTCACCGAAAAAGAAAGCACTCTGCTTACAGAAATTTTTAAAGCTCTCAGCAGCAAAACAAGGCTCCATATCTTACATGCCTTATCCCAGCGGGAACTTTGCGTCTGCGATCTCTCCCTCGTCCTCGATCTTAGCGTATCGGCGGTCTCCCACCAACTTCGTCTTCTGAAAGCGGCCCGTCTGGTAAAATACCGCCGTGAGGGGAAAAATGTATACTATTCCCTGGACGATGATCACGTTGTCTCCTTGTTTGCTTACGCTTTAGAACATGTGCGACACAGTTAATTTTATATTTAAACCCGAAAACCAGCTGATAGCAACGGTTTATTTAATTTCTAAAATTGACAGTTTAAAATGGGGGGATCTCACACCATGAAAAATTCGCAGGATCATTTAAATTGCTTTTCAGCCACCGGTTGTACCTGCGGACAGATCCACAGGGAAGAAAAAAGTGAGGAAGAATCAAGCAGCATCAACAAAAACCTGCTGATGCGGATCATTGTTTCTGCAATTTTGATGCTCACCGGGCTCCTCTGGCCAAAATTTTCTCAGCAAACACAGTATTCCTGGGAAGCATACGGGGCGTTTATCAGCGCTTATCTGCTCGTCGGAGTGCCGGTCATTCTGGATGCGGTGCACAACCTCACTCGCCGCCACTTTTTTGATGAAAACTTTTTAATGACCGTGGCGACGATCGGCGCCTTTGCGATCCGCCAGCCAGCCGAAGCCGTAGCGGTCATGCTCTTTTTTGCCATCGGGGAATTTTTTGAAGATCGGGCCGTAAACCGCTCCCGCCGGGCTATCACCTCTCTCGTAGATCTGCGCCCGGATTTTGCCAACCTGCTTGAAGATGGATTTTGCCGGCAGGTAGATCCGGAGAAGGTCGCCATTGGACAAACAATTGAAGTCCGGCCCGGTGAAAAGGTCCCGCTGGACGGCGAAGTTACAGCCGGCAGATCGTTCCTCGATACCTCCGCCCTAACCGGGGAACCCCGGCCGTGCCGGATCGAAATAGGGGACGAAATTTTGGCCGGAAGCATCAACGGCAGCGGGCTGCTCCAAATCAGGGTGAATAGGGAGTTCAGGGATTCCTCGGTCGCCAAAATATTGGAGCTGGTCGAAAATGCTGCAGCTCGCAAAGCCCCTACCGAAAAGCTGATCACTATTTTCGCCCGTTGGTACACCCCATTGGTGGTTTTTTCGACGTTGCTTCTAGCTATTATTCCGCCCCTGATTTTTCCGGGCGCCACCTTTAAAACCTGGTTTTACCGGGCGCTGATCCTGCTGGTCATCTCCTGCCCCTGCGCCTTGGTCGTATCCGTGCCGCTGGGTTACTTTAGCGGATTGGGTAGTGCTTCCCGCAACGGCATACTGATCAAAGGCGCCAATTTTCTGGAAGCCCTGACCAAGGTGCACACCGTCGTCCTCGATAAAACGGGCACCTTAACCGAAGGTCGTTTTCAGGTTAAAGATATCCGCAGCACCAACGGCTTTACCCCCCGGGAAGTTCTCTCCTTGGCTGCCCGGGCGGAGATGCGCTCTAACCATCCCATCGCCCGTTCCATCCTTAAAGCCTACCAGGAGGAAGGAAGATGTGAAGACAGAGACGATTTTCAGGCAGACGACGCAGATTTTCAGGAGATCGAGGGGCGCGGCGTAAAGCTCACCTCCGGCGGAAACACCGTTCTGGCCGGCAGCGCACGCCTGTTAATAGAGGAAGGAATCGCTGCTGAAGATATCACCGCAGCGCACTCAGAATTTCGGGAACATCATGTCGCCGTTTCACCCGGGAGTGGAAAATCCGGGGTGGGAACAGTAGTCTACCTGGCCGTAGATGGAGTGTTGGCTGGATACCTGCTCATTGGGGATGAGATCAAAATAGATTCTTTTGACGCTGTGAAAGACCTGCGCCGACTAAACGTGGAAAAGATAACCATGCTGACCGGCGACCACGAAGCCCCGGCCGCCTATGTAGCGGGGGAATTAGAACTCGATAGCTACTATGCCGGGCTGCTGCCGGAAAACAAAGTGGAACAGATCGAAAAAATGAAGGCGGCGGCCGGCCCGGAGGAAAAACTAATCTTCGTCGGGGATGGGATCAACGATGCACCGGCCTTGGCATGTGCCGATATCGGCGTGGCTATGGGCGCCTTGGGTTCCGATGCCGCCATCGAAGCGGCCGACCTGGCCCTGATGGATGACAACCCACAGAAACTTTCACAGGCGATCCTCATCGCCCGCTATACCAAAAAAATATTGACACAAAATATCGTTCTGGCCCTGGGCATCAAAGCCTTCTTCATCGCCTTTGGCGTGCTGGGCCTGGCCACCATGTGGCAGGCAGTCTTTGCCGATGTCGGCGTTACGCTTTTGGCCGTCATCAACACGCTGCGCATTTTACGGTATTCACCTGAAACACCTCTAAAAACCAGAAGAAAACCGGCCCGCCAGTTGCCGGTTGAAATATAATGTGGCGCGGGAATGTTTCCGTGCCACATTATGTTTCGATCAGCTATCTTCTTTCAGCTTTTCCTTCACCGATTTCACCTTCCCGGCGATATTGCTGTCTTTGTCCCTTCGATCATCGATCCGGATGATCGTATTGACGCGTGCCGCACCATGTTTAAAGGGAACCTCGTGCAGACGCCGGATCAAGGCCAGAATCTGATCCAGATCCCCTTCGATGATCGTCCCCATGGCGGTAAGTTCGAATTTGAGCCCCGCCCCGTGCCGCTGCAATTCACGCTGGCAAGCAGCGACAAAACCGCTCAGACTGGTGCTCCCCGTGCCGAGGGGAACCACTGTGACATCTACAACAGCCATACGCTCTACCTCCATCCCTTTGTATATTCCGGGCCGCCAAACACACCTATTCCCACCCGCCCCCGCATTGTTTTTTATCAAGCGTTGCCACTATACCTAAAATTATCAATTAAACTGTACCCCCTCAAAAAAGGTTGCCTGGTTTATATCCTTTCAATACCTTTAAGATCAAAGTAGACATTTCGTGCCTTAAATGGGGAAGGTTTGGTATATTATAACTTAAATTTCCCAAAATCACTCAATCTTTGAGAATGGTAATACGGCCGATCAAATTCCAGTTTTTCATCCCTAATCCATACCGGGGCCTTGATGCCATGCAGTTGCAGGTAATAATCCACTAAAGCCGACACCTTGGTAAGAAATATTATTTCTTCAGATAGGTATATTCGTAAACGGGATCTGGAATCGCCTATTCGATTTCCGAATTATAACATCTGTATTACTCTTTATGCATAAACAGCGGCTAATAATTTTTAATTCGCGGTATGGGGATATTTCGCGTATGGCAAGGAGGCGTGGCAAACAAAACATCCCCTTGCCACCCAGATTTCTGCAAGCCATCTTCCCAAATATCCTGTAAGATAGCTTTTAGGTAGCTACTGCCTTTCGATCTCTTCCAATAGCCGGTGGGCTTGCTCGATTTTTGAGGGGGGCACATATATTCTGATGTTGGCCAGAGGCCCCACGGTTAGGCCGTAGATACTGCCGGCGGCTTCGTCCTTCTTTAAAAAAACGGGGATCTCTTCTTCTTCAAGCCTTCCCGCCAGGATGGAGGCCTTGACGCTGTCTGTGATTACAGTAAGTTCCCGCCATCTGGCCGGGGAGCCCTTGCCGGCCGATGCATCTGCCGCAAAACGGTCCGGATCCGGTTCTGCCGCCTCGTCTGCTGCCGGCAGGTCATCCATATCCGGATCGTCTTCCGGCCGGGCTGGCTCCGCTGCGCTATCTGCCGCCGGGCGGCCCGCATCACGACCCAAGCCGCCAAATTTATCAACCATCGGGTGGGCTCCATCGTAAGCCAAACGGCCAGGTTCATCTGCCACCGGGCGACCCAGGCCTCCTGATCCTTTCGCATCGTCCGCCACCTGATAATCAAAGCCAACTGCCGGCACAGGGCCCAGATCGTAGATCATGCCTTCCTGAGCGATCTCCACATCTTTAAAGGTTTTGCCTGCTTCTCGCAAGTAGAGCCGGGGATCCCTGAAGGGAAGCAGATGCGTAAGCAGAAGCGTTTTCACGTCGGCTTCGCGGGCCAGAGACGCAGCCTGCCCGGCG
>JAAZMI010000033.1 GCA_012798895.1 Bacillota bacterium
CCGGGCATGGGTGCAGCCTAACGGGTGAAAGTTTCGGGTGGGGGTTGATGATGCCGGGCAGATAGCATAGGGCTTTAAGATCTTAGAAGATCGGGCTCTAGAGCTCCCTGGCATTAAAAACACCTCTGATCATGATGTAGGCTTCTTTCTTTTTTCTTTTTAAAGTAACCCTTGTCGCCAGTTGGCGGTTGCACTGGGGGCAGAACAGCGCCCCGGGTCTTGGGGCCAGATCGACAGCGCTTTTAATAATTCTTTCAACATACATGCGCAGGAGCCTTCCCCGGCCTGCTTTCTGGTAGAGAGCGAGATCGGTTTTACAGTGGCCGCAGGATACAATTATCAGATGGCTGCCTCTTACTTTCTTGTAGTAGGGATTTTTATAGATCAAGGAACCACTCTTCCGGTAGAACGAGGAGCGGGTCTTCGGGTTTTTGTTCTACGCTGTAGTTTAAAAAGAACTGCCCCTCTCTTATGTTTATTTTTCTTCGAAGACCAGCATATTTCCTTTTAAAAGAGTGGTGGTTTCGCTTTCGTCGAGCCGGCCGCCGTATTTTCTCCATTCGGAATTAAGGATCTGCTTTCCCTTGCGGGGCGTTATCTTTATCTCTTCCCGGCCCAGATTAAAGAGCGCCGTCAATTTATTTTCCCGCTGCCATCTCATGAACGTGACGAGCTTCTTTTCCCGATCGACCTCTACCTCCGTATGTTCCTTTGATAGTTGGCAGAGGGCGGGGTGTGTTTTCCTAAGATGAATGATATCCCTGTAAAAGGTCCAAAGCGCCTTGTTTTCTGCTGTCCAGTCAGAGAAAGGGGTCAACCGTGAGGCGTAGAAGGTGCGGTCGTCCTCCGGATCCGGGAAATCTTCCCAGCCAAAATCTAAAAATTCCTCCCGCCGGCCGCTGGAAACCGCTTTTTTCAGCACGGGATCTTCGTAGTTGGTAAAAAAGAGAAAGGGATTTTTTTCAGCATATTCTTCGCCCATGAACAATAATGGTATATAAGGTGAAAAAAACATCAGCCCGCAGGCCGCCTTCAGAAAAGGAAAATCCACTAAAACCGATAATCTTTCTCCCCCGGCACGGTTGCCGACCTGATCGTGGTTCTGGATGAAGACGACAAATTGTTCTCCCGGGTTTTGCGATGCATCGCTGCCGCGGTTCTGTTCCCGGAAAGGGGAGTATTCCCCGGTGTAGAGATAGTTTTTAGATACCTTTTCCAATCCTTCCAGCCCGTTGTAATCCTGATAGTAACCCTGTTTCTCACCGGTTAGGGCCGTATGAATGACGTGGTGGAAATCATCCATCCATTGAACGTCGATGCCGTAGCCCCCTTTTTCCGGGGTGTTAATTATCTTTACGTTGTTTTCGTCCGACTCGGCGATGAGGAAGATCTCTCGCCCTTCCCCAACGGCGATCTGCCGGGCAGTGGCTGCCATCTCTTGTAAAATATGGGTGCGGCTCTCATCTTTGATGGCATGGACGGCATCCAAACGCAGGCCGTCGAAGCGATATTCCTCCAGCCAGTAGCGTACATTGTCCAAAACCATGGCCCGCGTCCAGGCAGAGTGGCGATCATCAAAATTGACGGCTGCTCCCCAGGCGGTCTGATGTTTTTGGGTAAAATAAGGGCCATAAGCGGAAAGATAATTACCTTCCGGGCCAAAATGGTTGTAGACAACATCTAAGATGACGGCAAAGCCCCGCAGATGACAGTTATCGATGAGTTCCTTAAGCTCGTCGGGGGTGCCGTAATTATTATTGACGCTGAATAGATTGGCCCCATCGTATCCCCAGTTCCATTTTCCAGGGGTTTGGCAGACCGGCATAAGCTCCAAGGCGTTTACGCCCAATTCTTGCAGGTAGTCCAACCTTTCTGTAATGGCCTTGAAAGTTCCTTGCGGGGTAAAAGTGCCGGTATGCAGCTCATAGATGATCAGTTCACCGGGCCTCTTTCCCTTCCAGTTTCCGGCCCTCCAGCGGTAACTGCCTGGATCTATAACCTGCGAGAAGCCGTGAACGCCCTCCGGTTGGAAGCGCGAGCGGGGATCGGGCAGATCGCCTTCATCCGCTATTCTAAATTTATATAAAAGATCCAATCCCCGCCCTTCGATGCAGGTGCTGTAGATGTGTGGTGTCTCCTCTTGCATGGGGATTATGCTAAGGCCCGGGTTATCAGGATCGCCTGTCGGGCCGTTTTTCAACACGAGCGCCACCTCTTTTTTGCGGAAAGCAAAAACGCGGAATTCGACTTTGCCCCGCTCGTGATCCAAGATATTTGCACCCATTTTCTGCACAAGACCAACTCCTTTTTCTTATTAGCGTAACCCTCCTGCCAGATTTCTATGTCGTCATCCGGGGATGAAGGGGCGGCGCGCGGGGTAAATTATGGAAGAGGGCCATCCGAGGATTAAGAAGATCTAATCCAGGCTAAGATAAAAAATGTAAATTTCAGACAAGGAGGCCGGAAAATGCAACTGGTAGAAGTGGAAAAGAAAGAATTTAAGAACTACCTCCAGTTTATTGATGAAGAGACCGCCGAGGAATTTGCCCGCCTAATCGACAAATTGGAGGGTAAGAAAATCGCCATGATCAGTGCCACGTCTTTCGGGGGCGGCGTGGCAGAGAAGATGCGTTCCCTGGTGCCTTTGATGCAAGATCTGGGGGTGGATGTGGACTGGTGGGTTGTCTTCGGGCACGAGGAATTTTACCGGGTTACCAAAACATTCCACAACAGGTTGCAGGGCCAGAAGGGTGTCCTGACCCCTGCCGAGAAGGAGATCTACCTGAAATATAATCACATGAACGCTTCTTACATGAAAGAATGGCTCTACGATATCATCGTTATCCATGATCCGCAACCGGCGGCTCTGATCGCCTACCGGGAAGAAAGGCCATCCGAAAAATGGCTCTGGCGTTGCCATCTCGATACCTCCACGGCAAACGAGGAATATTGGAATTTCCTCTATAAATATACCGGCCAATATGATGCGGTTATCTTTACCATGCAAGATTATGCCCCGGCGGACAGTTTCAAAAGTGTTGCCTTTATCCCTCCTTCCATCGATCCGCTCAGCATGAAAAATATCCCTCTTGAAATAGAAGAAGCCAGAGAGATCATCAGCCGGTTTGGTGTCGATCCGCAGCGCCCCCTGCTCTCCCAGGTCTCAAGATTTGATCCCTGGAAAGATCCGCTGGGCGTGATCGATGTCTATAAAATAGTAAAGAAGGAGTTACCCAGCATCCAACTGGCCCTGGTTGGTTCTATGGCCTCCGATGATCCCGAGGGGTGGGATTACCTGTATCGTACCCTGCGCCGGGCCGGGGAAGATTATGACATCAAGGTAATTACCAATTTTAACGGCATCTCCGATCTGGAGGTCAATGCTTTTCAGACGGTAAGCGATCTGGTTTTGCAAAAATCCCTGCGGGAAGGATTTGGGCTGACTGTTGCCGAAAGTCTATGGAAAGGAACCCCGGTGCTCGGCGGCAATGTGGGCGGCATTAAGTTGCAGATCGAACACGGCGTTACCGGTTACCTCGTCGATACGGTGGAAGAATGTGCACAGAAAGCCCTTAAATTATTAAGAAACCCGGTATTGTTGGCCGAAATGAAGAAGGCGGGCCGGGAAAAGGTGAGGCAGGAATTTCTGGTTACCCGCAACATCCTCGATTACCTGCGCCTTTTCAGTCGTTTTTAAATCTAATACCGGTTAGGGATCTGCTCCCGGTAGGTAAAAATTTCCGGGGAAAGAAAGCCTTACCCGTTGTAATTTGCTATAATAAGAATAGTAGGCTATTTTTCAACTTTCATGCAAAATAATCAGAGATGCAAAAATACCCGGAGAGCCCGAAAGGGGATGATCAAATTGTTGCAGATGAAAGTAAAAACGGTAACCCTTGATCAGGGCGGCGGTTTTCTAGTATTGCTGGTAGATCAAGAAGAGACGAAGGTGTTGCCGATTGCTATCGGGCCCTTTGAAGCCCAATCCATCGCCCTGGTTCTGCAGGGGAGGACCCCGCCGCGCCCTTTGACGCACGATCTGTTAAAATCCCTCTGTGAAAACCTGGGAGGCACCCTGCAAAAAATTATCATCACCAACATAATAGAAAGCACTTTTTACGCCGAGCTCTATATCCAGTACCAGGGGGAAGAACTGGTTCTGGATGCCAGGCCCAGCGATGCCATCGCCCTCGCTCTGCGCTGGGGGGCTACGATCTACATGGCACCGCGGCTGGTAGAATTTACCTACGATTATGAAGATATTATCGCCGGCGAACAAAATGATGAAGAGCTGCATTAAACAGATTTCCGGGCCTGTCTTATTACCTGCGTTAAACTTATACTATACTAACATCAGGTCTGTGTTAGTTCTACGTTGTACCTTACCCAACAACCAGCATGGCTTGGTCTAAGTTTTAGCTCGGCTTGGCTCAGCAATTGCCGAACAATTTCTGAGCAATTTCTGAAAAAGGAGAATCTGACAGTGGACAATGTTGAAGAAACAAAATTAAAAGAGCTGGCCGGATGGTTGAATGAAGGAGGAATAGTGGTCTTTACCGGTGCGGGGATCAGCACGGAATCGGGATTATCCGATTTCCGCAGCCCGGGGGGGATCTGGGACCGTTTTAACCCGGCGGAGTTTACCATACAAAGGTTTACCGCCAGCGCGGAGACGCGCCGCAATTTTTGGCAGTTTTATCATGAAAATTGGAAGGTATCCCAGGGGGCAAAGCCCAACAAGGCCCACCTGGCGGTTGCCGCCCTGGAAAAAATGGGCAAATTGAATGCGGTTGTCACGCAAAACATCGATGAGCTGCACCAGGCCGCCGGCAACAGCCCGGAAAAGGTATACGAAGTTCACGGGACGATGTGGAAGGTGGGCTGTTTGTCCTGTGGGCACATCACGCCCTGGGAAGGTTATTACGAAATTTTGGAAGAGGGAAAAGAAGTGGGAGACTGTTCTCAATGCGGGGGGTTGTTGAAACCCGCAACAGTATCTTTTGGACAATCTCTGCCAATGGATGTCCTCAATGAAGCTCAGGATCTTTGCAGCAGATGTTCCCTTCTTCTCTGCATCGGTTCTTCTCTGGCCGTCTACCCTGCAGCCCGTTTACCAGAAATAGCCAAAAACGCGGGAGCCAAATTGATCATTGTGAACAGGGAGCCCACTCCTTTGAATGGAATCGCCGATTTGGCGATCATGGGAGAGGCCGGGGAGGTGATGAGCCGGGTTATGGCGTTGCTGGAATAAACCCCCCCAGATCAATGGAAAGGTGGTTTATTTTCAATGGGCGCAGGGGTGCGTCGGGGCAATCGCAGCGGTTTTCACTATGGGTGGATTATAGTATTCATGGGTATGGTGGCCAGCATGGGGGCCCACGGTTTTGGGCGGATGGCCTATACGCTGATTCTGCCGGAGATGTGTGAAGGTCTGGGGATCACTTATACCCAGGCCGGGTTATTGGGAACGGGCAATTTTATCGGCTACCTTGCTTTTGCGTTGATCGGCGGTTTTTTGGCGGCACGTTACGGCAGCCGGATCGTGATCTCCCTCTCTTTGTTTTTGATGGGTGTGACCATGGTCTTGACGGGGATGGCCCAATCTTTTGAATTGGCTTTCGTCTTGCGCCTGCTGACCGGGATTGGTAACGGCGGCGCTTACGTTCCGGCGATGGCGCTGGGTTCGACCTGGTTTGCCATGAAGAGACGGGGCTTTGCTACCGGCATCGTCTCCGGCGGCACAGGTGCCGGCACGTTTATCTCCGGCTTGCTCGTCCCCGCCATTCTAATCGCCTACGCCGGGCGGGGCTGGTCTTATGCTTGGTATTATCTGGGCGTACTTGTGTTAATAATTGCCGCAATTTGTGCAATATTCTTAAGAAACAAGCCGGCGGATTTGGGGTTAGGGCTTGTGGGTTCTGAACCGGGCGGCACTGCTTTGGATGCGGCTGCAGGTGCAGATCGAGATGCAGATGCGGATTCAGGGGCGGGGAGCGAGGCAGGGGCGGATGCGGGAGAAGAAGGCGGGGCCGGCGGGGTAGGCTACGGGGCCACTGGGGCGGAAAATGCAGCCGGCCCCGGAGCAGGGGTCAAAAAGCCCGGTAGTATGCAGTGGAGCCTCGTCTATCGCCTCAAAGAAGTCTGGTATCTCGGTTTCGTCTATTTCCTTTACGGTTTTTCCTATGTAATCTACATGACATTTTTTAAAGCTTTTCTGGTGGATGAGATCGGCCTTACGGGTGCCAAGGCCAGCGCGCTGTGGGCGATGGTCGGCGTTCTGAGCATCTTCTGCGGGATCATCTGGGGAGGCATCTCCGATCTTCTCGGCCGCAGGTACGGCGCAGCCCTGGCTTATTTTGCGCTTGCTTGTTCCTATTTAATCTTTGCCCACTTCGATTCTATAGTTGCCATCTATCTTTCGGCGATCCTCTTTGGCCTTAGTGCCTGGAGCATCCCCACGATCATGGCTGCGACTGCCGGCGACTATGTAGGGCCGCTTCTCGCGCCGGCCGGCGTGGGCTTTGTCACGCTGTTTTTTGGCATCGGGCAGGCTTTCGGGCCGGCCTTGGGCGGCTATATCGGCGATACCTGGGGAACCTTTACCCTTGCCTTTTCCATGGCCGCCCTCATCTCTCTTGCCGGCGCGGGCGCTGCTCTGTTTCTAAAGAAGCCTGCTGCTGAAAGCAGTGTTAAGGCCGGGGCGTGATGAAACCGTAGGAACAGCGGCAGGCTGCATCCTATTTGCCGCGAATATGTAGTATAATAGTAGGAGTTTGTTTATTAAACAAAAACCTGGAGTGATGTAGATGATACCGGCCCCAGAACGTATGCTCTCGGATCTAATCCGTCTGGACACGACAAATCCCCCGGGCAATGAATTCAAGGTGGCCCGCTACCTAAAAGAGATCTTTGAAGCTGCGGGGATTGATTACGAAATTATCGAGTCGGAGGCGGGGCGGGCCAATTTTATTGCCCGCCTCGGTTCCGGCAGCAGGAAACTGCTTTTTCTTTCGCATTCCGACGTGGTCCCGGCCGGCGAGGGCTGGGATTACGATCCCTTCAGCGGGGAGATCGCCGACGGGGTGATCTGGGGGCGCGGCGCCCTGGACTGCAAAGGGCTGATGGCCGCGCAGGTAAACGCCGTCTTGCGGCTGGCCAAAGAGGCCGCCGCCTTAAACGGGACGCTGCTCTTTGCGGCGACCGCCGATGAAGAAAGGGGTGGGGGGCTCGGGGTGCGGTACCTGCTTGAAAATTGCCCGGAAAAGATCCGGGCCGATTTTGTCGTCAACGAGGGAGGCGAAGGGCCGCGCCGGATCAACGGACGGCAGATCTACTTCGTGCAGGTGGGCGAAAAAGGGACTGCCTGGAGCAAGCTGCACGCCGGCGGGTATTCTTGCCATGGTTCTGTGCCCAACCTCGGCGATAATGCCGTTTTAAAGATGGCCCGGGCTCTTAATTCCCTGGCGGGATATCAACCGGAGATCAGATTTATCCCGGAAGTTCGTTTTCTGCTGCAGGAGCTTCTGCCCCTCAAAGGTCTGAACGAACCCTTGACTGAGACCAACGTCGATGTTTTTCTGGACAGTTTGGAAGAACGCAGCTTTGCCGAGACCCTGCGGGCGATGACGCGCCTTACCATCTCCCCGAACACGATCACGGGGGGGAGCAAAACCAACGTTGTACCCGACAGCTGCACGGCCGGTGTGGATATCAGGATCCTGCCGGGCCAGGATCGGGATTATGTTACCGGCGAACTGCGCCGCTTGATCGGGGGAGAGATCGAGATTGAGATAGCAAACTTCGTGGCCCCCACCTTTACCACATCGCAAGCGGACCCCTACCGGTTGATCGTGGAGGCAACACAGGAGATCGCCGGGGCGGATGTGCTCTGCCTGCCACATATCTCCCCCGGGGCGACGGATTCCCGCTTTCTGCGGGCGGCCGGCATCCCCGCTTACGGCATCGGGCACATGGCCAGAGAGGCCGATCCCGAACTGGGTGCCACAATTCACGGTAAAAACGAGAGGATCGATCTGGCCAGCCTCCATTTTCGGGCAGATTTTTTCCTGACGCTGGCCAAAAAGTACCTGTGTTAGTCCCCGTCCGCTTCTAATAAATGAAGCCTCTCCCAGGCCCGGAGAGGCTGCTTTTTTAGTATACTTTAACGGCGGGTAGTAAGGTCTGTGCCGGCGGGAATTAGAGGATTATCAGGGTGGCCGCGAAACCCAAAACGGGTTGGAAACGTATATACTTGTAGAAGCATATTGGGAAAAGGAAGGGGAAAATGATGCGGAAAAAGTTATCTGTCTGTTTTATCATCGCAGTTTTAGTGTGTACAAGTTTCTCCGTATTTTCGTGTGCCGGGAAACCCGGGGGGGCCGGGGAGACCGGGAAGCCAACTTTTAAATTGGGCAGCGAGCTCTTGCAGAGCAAGTACGCCCACCTGATAGAGGGGAAAAAAGTGGGTCTGGTTACCAACCAGAGCGGCGTGAACGCCCGCGGTGAAAGCACCATGGAGCTGCTTTACAGGGATCCGCGCTGCCAACTGGTGGCCCTCTATGCCCCCGAGCACGGGCTCGATGGCAAAGCCGGGGCCGGGGCGTATATCGAATCCTACATCCACGAAAAGATGGGCCTTCCCGTCTACAGCCTCTATGGGCAGACTCGGATGCCCACCGCGGAGATGCTGGAGGACATCGATCTGCTCATCTTCGATATCCAGGACATCGGGGCACGCACCTACACCTATATGTCCACCTTAAATTACTGTATGGTTGCCGCCCAGAAGTACGGGAAGCCAATTATTGTGCTCGACCGTCCAAATCCGCTGGGGGGCCGCATCGTGGACGGCCCCGTCCTCGAAGACGATTATTACGCCACCTTTGTGGGCGTCGATAACCTGCCCATGGCCCACGGCATGACGGCGGGCGAGCTGGCTCAGTTTTTTAACCGGAAGATCGGGGCCGCGCTGACCGTCGTACCCATGGAAGGTTACCGGAGAACGATGACTTTTGCGGATACAGGGTTGGAATGGGTGCAGACCTCGCCCAACATCCCGCATTTAGATGCTGTTTTCTGCTATATGTCCACGGGTTTAGGTGAAGGCACAGGTATCTTTCAGGCCGATTATTTCCAGTGGATCGGCGGGAAGGGGATCGAGGCTCAAAGATATGCCGGGCTGCTCAACGGCGCCGGCCTGCCCGGGGTGACCTTTCTCCCCGAAAAGAGGGGGGAAGCGGGGGGCGTGCGGCTGAAGATAACGGACTATGCGACCTTCAACCCGGCGCGGACGGGGATCTACGCCCTGGCCTACGGCTACTCCCTAGGTGATTTCAAAATCCCGAAAAGCGGGCCCACCAAAGAGACCATGGTCATGTTCGACAAGGTGATGGGAACGAACAAGATCGGCCAATACCTGGAACAGGGGCTGACCCCGCAAGAGATCGAGGCTCGTTACGCCCCGGCGCTGAACCGCTTTAAAGAAGAGAGGAAGAAATACCTTTTGAAGGAGTACGATCCGGGCGAAGTCAGCATCGTAGTGGACGGAAAAGAGATCGCCTTTGATTCCGCCCCCTATATCAACACAGACGACCGGGTGATGGTGCCCTTCCGTGCCATCGCTGAAGCCCTCGGTGCCAAAGTGGGCTGGGAACCCCTAAACAGAGAAGTGACGTTCACGCGGGGGAAACAGGCTGTGTTGCTTAGGATCGGCAGCCCCGTGATCGTGGCAGGCGGCAAGCGGCACAAAGTAGATACCGTCCCCGTAATCAAAAACAGCCGGACCATGGTTCCCGTGCGCTTCATCAGCGAATTTTTGGGTGCAGAAGTAGACTGGGACGGGCACTTTAAAATAGTGACGGTTAATTCGGGGTGGTGAAGGATGTAGTGAACTCCGAGTTTAGCTCAGAGAGTTCTACTGCTTAGCTGCGGCCTATGGAACACAAGGACGGTTCTTCTGAGGACACAGGGGGACACAAGGGGACGGTTCTTGACACAAGGGGACGGTTCTTTTGTGTACCAGTTAACTGGGAACAAAAAACACTAGCACCATCTAAAACAACACAAAAGAACCGTCCCCTTGTGTCCCCCTTGTGTTGTTTGTGTTCTTTCAAAAAAGGGGGGTAAATGGATTGATCCGTATGCTTCATTTGGCCGATCTCCATCTGGGGTACAAGCCCACTTTTCTGGATGAAGAGCGGGCTGTCATCCGTCAAAAAGAGCGGGATCAGCTTCTAAAGAAAGCTGTAGATTTTGCGCTCGATCCGGCTCAGGGGATCGATATGGTGTTCATCGTCGGCGATCTCTTTGAAACGCATCGGCCGGAAGAGGGCCTCGTGCGCTTTGCAATAGAACAGCTCCGGCGCCTGACGACGGCCGGGATATACCTGGTTACGGTTCCCGGCAACCACGATGAGATATCCTATCTTGATTCTGTCTACCGCCTAAAAAAAGAGGAATGGCCCGGGGTTCTGGTAGAGGCTCCCATGCCGGAGCTGATCGACAGCCAAGAGATCAAGGGATGCCGGGTCTGGGTCTATTCTCTGGCCTACACGGGCGGGTTAACCAAAACAGATGCGCTGAATGATTTCCCCCGCAAGGCCGGGGAGGGCCTGCATATCGGCGCTTTTCATGGAACCCTTGACTGGAACCCGGGAGAGAGAAGCCTGCCCCTAAAATCGACTGCCCTCGCCAAAGCAGCTTACAGCTACCTGGCGCTGGGGCATCTGCACAGCTTTCAGGAGCATAAAGTCGGGAGCACGCCGGCTGTCTACCCCGGGGCGGTAGAAAACAAAAGCCTTACGGAGAGAGGGGTTGGCCATTTCACGGTGGTAAATTTCACAGAAGGAAAGGTGTCCCTTGAAAAGCCGGGGGTGACCATTAGAGAACACAGAGAGGTCAAGTTGGATCTCTCTACACTGCAAAGCCAAGAAGAGATAGTGGCTGCATGTCGCCGCCACCGTGATCCGGAAAAACTGGTTGAATTCTGCCTGACAGGGGCTGCGGAATTTCCTATAGATGTGCAAGGGATAACCGGGGAGCTGCAGGCGGATTTTTTTTATCTCCGGGTGCGGGATGAAAGCAGTTTTGTAGATTGGTCACAGATCGAGAGATACACGGATGAGCACACTGTTAGAGGTGCATTCGTCCGCAGAATCCTGGCCCGGATGGAGCAAGCTGGGGAGGCGAGGCAGAAAGAAGTGCTCCGGATGGCTCTATTAAAAGGCCTGGCCGTTTTTCAGCGGGGTGATTAAGAATATGACAGGAAAAAAAATAGTTTTTGAAAAGTTGTTGTTGCAAGGTTTTGGACCTTACCGCGAGGCGGTCGAGGTTCACTTTCAGCCGGGGATGAATAATCTGGTGTTGGCAAACGAGAGGGGTAAATCCACCCTCGTCGCCGGGTTAACGGCGGTGATCTTTGGCCTCCCGGCACTCAGCGATCCCGCCAAATTTGGGATTGCCTGTTATAGAAACTGGGAAAACCCAGTCTTATGCAAGGGCAGGTTGGAATTCAGCGTTAATGAACAGCGCTATTCCATCGAACGGGATTTTGATTCGAACCAGGTCTGCCTGGCCAGGTTGGGGCCGGACGGCGAGGTGCAGAAGATTTTGGCCGAGGGGACGCACAATCCCAGAGCCACGAAAAAACACCCCGTTTATGCCCGCAGGATAAAAGAAATTTTTGGTTTGGATTCACGCGAACTTTTTACGAGTACTTTTTGTATTACGCAGCCCCTGCCGGAGTTGCAGGGTTTAAGCAATGAAGTGCAGAAACTGCTATCCGGCGGCGGGGTGGATTTTGCCGGCGTACTCGAATCGTTGGCGGAAGAACTGAAAGAATGGACAAAGTTCACCGGCGATCTGGGGGTTACCTCCCGCAACCAGCAGAAGGAGCGGGAGCTGGAGCTTTTGGAGGAAGAGATGACCGCCTTGCAGGATCGCCTCGCGCAAGACCGGCAGGCGGTGGATTCCCTGGAAAAGGTGCAGGTAGAGCTGCAGAAAATCGAAGAAGAGAGCCAACAAGCCCGGCGGGATTGGCAGAGCAAAAAAAGGGTGCTGGAAGCCTGGTCGGAATGGAGGAGGCTGCAGAGCAATTATGAGAACGCCTGGCGCGATTACCAACGACTTTCCAGGGCTTGTGCAGAAGCGGCCAAGATCCGGGCGGACGTAGAGGCTGCAGAAGAGATGCTGGCCAAAGAATACCCCGAACTGCTCCCCTGCGGGGAGGAGACGGGCCGGCGCCTGGAAGAATTCAATCTATGGGAAGAGAAGAAGAAGGGCTGCGAAGAAGATCTGGCGCAGGTAGAAGGCCTCCAAAAGAAAAAGGAGGCGGAGCGAGAAGGCCTGGCGAAAGAGCGGGCTAAGTTCCCCCGTTGGGAGGAGCTGGGGGCCGATCCCCGCGGGCAGGTTGGGGCCGCCCGGAAAAATGTGTTGGCCTGCCGGCAGGAATGGGCCGCCTTTCAGGAAAAATTGCAAAAAGTAGCCGAGCTGGATTCCCTTTTATCTTCGGAATACGGGCTTTTGGAACAAGCTTTTCCGGAAGAAGAGGAAGCTCTTAAAAATTACGCCAAAATATACGCCGAACGGGAGAGGAGGCAGAGGGAGGCCGGCGAAAAACTGGAGAAGGCCCGCCATCAACGGGAGGCCCAAGTTCAAGCCCGCCGGGCTCTGGAGGAGAAATATCAGGATCTCATCCCGGGGATCCGCGGGGAGGAGGCTGAGGGCGAACCTCCCGGGGGAATCCTTGATCTGGATGATGAAGAAGAGATCGAGCAGAAAAGGGATGCTGCCAGGCATAAGCTGGCGGTGCTGGAGCAGGAAAGCCGGCATGAGGAAAAGGCCGCCCGGCTGAAAAAGAATCTGCAACCCCCTGCAGCGCTGCGCCTGTTTTCTGCCGCCATTTTAGCGGTGGTTTTTGCTTTGGTGGCGGGTGCGCTCTTCCCAGTGGACGATTCCAACTTTTTGCAAGTAATCGCCGTTTTGGCCGGCGGTTTGGCCGGTTACGGGGGGGCGGGCCTGCTTTACGGCCTGTGGCGTGCCAAAGACAGGGCAGAACTGCTGGCGGCCACCCACGAGCTGGCAGCCTGCCGGGAAGAGATCTCCGGTTTGGACGATCTGCTGGGCAGTTTTTCCACGGCTGGCCCGGCACAGCTTGGCGCTTTGTTGGAGAAGATCAAGCAGTTTCGGGAAGAAAAGGCGGCCTGGCAGGTGTTGAAGAGCCGGTCGCCGGGTGCGGCGGAGTTGGCCGGGCTAGAGGCCGATTTTGAACAGGCTGCGGCTGCATTTCAGGGTTTTTTGACCATGATGGAAAAATTCACTGCTGTTTTTCCCGATCCTGCAGAAGCCTACGACCGGTGGCAGGAAATTTTGGAAGAACGAAGGCGCTTCCAACAGAAAGCGGAGACTTTTGCCGCAGATACTTTTGGCTGTGCTGCGTCGCAGGCTTCCGGCGCCGATCCGCTGGCCGGGGCGACGGCAGCCCTTTGGAGGGAGACTGCTTCCTGGTTAAAAATATTTTTCCCGGAGAGGAAATGCAGGACAGTAGCCGATCTCTTGTCCTGCCTCGGAGAAATAGGTGTCCCGGAGTGGGAAGAGCTTGAGGCCAGGGCAGAGAGATATGCTGCAATAGCGAGTGGCATCCAAAAACTGGATGCTGAGTTGGAGGCGGCGGCTTTGCAGCTGCAGGAACAAGAAGAGCGCCGCTCCGGATTGCAGAAAGAGTGCGATAAACTCGGTGCAGAACTGCAGGCGATCCTCGCCGGGGCGGGCGGGGACCTACAGGAGGCCAGAAAGAGATGGGAAGCCTGCCAATCCATCCGCAGGGATCTGGGCCTGAAAGATGCCGCCCTGCAGACCCTTTTGAACCAGTATCAGGCCACCTCGCTGGAAAAATTAAAAGAAAAGGAGCGCGAGCAAGAGCTACATGTGCGGGAACACCTCAGCAAATGGGGGGCACACATCGAAGCATATCCCGGATTGCCCAAAATTGAAGAGAGCAAAAACATTGGTGATATGATCAAAAGCATGGAAAACCTGGCCGAGGAGGCACAAGCCCTGGAAAAACGCCGTACCGAGCTGCAGAAAAAATGGGAGACGGTGCGGATGCAGCAGCTACAGCTCCAAGGAAGGGATCTGATCAACATCGCCCAGGCAGAGATTGCGCTCTCCGAGATGCAAAAGAAAAAAGAAGATATTAAGCTGCTGAGGGATGCAATTGCTGTGGCGCACATCGAACTCACGGCGGCCATCGGCGATTACCAGGATTCCTATCTTCAATACCTTGAAAAAATGGCAACTGAATATTACCAGCAGATTACCCGCAACAAAGTCCGCCACATTACCTTCGATGCCGATTTCCGGGTACAGGTAGAAGAAGGGGGGCGTCTCTGTGAAATCGCCCAGTTAAGCAAAGGAGCACAAGATCAGCTCTATCTGGCCCTGCGTTTTGCCGTGGCCGATCTCCTGGCCGAAAACTACAGATTGCCCTTCATCTTCGACGATCCCTTTGTGAGCTCGGACGGGGCGCGGTTGGAAAACATCCGGGAAATACTGGAGGAGGCCTCTGCCGGAAGGCAGTTTGCCGTTTTTTCGCACAACGAAACTTTTTCGGATTGGGGCGAGCCGCTGCAGATCAACATCTAGCCTGGTCTGCCGCTTCCCGGGAACAAGGCGGGACAAAGTTCCCGACCCCTTATCCCCCCTGGCCCCTTGTCTTTCGATGACAAGCATCGGAAAGCCGTATGAGGAAAAACCGCATCTACGGTTTGATGAGGAGGGGCTGGAAAGGGCTGGAAACCCCGGCCCTCTACTTTACCTCTAATCCCGCTGATCAGTAAGAGGGCAAGAGCCCTTTCCCTACGATGAAAGATGTTTTCCCCTTCTGCTGCCGCTTCAGCGGGAACGGGAATCTTATCCCCTTAATCCCGCCAACCAGCAAGGGGAGAAGAGCCCCTTTTCCGCAACAAGAGACCTTTTTCCCTCCTAATGCCGCTTTTTAGGGTGCGCGTCGATACCCCCGCCTTTAGCACATTCAAAATTTATGTTCCAACATAGTTGCCCTCTTGTCTCGCTCTGCCCTGTCGCCTGTTTTTCTGTATACCGGCGATTTCTTTTGGTTACCCTAGAAAAGCAAGAAAAATGGGCCGCGCAGAAAAAAGGGCGACGCAAAGTTTTATCTGTTTAATTTTGTTGCATGCCGCTCATCTTTGGCAAAGGGGGAGAGAGCCCGATCCAAAGGCCCGGGGCTGGGCACAAAATAGATATGATCTACGAACATACGGAGCCGCCAGAATCCGATTCTGCTAAGCTTTCAGGATATATTCCAGGTTTTAACATCAGGACAGACCTCGCTCTGGAGGCCCACGAAGTAATTACCAGAACAGAGGAGCTGCCGGGGGTGGATGTAGAAAGGGATGGTGATGCGGAGATCACTATCCAGAGGGTGGCGATCACCACGCCGGAGGCTGCCAGGCGCATGGGCAAGGAGATGGGCAACTATATCACCTTGGAGGTTCCGGGGCTGCGCAAGAAAAATACCGCCCTGCAAGATAAGGTGATCCGGGTTTTCTATAAAGAACTGCGCAGGATTATGCGCCTGAACGGGGACGGCAGCGAAAACATCCTCGTGATCGGCCTCGGCAACTGGAACGTTACGCCGGATGCGCTGGGCCCCCGCGTCGTGCGGGAGGTTTTCGTTACGAGGCATATTCTGCAGCTAAAACCAGAGATCTTGGGAGACGGCTATCGCCCGGTCTGTGCCGTGGCCCCCGGTGTATTGGGGATCACCGGCATTGAAACAAGCGAGATCATTCGCGGCATCGCCGAGCACGTCCGCCCCGATCTGATCATCGCCATCGATGCCCTCGCCGCCCGCCAGATGGATCGGCTGGCGACCACTCTCCAGGTTGCCGATACCGGCATCGTCCCCGGATCGGGCGTGGGCAACCGCCGCCTCGGGATCAACAGCCAGACGATGGGCATCCCCGTCTACGCCATCGGCATCCCCACGGTGGTGGATGCCGTGACCATCGCCGGGAATAGCATGGAACAGTTGGCGGAGAGCCTGAAGAAAGAATCCCCGCAGGGGAACGCTTTCGCCAATGTCGTGCAGGGCATGGATTGGGGAGAAAGGAAAGAGGTGATCCGCGAGGTGTTGGAACCCTACACCGGGGGCCTGATCGTCACGCCCAAGGAAGTGGATGTGCTGATCGAGGATATCGCCATGGTGATCGCTGCCAGCCTCGATGCGGCATTTCACGAAAAAATTGCCCAAGAAGAGGAGAAACGAGGCGCCGACCTGCACTAAAATTTTTGCTTGTGAAGAGGTATGGCTATGGGCTATGGCCGGCATGAAGTGGTAGAATAGAATAAAGTGGAATAGAATGGGATAGGATCGAACAATTAAAAAAAAGTGGGAGGGACAGGCTTATGAAAATAGTATCCGGAAAAAAAATGGGTGAGATCGATGGCGAGGCGATCAGCCGCTTTGGCATCCCCGGCCTGATTTTGATGGAGAATGCCGGGTTGCGGGTTGTGCAGCTTATACAAGAGCTGCGCCCCGATGGGAAACAGGGACGAGTGGCCATCTTCTGCGGCCGCGGGAACAACGGCGGGGACGGTTTCGTCATCGCCAGGCACCTGCGGCGTCTGGGTTACCGGGTAACAACCTGGGCGCTGGACCGGGCCGACGCCTACAAAGGTGATGCGGCGGTAAACTATCAGATCCTCCTGCAGCAGGGGGAAGAAGTGCTAAAGATGAAAGAAGGTAATCCGCTGGCGTTCATCGAGGATCTGGGGGCGGGCGATCTGATCGTGGATGCCTTATTGGGGACAGGCCTGGGGCGGCCGGTAGAGGGCCTTCTGGCGGAGGTCATCGCCGCTCTGAACGACAGTGCAGCCCAGATTATTTCTGCAGACATCCCTTCGGGGGTCTCCGCCGATACCGGGGAAATTTTGGGGATTGCCGTGCAGGCGCACTACACGGTAACCTTTGCCCTGCCCAAAAGGGGCCTTCTGCTCTTTCCCGGGGCGGCGCACACGGGACGGCTGATCGTGGCCGATATCGGGATGCCGGCAGAGTTGGCCGCGGCGACAGAGCTACGGGAAAACCTGATCACGGGGCCTTTTGTGCAAGCCCACCTGCCCGACCGGGTAGCAGACGGCCACAAGGGAACCTATGGACGGGCCTTCATTCTGGCCGGTTCACCCGGCATGACCGGGGCGGCCGCGCTGGCCGGAGAATCGGCCCTAAGGGGGGGCGCCGGCCTGGTCTATGTGGGCACGGCCGAAGAGCTGCGCCCGGTTTTGGAAGCCAAGCTGAAAGAAGTGATTACCTGGGGTTTCCCCGGCGACGGGCGCGGTAACCTGGTGGCGGAAGGTTCGGGAATGATCATGCAGTATGCCGGGGTCTGCCAGGCAATGGCTTTCGGGCCGGGCCTTCAGCCCACTCCGGATACGCTGCGCCTTTTAAAGAATCTGTGCGGTGAGATAACCGTGCCCCTGGTGGTCGATGCCGGCGGGCTGGGCGCGCTGGCCCTGGAACCGCAGTTTCTAAAGCAATCCGCCGGGAAAACACCCCTGATTTTGACCCCTCACCCCGGGGAGATGGCCCGCCTGGTCGGAGACAGCGCCAGCGGCGTGCAACAGCAAAGATGGGAGCTGGCTGTGGAAAAGGCCCGGGAATGGCAGGCGGTGGTAGTGCTCAAGGGCGCCCACACGGTGATTGCCCGGCCGGATGGCGAACTCTACCTCAACCCGACTGGCAACCCCCTGCTTTCCACGGCAGGAACGGGAGACCTGCTCACCGGGCTGATCACCGCCCTAGTCGCCCAGGGGCTGGAAGCGGCCGAAGCGTCTCTCTGTGGGGCCTACCTGCATGGATTGGCGGCCGACCTGCTAGTGGAGAATTCCGGCCCGCGGGGCTTTATAGCCGGCGATATCTTAGATTACATCCCCGCCGCCTTCAACAAAGTGCTTGCGCTGCCGCCGGCAGAACCCCACGCCCCGCATCACTATGTCAGGGGTTAATATAAGGCTGCCAGTATTAATCTAAAGTACCTAAACTTTTTAAACAGATGCCGATAGTATATTTGAGCAAAGCAAGTAAA
>JAAZMI010000034.1 GCA_012798895.1 Bacillota bacterium
CCGCGGGGAGATCCTCGCGGTGCGGCGGAACGGCTTTTTGGCGTTCTGCGTGGGATGGAGAAAAAAGAGGTGGATGTGATCGTGGTGGAGGCCCTGGCGGAGGAGGGTATCGGCCGGGCGGTGATGGACCGTTTGCGGAAAGCTGCAACTAAGATTATCCGGGCGGATACAGAATAAATTAAAAGGCGGGTGGGCCTATGGGCCGGACTTTAAATGTACTTTTCGTCTGTACAGGCAATACGTGCCGCAGCGTGTTGGCACAAGCTTTTTTGGAAGAGATGGGCAGAGAGTTTGTTGAGAAAGGCAGACCGGTAGAAGTTTCTTCTGCCGGGGTTTCAACGATAGACGGGTTGCTGGCCAGCGAAGATGCTTTATCTGTGCTGCAGGGCTACGGGATCGATTTCAGCAAACACCGTTCCAGCCGGGTAACCCCGGAACTGGTGCAGCAAGCACATTATATTTTTGCGATGACTCATGGACAGAAGGATTATCTGTTGCACCACTTCCCGGAGGCAGAGGAGAAGTTATGGCTATTGAATGAATATGCCGAAGGGAGCAGCAAGGAGATCTCCGACCCTTATGGAGAGGGCCAGGCCGCCTATCGCCGGATTGCTGATGAAATTCGGGAGGCCTTGGCCAAAATTGTGGCCCGTTGGGATTCTGATGAGAAAAAAGGACGGGAATAAGGGAATAAATAATGTTTAACAATCGCAGGAAAAAATTAGAGATGGAGCGAACCATTTATATGAAAAAGGGGCACCCTCCCGGTGCGAAGGAGGGCGGTGGACATTGAAAGTTGTTTTAGCGGCCGATCACGCCGGTTATGCATTAAAAGAGAATATCAAGGATCTCTTGGCGGAAAAGAAGATTGTTTATGAAGATATGGGCACGTATGATCGGGAAAAGTCGGTGGATTATCCTGATCTCGCCTTTCAGGCGGCCTGTGCTGTGCAGCGGGGAGATTTTACCCGCGGCATCCTCGTTTGTGGTACGGGCCTTGGCATGGCGATCGTTGCCAACAAGTTGCATAGAATTCGTGCGGCACCCTGCAACGATCTGTATTCCGCCCGTTACGCCCGTGCGCACAACGATGTTAATATTCTTACGCTTGGTGCCAGAATTTTGCAGACCGGGCAGGCCCACGAGATCGTTACCATATTTCTGGAGACACCCTTTGAAGGTGGAAGGCATCTTTTGAGGGTAGAAAAAATAAAAGAGTTGGAGAAACAAGCCCAGGCCTAAAGGGCGTTTTTCGGCCGGGAAAAAGGCAGCAATTATTTTACGAAGAAAGGAAGGTGTGCCTGGTTTAAATAATTGACCAGGCCTGACCATGCCTATAGAAGACAGTAACGGCAGAAGTTTTTTGGCGAGAATCGATCCACAGGTAGCACGAGCAATAGAAGAGGAGACCCGGCGTCAACAGGAAAGGATCGAGCTGATTGCCTCTGAAAATTATGCCAGCAGAGGGGTGCTTTCAGCGCAGGGTTCGGTGTTGACCAACAAATATGCAGAGGGTTACCCCGGCAAGCGCTATTATGGTGGATGTGAATATGTGGATGTAATAGAAAAACTGGCCATCGAGCGGGCTAAAGAACTTTTTGGTTCTGATCACGCCAATGTCCAGCCCCATGCGGGAGCTACGGCCAATATGGCCGTATATTTTGCCTGTTTAAAACCGGGCGATCTTCTGTTGGGGATGAACCTGGCCCATGGCGGGCACTTAACGCATGGCAGCCCCGTCAATTTCTCCGGGCAGTATTATAATTTTAAAAGTTACGGCCTCGATCCTGAAACAGGCTATATCGATCTGGAAGAAGTGAAAGCCCTGGCGGAAAAATTTAGACCGCGCCTGATCATCGCCGGGGCCAGTGCATACCCCCGCAAAATTGATTTTGAGGCCTTTGCCGCCATAGCCCGCAGCGTCGATGCCTACCTGTTGGTAGATATGGCGCATATTGCAGGCTTGGTTGCCGCCGGGTTGCATCCCAACCCGGTTCCTCATGCTGAATTTGTGACCAGCACCACCCACAAGACCCTGCGCGGGGCACGGGGAGGGCTCATCCTTTGCCGTGAGATGTTTGCCCACGATATCGACAGGGCAGTTTTTCCAGGGATTCAAGGAGGCCCCCTGATGCATGCCATTGCGGGCAAAGCGGTCGCTCTTAAGGAGGCCCAGGGGGAAGAGTTCGTTCTCTACCAGAAACAAGTATTAAAAAATGCACAGGAGCTGGCAGCGAGGCTTCTGGAACACGGTTTCGATCTCGTCTCCGGCGGCACCGACAACCACCTGCTGTTGATCGATCTGCGCAGTAAAAAAATCAACGGCCGGGATGCGGAACAACTGTTGGGCGAAGTGGGCATCATCGTGAATAAAAATGCCGTGCCCCGCGATCCGGAAAGCCCGGTGATCACCAGCGGGATCCGCCTCGGAACACCGGCAGTCACCTCCCGCGGCATGAAAGAAGCAGAGATAAAGGAGATCGCCGCCCTGATCAACCGTGCTGTAGAAGAAAGAGAAAACAAACTGGCCCTGGTGCAGATCAAACGCAAAGTGCAAGAACTGTGCACAGCCCACCCCCTGTACGACAACTGAATAAAACACATTTTTTGGAGATGACGCCTCCGACAAGGCATCTGTATTCGGACCCGCGGCCATGTTTCCAGGCTTTTTAACACTTAATTTTTTCGATCTATCTGTAGTGATAAAGGTTGCCGTGTTTGGAACAGCACAGGAACCATTCCCTTTCTACTATATTTAGGATGTAGTGAAGCGA
>JAAZMI010000192.1 GCA_012798895.1 Bacillota bacterium
CGAAAAAATGTTTGAACCTTTGACGGCTCAACAAAATGGTTATATTTCACTTGGGCTACCGGTAAGCCGAAAAATAATTGAGGATCACGGCGGTTCTTTAAAAGCGGTTTTAGCCAAAAGAAAACTTCTTGAAATTGAAATCGCTTTGCCAATCTTTACCGGAGAAAGGGAATTGGCGGATGAATAACCCAAAAATATTGGTTGTCGATGACGAGCTTGGCCCCAGGGAGGCCCTAAGGATGATCTTGCGGGATGACTATGATGTTTTTACTGCCGATAGCGGCAAACAGGCTTTAAATTATCTTAAATCGTCCGAATTTGATCTAATGATCTTGGACATTAGGATGCCGGATATCAACGGCATCGATCTTCTGGCCAAGGTTAAGGAGGAGGCCCCGGAAACAGAGGTGGTGATGATTACCGCTTATGCCTCTGTAGATACAGCTGCCAATGCCCTGCGCAACGGTGCTTTGGATTATCTCATTAAACCCTTTGATTCCAGTTCTGTTAAAGAGGCTGTAGAAAAAGGCCTATCGCGCCGTTCACTTAAAACAGCCGTTAAAAACAGGCTTAGCGAACTGCAGGTAGTAAACAAAACCCTTAAGGAAGAAGTAGAACGTGCCTATACCAACATTCGTAAGCATTACACGGAAACAGTCCGTTCATTGACAGCGGCTGTAGATGCCAAAGACTCCTATACCAAGGGACATCAGGAAAGAGTGGCCGTATTTGCCACGATTTTAGGGGAAAACATGGGCCTTTCCACAGCACAACTGGAGCTGTTGCAGCAGGCCGCCATCTTGCACGATATAGGGAAAATCGGCGTTCCCGAACATATTTTGAAAAAGACCTCCACCCTTACCCCGGAAGAACATGATGTGATCAAAAAACACCCGGCGATTGGCGCGGAAATCATTTCCCACATCGAATTTCTAAAGGACATCATTCCCATAGTTCTTCACCATCACGAAAATTTTGACGGGACGGGCTACCCGGAAGGCATCAAAGGACGAAAAATACCACGCAGTGCCAGGATTATCGCTGTTGCCGATGCAATCGATGCCATGCTTTCCGATCGCCCCTATGCCCCGGCCAGATCGGTGGAAGAAGTAAGACACCAGCTCAAACTTTATTCCGGAACCCAGTTCGATCCCGAGATCGCAGCGGTGGCTTTGAAGATTGACCTGCCTTCCAGGCGTATAAAAATATACCCGGAAAGGTAACACAAAGGAACATGTCCGAAAAAAGTCCCGAAACAAGGATTACAACAAACCAAAATCACCTTTCTTGCCCCTAATCCCCGGTTAACCGGGGATTTTTAGTTTGTGAAGAATTAATAATTTAGTAATAAAAAGGAAAATAGGAAAAAAGGAAAAAAGGAAGCTATGAACACTAAACTTAAAATGGGTGCCCTTATGTTTGGTGGGAGTTAGTGGTGCAACCGGCCTTTTGTAGGGCCGGTTTTTTATCTGGATCAAAAAAAGAGGTGATCTTAAAACTCAGTTTCAACTATGATCAAATTGATAAGGGGGAAATTTTTTTGGCAGGCACAATAGTAAAAAAAAGCAAGGTGTTAACTGTATTTATACTGGCCGTTTTTATTTTTACCATGTTTTTCGGTACAGTTTCGTTGGCCGGTACAGATACTGAATTGTTGGATGTGGAAGGGCATTGGGCTCAGGGTACGATTCAGGAGCTAGTGGGTGAAGGGATCATTGATGGCTATCCCGATGGCACCTTCAGGCCAAATAATAAAATTACCAGAGCCGAATTTGCAACATTGATTGTGAAAGCTTTTCATTTAAAAGCAGGCCCTGGAAAAGTATTTGTCGATACAGCCGAACACTGGGCCAAAGATGATATCAGTACAGCCAATTACCACGGGTTGGTGAGTGGCTACAGCGATACTTTATTTGGGCCCAACGATTTTATTACCCGTGAACAAATGGCGGTAATGATCGTCAATGCTACAAAAACAGATATAACCGAAAGCAGCAAAATATTCACCGACAGTACTCAAATCGCCACCTGGGCCAAGGAATCCGTGGACAAAGCTACAGCGGCGGGGTTGATTGCCGGCTACCCGGACGGCACTTTCAAACCCAAAGCCAACGCCACCCGCGCAGAAGCAGCAGTAGTGCTGGACGGGGGCAGAAAACTGGATATTGAAGAAGAAGCGATGATTTATGATAAGGCTGGCACATACGGCCCGGAAACAGGAACACAGGCCGTAGATAGTGATGTAATAATCGGTGTTGATGGCGTGATCCTGCAGAACATGGTCATTAAAGGTGATTTGATCATTTCGGAAGAGGTCGGAGACGGGGATGTGAACCTAAATAATGTAACAGTCGTGGGCGAGACATTCATCCGCGGGGGAGGAAAAGACAGTATTCACATCAATGGTGGACAATACAACAATATAATTATAGAAAAAACCTCCGAGGGAAACGTCCGTTTAGTGGCTACAGATGTAAAAGGATTAAAGGTAATCATTTCTGAAAAAGCAACCGGGGAAGAAATAATACTGGAAGGGACATTTGAAAGCGTTGCCATAAAAGCAGATGATGTAACCTTTACCACCCGGGGCGAAACAGTCATAGATGAAATCAAAGTCCATGAAGATCTTTCAGGCATAACACTCCACATCGAAGAAGGCACAAAAGTAAAAGAACTTGTCCTGGACTCAGTGACAGAAGTCAAAAATGCCGAAGGTACAGTGGAGAAAATCAGCGGCGACAAAGCAGACGATTCCCATGTTGCCAACCTGCCCGAAAAAGACATTCTTCCAGTTCCAGTCGATGACGAACCAGCCCCGCCGCCAAAAACCCGGGTAAGTGCTATTAGTATTACAACTGTGCCTAAAGATGTTAGTAATTTAGATAATGATGCAACAGTAACAGTAACGTTATCGACAGCAACAAGCGGTGCGAATATTTATTGTACATTGGATGGATCAATGCCGACATCTAGTTCAACGAAGTATACGACATCTTTTAGTGTAGAAGCACCAGGAAATGAAGGTGGATCTGTTACAGTAAAGGCTATCGGGATGAAATCAGGATATACAAATTCGGCTGTCGCAACTAAGACAATTACGTTTAAAGCGGCAGCAGTACCGGTGCCTACAGGAAGCATAGAAATAAAAAGCGTTGAACCTAATACAAGCTTGATCAATGGTACATCGTATGATTTTACTGTAGAGGTTGGCTATGAATTTGAAGGAATTGAAAAAGCCATCCTTTATATAGGGTTCAATAATGGGGAAGAAATAGAAACATATCATCTTATAGATGAAGCGAAACAGGAAGTTACAGCAAAAACAGGTAGCTATACCTTTAATGTTAGCGCATCAGCCAAGCATTGGGGTGAGGATGGGAAATTTCAGGTATACGTAAACATATCTGATTATGATCATCCAGAGGAATGGACACCCCTTGCTTCTGATAGAAAAGAATTAGGTACTTTGGAAGGGGATATGGTACCAGTTGCGCCACAGCTAGCAAATCTTTCTTCTTATGACCAGGAAACTGAAAAGACAATTGCCTATCAAGAATTCCGTGCGTCTAGTCATTCAATTGGACCTGACCAGGGGTATTGGCTTTTAAATGCTAATTATGAAAATGGGGTATATAAGGTAACAGGGGAAGTTTGGAAACCGTATCTAAGTGAAGATTACATTCAATATAATGGCCAAATAGCCCCAAGGTATGACGTCTTGGAGGATGGCACCAAAGCTGTAGCGTTTACCACTCACTGGGAGGCTCCCGAAGGGGCAGTAAAATTCAACAGCGAAAACAATGCAGATACTGCTTTAGTATTAGGTCATGATCCTGCTGTAGAAACTGAATCAGATGCTGAAAACCGTTGGTGGACCTGGAAAGATGAAGGCGGAAAGATATTCTATCGAATTTCAGCGTACTTTGCGGTAAGCAAAGGTGAAACATGGGAATTGAGTGAAAACAGTGAAAGGGAAATTACCAGATACTTCTTTGATGAATCTAACCATCTGATAGCAGTTCACCAGTTCACGCTTGATTTTTCAGAAATTAAAATTACGCCGGAGATATCATCCGCCAAGGTAGCAAGTATATATAGTGAGAGCCTAGCGGTAGATCATCCACTTGCTTGGGCAAAAGAATATGATCAGTCGAACTTGGAGCCTATTTTTGAAAACGGCCATTATCATCTGGACGCAAAGGGTTCACTTGACTATGTGCCGGATAATGTCAGTGGTGATACCAGCGGAAATTGGTTTTTACCTTTTGCGGTAAAAAAAGCACGGTTAACTTTAAATCCTGTTAATGCATCTATAACAATAACCGGATATGATGGCGAGGAATCTGTCACCACTGAAAGTTATGAATATGATGATCTAGAAGAGTACGAAGAAAGCATATCTCTTTTAGTAGCCTGGGCTCTTACAGGGGACGAAGACAGAATAGAAATTGAGATAGATTGGGATGGGGAAGGGGATTATTACACCGAAAACTCTTATACCATCTACTTGGAAGAATTAACGTTAGTACCTGCCAAGCCCACCTCAGCAGAAGTAAAAGCAACCTTCCTAGGGTACCTTAAAGATGAAGTAGCCGGGATTACAGTAGCCGATGTAGCCATAGATGAAGATGAAAACATTACAGTCATCTTCGACGAAGACGCCGATGTTGATGCAGTCCATAATGCAGCCAGTGAGTTGGTAGACGCAATCAAAGGCGAGTTGGACGAAGCAAAACTGACATTGACCCTTGGCGATAAAGATAGCAAGACCTTTAACTTGA
>JAAZMI010000035.1 GCA_012798895.1 Bacillota bacterium
AATTCCTTTACGCGTGGGAACAATTGCAGAACACACCCTGCTTTATAATGGGGCGGAAATTCGCTTGCGCGATTTTTTACCGGCGCAGACCTTGGTTCATATCCGGGTGAAAAAATCTTTTTTTATTAAACATTGCGGGAGGGAAAAGACATGAACCTGGAAAATAAAAATCGCTTTATGCCATTGGCAATCTTGGCTGTAGCATTAGCGCTTACCGTTTTTCAGCTCTATACCGCTGGAGTATCGATGTTGACAGCATGGATCCAGCGTGATATTCACATCGTCTTGATTCTTATTTTAGTGTTTTTAATTTTCCCATTGAGCAAGAACAGGGAGAAGGAAAAAATATCGCTGCTTGATTGGCTCTTAATTCTTCTGGCCCTGGCGTCGGGTGCCTATATTATTATAAATTATCAGGCGATCGTGTTGCGCCTTGGCATGCCAACGACAGCAGATATCATTTTTGGAGTAATAATGATTCTGTTGATCTTGGAAGCTTCGCGTCGGGCCACCGGCTGGGTACTGGTGATCATTGCCGGGACCTTGTTGATCTATAATTTTATTGGCCCGTGGGTTCCGGGGATATTGGGGCATAAAGGGTATTCGCTAAGCCGTGTCGTCTCGCAGATGTATCTTACTACAGAAGGTATCTTTGGGACACCCCTTGGGGTTTCTGCGAACTATATATTTCTGTTTGTGTTTCTAACCTCCATGTTGGATAAAATTGGGATGGGGGATTTTCTGTTGGATTTGGCGATGGCGATCATGGGCCGTTACGTCGGCGGGCCGGCCAAGACGGCAGTGATGGCCAGCGGCCTTATGGGCACGCTTTCCGGTAGCGCCGTAGCCAATGTGGTGGGCACCGGCACCTTTACAATTCCTTTGATGAAGCGCAACGGCTACCAGTCTCACTTTGCAGGGGCGGTGGAGGCCTGTGCCTCATCCGGCGGGCAGCTGATGCCTCCCATCATGGGGGCGGCAGCCTTTATTATTGCCGAATTTCTTGGCATTGCTTATATCAATGTAGTTATAGCCGCCTTGATTCCGGCGCTCCTCTTCTATCTGGGCGTCCTTATGGGTGTCCATTTTGAAGCCTGCCGTCTGGGTTTAAGAGGCCTGCCCAAGGATCGGTTGCCTCGTACCTGGCGGGTTCTTAAAAAGGGCGGGCATTTTCTTATCCCTATCTTTGTGTTGATCTACTTCTTGGGAGTACTACAGTATACCCCTATTCGTTCCGGTTTTTACGCCATTATTACCGCCGTAGTGGTGTCTTTTTTCCAGAAAGAAACCCGGCTGAATTGGGAACGTTTTAAAGAGGCGGTACTTGCTGCGGCGCGCAATACGATCACCGTCGCACTGGCTTGTGCCGCTGCCGGGTTGGTTATCGGCAGTATTAACCTCACCGGGATGGGCTTAAAGCTTTCTGCTTTTATCATCAGCATCTCCGGGGGATATATCTGGCTGGCACTAATTTTCACGGCTATAATTGCTCTGATCATGGGCATGGGATTGCCGACGACAGCAGCTTACATTGTGGTTGGAACGATGGCTGCACCGGCTCTGGTGGAGATGGGTCTCTTGCCGCTGGCGGCGCATCTCTTTGTTTTCTACTTTGCCATTCTTTCTGCCATTACCCCACCGGTGGCATTGGCAGCCTATGCTGCAGCCGGCATTGCCAAGGAGGATCCCATGAAAATCGGCTTTACCGCTGTTAAGCTGACTATGGGGGCTTTTATCGTGCCGTTTCTCTTTGCGCTAAGCCCCACGCTGATCGCCGTAGGCGATTTTGGTTCCATTGCCTGGTCGACCCTTACAGCTTTGATTGGGATCATCG
The DNA here is from genome assembly GCA_012798895.1 of Bacillota bacterium. Taxonomy (GTDB): domain Bacteria; phylum Bacillota; class Dethiobacteria; order DTU022; family UBA8154; genus JAAZMI01. Next base: position 1,835 of record JAAZMI010000035.1, read on the forward strand.
CTCTCTCCGGGGGCACTATCGGTTTTGTCCTCAAGGCGGCCACGATCTGGGAGCGTCTCCTTCTGGTTGCCGGCGCCTTTTTGATGCTGAAGGTTGGTTTAACTACAGATCTGATCGGTTTGGGATTGATAGCAGCCGCCTTATTGATTCAATTTAATCGTGGGAGAAGGGAATCCGTTACCGATCCGGAGATCGGGAGACCTGCAGTGGAGACCAACTAGCCAAGTTTTGTGAAGACGGCATGGTTTGTTTAATCCCCCCAAATTGTGCAATAAATAATTTTGGGGTTAAGTGTATACATTATTTTGGGATAGATGGCAAGTTTCTGATGTAATCTTATCTTGTGACAACCATAATAATGATAGAAAGTATATCTATCTACATTTAAGGAGGGCTAAAAGATGGAATCAGCAGTAAGCCCCTTACCGGATGATTCTTTTGAAGATTACTCTGTTAAAGGAGATCAAATCGTAACCTACAAAAGAACAGGGGAGCGCATACTTTTTACCAATCCCGACGTGGATGAAGCTCGCAGCCATTTTAGACAAAAATCCCGTAGATTGATCAATAAAGTAACCACGCCGCAGGAAGCGGTAAGCACCCTGATCGAAGATGGAGATTACCTGGCGGTAGGCGGGTTTAGCACCACTCGCAAACCCATCGCCGTGCTACACGAAATTATGCGTCAAGAAAAACGCAACCTCGGCTACTCCGGCCATACGACCACCCATGACCTGCAACTGTTGATCGCCGGCAGATGCATCAACCGCTGCGATGCGGCCTATGTAGTGACCTTGGAGGCACGCGGTTTTTCCCTGATCATGCGCAAAGCCTTTGAAAGCGGCGAGCTGGAAGTAACCGAGTGGACCAACGGGACCCTGGCCTGGCGCTTCAAGGCAGCAGCCATGGGTATCCCTTTCGTTCCCACGCGCAGCCTGCTGGGAACGGACACCCTTAAATACAGTGCTGCCGTGGAGATGCCCTGCCCGTTTACCGGGAAGACATTTGCCGCATTGCCGGCTCTCTTCCCGGATGTGGGTATCATTCATGTTCACCGCAGCGATATCTATGGAAACTGCCAGATCGATGGCCTGACGATGTTTGACTACGACATCGCCAGAGCGGCGAAAAAGCTGATCATCACCACGGAAGAGATCATCCCCAACGAGGAGATCCGCCGCAGGCCGCACCTTACAGTGATACCCTACTACAATGTGGACGCTGTAATTGAAGTGCCGTTGGGAGCTTGCCCCACTAATATGCCCTACCACTATTTTAGCGATGAAGAATACTTTGCCGAACTGCTTGCTGCAGAGAGAGATGAAGAATTATTGCAAGAGCATCTCGCCAAATACATCTACAATGTAGATAACCACTGGGATTTTTTGCGGGCCAGCGGTGCACTGCGGCGTTTAAGCGCGCTGCGGGCTAGAGAAACACACAGATACGAAAAAGGGGGCATTTAGACGATGCAATACAA
>JAAZMI010000036.1 GCA_012798895.1 Bacillota bacterium
CAGGCGGTGCAATCTCTCCTCGCGCTCTTGTTCGTCCAGGGCGGCAAAAGCAGCCTCCATCTCTTCTTCATGGCTGCGATCAAAGCTCATGCCCTGCACGCTGATCCGATCCCCGCGTTCCTCATCGAAGCCGATCGCTGCTGTAACGAGATCGTTTACGTCGGCAATCCTTCTCTCCGAAATAGGGCCGTCACCGGTATCCAAAACTACAGAGGTGTGCAGGCGCAACACCTTTCCCGGGGCTGCGATAGTTTTAAGCGTGCTTTCCCCTATTTCATAATTTGTCGTCTCTTCGCGGCGCTCGGAGCTGCCCTCCCCCCCGGGAAGCACCCCCACATAGCCGGGATAGTTGGCTTCGCCCACCTCTGCAGCCGCCGCGCCGCCGCCTTCCGAGCTCTCCTCCAAAACATGGGTGCTGCGGGGAACGCCGCTTTCATCATAGGTGATCACCGTCGTCTCGCTGGCATCGAAATCCAGCTCCGCCGTCACCAGGGCGAGGGCCTTGCCGGGCCCGGAGACTCTCTCCACCATGTTCTGCACCCTGCGCTCCAGCTCCATTTCAAAGTGACGCTTCACTTCCAGTTGGCGCGCCGCTGTTTCGGCCAGCATCTGGTGAGCATCAGCGGGGGTCAGGGCATCGCGGAGAATATTGCCCTGTGAATCGATGAGAGTAACATTTTCGGGCTGCAAGCCTTCCACGCTGGAGGCCACCAGATAGACAATGCCCTGTATCTGGTTCTGTTCGAGGGCCACAAAAGGGTTTAATTTTAGGTAGATAGCGGCAGAAGATTCCCCTCTTTCTTTTAGGAAAACGTGGGGTTCCGGGAGAACGAGGTGCACCCTGGCCTGCAGAACGGCATCTAAAGAAGTGATCGTCCGGCGCAGCTCTTCCTGCAGGGCCCGTTGCATCTTCACCCGCCGCTCATAGTCGGTCATGCCGAGGCGCTCTTCATCAAAAAGTTCCAAACCGAGCCCCTGGGCAAAGGGCATGCCCTGACCGGCCATTTCAATGCGCAGTTCGTCAGCCCTTTCCTGGGGGACTTTGAGCGTGGTACCGAGATCATCCAGTTGATAGGGCACCCCTTGTTCCTGCAGATGTTGCAGCAAAGGTGCGGCCTGGGCCGGATCCAGGTCATGATAAAGTGTAACATAGCGGGGCCGGTTGAAATGCTGGATCACCAGCAACAAGGAGACCAGCACCGCAACCGCAATCACCGCCAGCACGATCTGGCGGGGGCGGCTTAGCTCTTGCAAACGCCCGATCAATTGATTTGTCTTTGTTCCTTCTTCTTCCGGAGCCACAGTTCACACCCCTGAAAAATTATATTGTCGTAACTGCAAATTCTGGTTCTATGTTTGGCGAAAGAATAGATAAGCCGGGTATGGGTTATCCCCCTGCTCTTTTTAAACCGAACCGCACCAAACAAAATCCCGCGCCCCACTCAGATCTGCATGCGGGTCATCTCTTTATAGGCCTCCACAACTTTGTTGGTAACCTGCACGGTAAGCTGCAGGGAGAGACGCGCTTTTTCGGTGGCGATCATCACCTGGTGCAGATCCTCTATTTCCCCGGAAATAAGTCCTTGTACAGCTTCTTCTGCCTCCAATTGCTGCTGGTTTACTTTTTGCAGGGCAGATTGAAACAGCTCCCCAAAGGCAGTCGGGGTAGATCTTGTTTTTTCTTCGCCTTGCCCCGGTAGGGACAAGGGTGTAAAAGAAGGGTTAATGTGCATTGTGGGTGGTCCTTTCCGGGGTGGTGAAGGATGTAGTGAGCTCCGAGTTCAGCTCGGAGAGTTCTACGGCTCTGCTCCGGCCTAGAAGGCGACCTTCCCGACCAAATTCCCATCCATGGTCATACGGTCGGCCGCCGACGTCCTGTCGGCGGGGTCGCCTTTAGGCCTACGCTTCACCGTGAACTCTTTGCCTCGCTTCACAAGTCGCTGCACTACATCCTTTCACCACCATAGTAGGTTGAAAAGTTTAAAAAATAAACGATTAGAAATCATCAATTCA
>JAAZMI010000193.1 GCA_012798895.1 Bacillota bacterium
CCGGTATGTAGACCAGTTGGGATTTAACGAACGGGTTTTCATAAACAGGCCGGCCATCGATAGTAATGGTACCTGTATCCTGCCGGTAGACGCCGGCCAGATGCTTGATCAGCGTCGTTTTACCGGCACCGTTAGGACCCAGCAACCCGTAGACAGATCCTTTTTGAACGTTGATATGGACATCTGCCAAGGCCTTAAAGCCACCGAAACTTTTGCTAAGCTTTCTAACATCTATCATCTTATTCGACCTCCTTCTTTGCGTAGATGGCGTGAATTACGTTGAACAACTGTTCTTTTGGTTCGCGAAGATACATTAACTCGGCCACGATCTTTTCCAGCTCTGCCAGCAACACCTTGCGCCGGGGATGATGGCCGGCGTGTTTTTGCGGGTGGGGGGCGACAAAACTGCCTTTGGCCCGCACGGAGTAGATAAACCCCTCCGTCTCCAGATTTTTATAGGCTTTTTGAATCGTGTTGGGGTTGACGGTCAACGACTGGGCCAGCTCGCGAACCGAAGGTATCTGTTCGTCCGGCTGCAACACCCCGCGGATGATCAGCATCTTCATCTTTTCCTTGATCTGTTCATGCAGGGGTTGGCGATCCCTGAAATCAAGCTGCAACAACACTGGCACCCCTCCTTCTACCGTATTATGTGGGTTAATACAGTTGGTACAGCATGATCATACACCCGCCATCAGCATCTTGTCAAGAGGGCTACAAAAAAATATGTAGTTATTCTATGATCATGTCATGTTGAATTTGTTCTGATGAGATATCACCTCTAAGAAAAAAAACGGGCTGAACGCCCGTTAAATTTTTTTGAAACTCCCTATGCAGAAAAATAAAGGGGATTCCCTGATATACAACCTGTTTTCTGCAGCACTTTTTTAGGTATACCGGATTATTTTCAACAGTACACTGCTACAGCCTTTAAACCTTGCCCGGCCAATCTACTCCTCCCAGCGCAATAGGCCGGATTTTAGTCCCCGCAGCTCCTGTTTAAGACGGTATAATTTATTTCTAACCCGCCCCAGGGCCCGCCGGCGATCTTCCTGGCACAGATAAGTCACGGCCTCCAAAGCAGCCAGCCGTGCCTCATGATCCCTGATCATGCGCCTAACCTTCCTTTTGCGCCGGGCGATCCTTTGTTGAATTTTACGTTCCCGGGTAGGCATGTCTTCACCTTTATCCTATTTTTTCATAACACAGATCAAAACCGGAGTGGGTTTCGCCCTGCTCTACTCGAACAGCGATATATACTGCCCGTAGCCTTCTTTTTCCAGATCCTCCTTCGGTATGAAGCGCAGGGCTGCAGAATTAATACAGTAGCGCCTTCTAAAAGGGGTGGGCCCATCATCGAAAACATGCCCCAGATGGGAATCGGCTCCGGCGCTCCTGACCTCAGTACGCGTCATCCCGTGTGTGTAATCATCTTTCTCCTTGATATTATCCGGTTGCAAGGGTTTTGTAAAGCTTGGCCAGCCGCACCCCGCATCGTACTGTTCGAACGAGCTAAAGAGGGGTTCCCCCGAAACGATATCGACGTAGATACCCTCTTTCCGATTATCCCAATATTCATTTTTAAAAGGTGGCTCTGTAGCATCTCTCTGCGTGACATCATATTGCAGTTTGGTGAGCCTCTTCTTAAGAGCATCCTGATCTCTCCGGTTTTTCAGATCATCTCGTTCTTTCCAGCTTTCTTTATTTTTTTGTGGCCAGTGCTTATTTAGAAAAGTCTCCCGCCCCGAACCCTTGCGGTACAGGTTATAGTGCAAACTGTTTTTCTGATAGTAATCTTGGTGATATCCTTCCGCAGCATAAAAGGGGCCAGCCGGTAGGATCTTGGTCACAAGCGGACGCTTAAATTTGCCGCTTCTCTCCAGTGCTTCTTTTGAAGCCTCCGCTTTTTCTTTCTGTGCTGCATCGTGATAAAAAATAGCGGTCTGATACGGTTCCCCCCGATCGGCAAACTGTCCCCCGCCATCGGTGGGATCGACTTGTCGCCAGTAGATCTCCAGCAGTTCTTCGTAGGACATGATCCGGGGATCAAACGTGATCTGGACGGCTTCGTAGTGGCCGGTTTTTTCTGTAGACACCTCCTCATAGGTGGGATTCTCTTTGTGGCCGCCGGTATAACCGGAGACAACCTTTTTTACGCCCGGCATCTTGTCAAAAGGGGAAACCATACACCAAAAACAACCTCCTGCAAAGGTAGCCTGTTCATGCTCTTTCATTTTTTAAGCCAGCCTCCTTCATAGCCAGATGATTTCTCGAACATCATAGAACATCTAATCCAACAGTTTTATTAGTTTTTGCATCCTGCACGTTATCTACACAGCCCGCCAAGAAACCTTTGTGGAGCATAAACAATAGTATGATTCTACTGCATAAACTTTATTTGCAAGGCGTTCGCTGAAATCAGCATCCATTCGACTGACAATTTTTCGCCCGGGCAAATTGAACGTCCTCTTCAAAAGGCCCTAAAGATGGCGTCCCGCCATTTTTGCTTCAAAATTATGGCGTCTTCATGGACTGATTTTTACAGCCCCCGCCCAAGCAAATTTCGTTTTATACAGCAGAATGTAATTTTTACAGTGGAATCATAGTATGTTATTTCTGCGCCTTTCTCAATCTTAACAAATAATTTTAACAAGAAGCACTTCCGGGTAAACAATCTTTAAACGATCGGCTGCTTTTTTCTTCAACATTGTGAAATCCCTTTTTTGACAATAATCTGTTTTTACAAACAGGTTTTTCTGCTTTACTGTAGAAGATACGTTTGTAAGGCACGTTTAAATTCAGGCCGTTCCATGCAATCTAAGTTACTGTTATGAATATAAAATAATGCTTCCAGCAATTGAAAAAGAGGTGCTATAAATGAACTCTCAAGAGATGGCCAATTTAATTAAAGTAGCTTTGGGTACCGAGAAAGCCGATCTAGCAATCACTAACGGTTCCTTGGTAAACGTCTATACCGGAGAGTTGTTGCACGGATACTCTGTCGCCGTTAAAGGAGAACGCATCGCCTATGTTGGAGAAGATGCCCGGCATTCCATCGGAGCAGATACAAAGGTGATCGATGCTAC
>JAAZMI010000037.1 GCA_012798895.1 Bacillota bacterium
GCAATCGGTATGGCGTTGGCCACGGAAGAATATGGCTCTAGGCTGTTTGCCAATGATGCCCGGCCCAGTGTTGTTTTAGAGCACCCGGGCATATTAAAAGATCCGGCTAAAATTCGGGAGAGCTGGAATGAGATTTACAGGGGCAGTAAAAATGCGCATAAGGTAGCGGTGCTCGAAGAGGGCATGAGCGTAAAAACGCTTAGCATACCACCTAACGAGGCACAATTTTTAGAGACCCGCAAGTTTCAGATTGAAGAAATTTGTCGAATATTCAGGGTGCCGCCGCATTTGGTTGCTAACCTAGAACGGGCAACCTTTTCGAATATTGAGCACCAATCCATCAGTTTTGTGGTGCACACCATAAGGCCATGGCTTGTCAGGATTGAACAGGCCATAAACAAGGCGCTGTTTAGTGAAAAGGAAAAAGGAACGTATTTTGTCAGTTTGGTAGTCGATGGACTGCTTCGTGGGGACTACGAATCGAGGATGAAAGGCTACTCAATAGGAATTCAGAATGGTTTTATGTCGCCAAACGATGTACGCAGTTTAGAAAATCTGAACCCTATACCTGACGAAGAAGGCGGAAACTTTTATGTAATCAACGGCAACATGTTGAGGCTTAAGGATACAGGTGCATATGTGACAGAAAAATCAGGGGGTGAGAATAGTGAATAAATTTTGGAACTGGGTAACAAACGAAGGGGAAAGAACCTTATATTTAGACGGCTATATTGCATCAGACAGCTGGTTTGACGATGATGTTACGCCTAAGGAGTTTAAAGCGGAACTGCAAGCCGAAACCGGGGATATAACAGTTTGGATAAACTCTCCCGGCGGTGACTGTTTTGCTGCAAGCCAAATTTTTACCATGCTTATGGAATATCGGCATGATAACAAGGTCACAGTTAAAATTGACGGTATAGCCGCAAGCGCTGCTTCGGTTATTGCAATGGCAGGGAATAGGGTGCTTGTGTCGCCTACGGCAGTGCTGATGATCCACAACCCTGCCACTATAGTCTGGGGAGAAGAAACAGATATGGTAAAAGCAAAAGAAATGCTGTCAGAAGTAAAGGAAAGCATCATAAATGCCTACGAGCTGAAAACCGGGCTTTCGAGAGATAAAATATCCAAAATGATGGACAGCGAAACTTGGATGAGCGCTGCAAAGGCGGTGGAGCTGGGGTTTGCCGATGATGTGCTCTATAAAGACCAGACAGAGAGCATGTACATTCCGGAGGGTTTTATGTTTAACAAGGCTGCGGTGGTAAATACACTTTTGAGTAAACTTCCTAGGAAGGAAAAGCAGACAGATGCAGGTGAACCGGGGCCGGTGGGAACTGATTACAACCAATTGGTCAAAAGACTTGAATTAATCAAATAAGAGGGGGAAAACACAGATGGATAAAATTATTAAGTTAAGAGAAAAAAGGGCAGAAGTATGGGAGAAGGCTAAGGCTTTTCTCGATGAAAAACGTGGGGATAACGGCCTGTTATCTGCCGAAGATACAGCTACCTACGAGAAAATGGAAGCCGAGGTAGTCGATTTAGGTAAGGAAATAGACAGGCTTGAGAGGCAGGCAGCTATTGATTTGGAGCTTTCCAAAGCCACCAGCACAGCACTAAAAACTGTGCCGGGCAGGCAGCAGGATGACGAGAAAACAGGTAGGGCATCTGATGAATATGGCAGAGCTTTTTGGAACGCAATGAGAAGACCTGTAGTCAATGAAGGTGATAGACAATCTCTAACAGTGGGAACAGATTCCGAGGGCGGTTATCTAGTGCCCGACGAATTTGAAAAGACGCTTATCGAGGCTCTGGAAGAAGAAAACGTAATGAGGACACTGGCCAAAATTATAAGGACATCTTCCGGCGACAGAAAAATACCGGTGGTAGCTTCCAAAGGCGAGGCCACATGGGTGGATGAAGAAGGCCCGATTATAGAGTCCGGCGATACCTTCACCCAGGTAACTATCGGTGCGTATAAA
>JAAZMI010000194.1 GCA_012798895.1 Bacillota bacterium
AAGTATCATCTATCCCGCCCCATCTGGCCGGTCCGATCGCCGATGAGATGCTCAAGGAGCAATGTGATGCTGATCCGGACAATTTTTTACCGGTCCTGAAGACAAAGTGGATAACCAAGATGCAGGCGGATGAAACCCCTGCCACCGACCAACAAACCATCGCCAAGCTACTAAAAAATTGGTTCCAAACACACCGGAAAAAACATTGGAAAAAACCAAGCAAGAAAAATGCGCCTGCAGTGGAAGCTATCCGTGAAATGCTTGGTGAAAAAGAATCCTAACCGGGTACAGATATCTTGCTTCACCGGCATACAAAATTCGAAACAGGAGTGAACGACAGATGAAGATCGGCCTTAGTTTCCTGGGTCTTGGCAAGTACAAAATGGCCAACTATTACTGGGTTTCTGCCGAACAGGAAAATATGGAATACAAAACGACTCTTTTCCCGGAAACCTTACCTGTTTTTTTTAACGTCTCGATGCTGCTGTTACTTGTTACCAAAAAGGTTGCCATGGGTAGTAATTGTCGGGAACTGCAAAGGAGAATGGGCGCCATGCTCAAGCTGGTGGAGATCCCCGATGGTAAAAATGAAGCAGAGCTCTGGGAGATCTTTAGCTTGGTTGCCACAGCGATCCCCCCGCAATCGGAGATAGTGATCGATATTACCCATGCTTTCCGCTCGCTGCCTCTAATAGTTTTCAACGTGGCCTCGTATCTAAGGAGAGTGAAAAATGTTAAAGTCGAGCGCATCATCTACGGAAATTGGGAGGCCCACGATCCAAACTTTGATCCCCCGCGTGCACCGGTCATCGATCTGACATCGATGCTCGATCTGCAGGATTGGCTGCATGGCATCGATGCCTTTCAGCGCCGGGGAGAAGCAGAAGAACTGGCCGCCTCCCTTTCCAGAACACAAGGGCAGATCTGGCGGGAAGCACCTTCAAGCGCGGGGAGTGCCGGCCTGCCGCAGAAATTAAAATACACTGCAGCCCAGCTCGAAAAATTCTCCGAAGCCCTGCGCCTTCTACGGCCTCTGGCTGCCTTTGAAGCCTCCCAAAAATTGAATGATCTATTGAAAACAGTACAAGAAGAGGCCAGGCGTTGGGCCAAGCCCTTTGCCGATGTTCTCCAAAACATCAGCGAGGAGATTGATCCTTTGTATATTGAACAGCCGGCAATATTAAGCCCTGCCCATCTTAAAGCACAGATCGTGCTGATCCGGTACTATCTGGAAAAAGATCTGGTAGTACAAGCTGTCCTGCTGGCCCGGGAGTGGCTGATAAGCTATCTAATCTGGCGTCAAAAGAAACAAGAGCGCTGGAGAGAATATAAAGATGTGCGTTTTATTGCCGGAAAAGAACTGAACCAGGCTGCAGCAAAGCAACGCGGTGAAGAAACTACCCTGCCACTTTGGTACAATAAATTTCCAGAATCCAGAGAATTGGCCGATCTCTGGAATGGGTTAAGCAGCTTACGTAACGATGTGGCCCATTGTGCCATGAACACCCAAACCAGTTCAACAAGCAAGATCAGGGACGGCATAAAGAAGATCACCGCCCGCCTGGAAAACTTAGTCCAAAACCTACACTAAAAACATGCTTGGAAGCAGAAAGGAACGTGCTCTAGATGCCACCCAAAAATCCCCGCACCGCAGCGATGATCGCCACCCTGGGGGTAGAGCCCCAGGTAGTAACCATCGCTTTAGATGCTCTTTTGGCCCGGGACAAAAGAGTAGAAAAAGTAACGATCATCTACACCGGCAATCCTGCCGTATTAGAATCCCTGGAAATCTTAAAGGCCGAATTTGCCGGACAGCAGGCCTATTCCCGGATCTCGCTCCGCTGTGTGCCGGTGACCACCGACCAGAAAACAATCCTGGATTTTCAGACCGAGGA
>JAAZMI010000195.1 GCA_012798895.1 Bacillota bacterium
CTGCCCCTAGTACGAGAGGACCGGGGTGGACGGACCTCTGGTGTATCAGTTGTCCTGCCATGGGCACAGCTGAGTAGCTACGTCCGGAAAGGATAAGCGCTGAAAGCATCTAAGCGCGAAGCCTACTTCAAGATAAGGTCTCCCTTTCCTTCAAGGAAGTAAGATCCCAGGAAGACGACCTGGTTGATAGGCCGGAGGTATAAGGATGGTAACATCTTCAGCCGACCGGTACTAATTGATCGAGAGGCTTAACCTCTAATATAAATTATCCGCTGTACAGTTTTGAGAGAACAGTGTTGGTTTAAAGGTAGAGAGATAAAGTCTACCTAAGAATAGAATAAAATTTTCGGTGAGAATAGCGGAGGGGATACACCCGTTCCCATCCCGAACACGGCAGTTAAGCCCTCCTGCGCCGATGGTACTCGGGACGCGAGTCCCCGGGAGAGTAGGTCCTTGCCGGATATAATTAAATAGCTCTTTGTTGCTGAAAACAGCGCAGAGGGCTATTTTAATTATTACAACAATATTGTGTAATTATGGCAAAAAATAGGATTTCATGAAAATTTTTTTGTATTTAGCAGGAAAAATTAATCTTATGTAGAATATTTGATTAATAAAGCCAGAAGCTTAGGCTTTTAGAAAGTTTCCTCAATTTTTCGACAGTATCTTACTTTTTCCAACAGGAGGTGTTGTAACCTGACATACAGCTAAATAGAAATTTGGACTTGCTTTTTTCTCCGTTTGTATGGATTTGACTTGCTTACTATTAATAAAAATAAGTGCAAATTACAGTGACCGATAAAGGCAAACCATCCGAAAGGTTGGGACGCAAAGCCGTGGGTCTAACGTCCGCTAAAATATGCCGCGGACCAAGATTGCCAGGTTACCGAAGGCTGGGTTCATGCATTTTCAATCCCCTGCTCCCCGGCCCTGCCGGGGTTTTTCGGTTGTCGGTCCCTCAATGGAGGGACAAACATGCAAGGCGGATCTATCAAGAAAAGTGAAAGAATACTTTTTGTGGTGACGGCGTTTATCTTTCTTTTGTTGTTGGTTTTAAAATTTTTTCCTGCCGGTTTATTTCTTTCTTTGCCGGTTGATGCTCCATCGGCGGCGGGCGGGGGCCCATCCAATAAAAACTTTGTAGCGGAAGCGGAAGAAGCGGATCATCAGCCGCAAATAACTGCGGGATCTCCATATACCCTTGGTCCGGCCCAAAAACGCGATTTTCGGATCAGGGTGGACGTTACCAACACAGGGAATACTCCTTCTACCAATATTCGAATGGAAGTACCCTTGCTGGATGAACTGGATTCTCCTTATCAGATAATGGTCAAAGAATCCTTTAGCCAGGCGCCACTGGAGATTAAAAAAAAGGAAGCGGGAAATCGAAGCGCTTTTTTTCAGATCGATGCTCTGGCGCCCCGGGAGAGTAAGACTTTAGTCTTAAATTATCAACTGCAGACCTGCTCTCTAAAATCAAAGTTACCTGTGACGGGTGCGTCTTCTGATCTTCAAGCCCATCACTCCATGAAATGTCTACCCCATAATACTAACAATTCAGGGCAGATCCAGCCACACCTTAAGCCCTGGTTGGAACCTGCAACCAAAATTGAAAGCGATCACCCACAGATTATCGATCGGGCACGTGAGTTGACAGCCACGACAGACGGCGATCTGGAAAAGGCGCGCCTCATCTTCAATTATGTCAAGGGGTACCTGCGTTACGACCTAAATTCCCCGCATCGGAACAAGGGAGCCTTGAGCGCACTGCAAAATCGAGCCGGGGTATGCGAGGATTACGCGGCCCTGTTTGTCGCACTCTGCAGGGCGGCCGGGGTCCCCGCCAGACAGGTGAACGGCTATACTGATCCCGAGGGATGCGGTTTGGCCTGGAAATTGGCTCCGGCGGAGACGCTTTCCCTAAAGGGGTGCCGGCACAGCTGGGCCGAGTTCTATCTCGATGGGAGCGGGTGGTTACCTGCAGATCCCACTATGAATATCAACGATACCCGGTTAACCTATTTTGCTTCTTTGCCCGGTGCCGGTTACCTCGCGCAGAATTATGCCGATCAACCCTTGCAGGTTCGTTTCCAAGGGGGAAAGCTTGCCGTGTCCTGGGAAGAAGAGCTTAGCGGTTTCTAGCAGGCGCCAATAAAGTGAAATTTATCTCTCTTACCGGATGTTTCTTAAAACTTGATTGCAGCAGACGATAATATGGACAGAAGGTTTCCAAAATTGGGATCAGGAAGAAGGATTAGGCATGGATATCTTTGTGGCCAGGCAACCAATTTTTAACCAGAAACAGGAGGTTTATGCCTATGAGCTGCTTTACCGTTCCGGTATTAATACATTTTATTCCTGCCTGGATGGAGATCGGGCCACCTCAGAGGTGATCACCAACAGTTTTCTGCTCATTGGTCTGGAGACCCTGACCAGAGGGAAGATCGCGTTTATCAATTTTACTAAAAACCTGCTGGAAGATGAAGTGGCCATGCTTCTGCCAAAGGAACACATCGTCATCGAGGTGCTGCAGGATATCGAGCCGGATGAAAAAACGCTTCGGGCCTGTAGAAAATTAAAAAAGATGGGTTACCGGCTGGCCCTGGACGATTTTGTTTACGATGATAAATTTATACCGCTGATCGAGCTGGCCGATATTATTAAAGTCGACTTTTTAATTACTGATGAGCGGGAGAGGGAGGCCCTGGTGCGGAGAATAGGGCCGCAGGGGATATCTTTCCTGGCCGAAAAAGTGGAGACCAGGGAAGACTTTATCCAGGCGAGGGAGATGGGCTATTCCTACTTTCAGGGATATTTTTTCAGCAAGCCGCTCATCGTTACCAGCCGCGATATTCCCAGCTATAAGCTGACCTTTATCCGGATCTTGCAGGAGATCCACAAACCGGAGATCAATTTTGACCGGTTGGAAAAATTGATTAAAACCGATGTATCCCTCTCCTACAAGCTGCTCAAATTTATCAATTCCCTGCTCTTTGGGTTCTACAGCGAGATCCGTTCCATCAAGCAGGCGTTGGCCGTTCTCGGTGAAAGGGAGATTAGAAAATGGCTCTCTCTCATTGCTTTAAAAAGCATGGGCAGAAATAAGCCGGATGAGTTAATGATTACGGCGTTGTGCCGGGCCCGGTTTTGCGAACTGGTTGCCTCCCGCGTCGGGTTGGGGGACCGCAGTTCAGATCTCTTTCTTTTGGGCATGTTCTCCCTAATCGATGCTTTTTTAGACCAGCCCATGGCCAAAATATTGGCTGCGCTGCCCATTGCAGAAGAGATTAAACTGGCCCTGTTGGGCCGGGAAAACCGCTTTCAAGAGGTCTATGCGTTGACCCTGACCTATGAGACGGGTAAATGGGAAGATTTTTCCCGCTACGCGGCCAGGCTTGGCTTGGAAGAAAGGGTGGCAAAAAATTTTTACATCCAATCTCTGGAATCTTCCCAAAAGTTTTTCTTGAGGAGCGTTTCTTAAAAGTTGTGTTTTTAGGTTGAAAAAGTTTGCCGTAAAGGTTGAAAGGTGGCATGAAAAGTGTTTACGTTACCCGGCATGGATAATGCAGCAAAGGCCCGCTCGGAACCGCAGCCGCCGCCCCAGGAGAGGGCTGTAGGCAAGAAAGACAAGAAAAAAGAGCTGGACAAGATCGCCGCCCAGACGCTGCGGCGGGTAATCGATAATGCCGATAACAAGCTTGAACTGGAGAAGCTCGATTCTTTTCAAAAGAAGCAGTTTAAAGAACAGATCTATGATACACTTGTCTCCTTATTGGAAGAGGAGGGCCGCAACCTTTCGCAGGGCGACAAGCAGAAGATCATCCGCTATGTCTCCGATGAGATCTTTGGTTATGGCCCCATAACCTCCCTGCTTCAAGATCCCGGCGTAACGGAGATTATGGTTAACGGTTGCGATAATGTGTACGTGGAGCGGGAGGGAAAACTGAGCAAAACGGAGATCGCTTTTCGCGACAACAACCACGTTCTGCATGCTATCAACAAGATCATCACGCCTCTGGGAAGAAGGATCGATGAAAGTTCTCCCACCGTCGATGCCCGCCTGCCGGACGGTTCGAGGGTTAATGCCATCATCCCGCCCCTGGCACTGCGCGGCCCTTCCCTGACGATCCGCAAATTTTCCATCGATCCCTTTGCGGCGGCGGATCTGATCGAGCTGGGCACGATGAGCGAAGAGATGGCCCTTTTTTTAGCAGCCTGCGTGCGCGCCCGGGTCAATATCGTCGTCTCCGGGGGAACCGGCAGCGGCAAAACCACGACCTTAAACGTGTTGTCCAGTTTTATTCCCGATGAGGAACGCATCGTCACCATCGAAGATACCGCTGAACTGCAGTTGCAACAGGATCACCTCGTCACTTTGGAGAGCCGCCCGGCGAATATCGAAGGCAAAGGGCAGTTCACCATCCGCGAACTGGTGATCAATTCCCTGCGCATGCGCCCGGATCGGATCATCGTC
>JAAZMI010000196.1 GCA_012798895.1 Bacillota bacterium
GGTTTATCGATGGTTTGAAAAAAGCGGGGGTGGAAGTAAACCGTAAAATGCTTGCCGATCTGGCTGTCAACGACCCCGCGGGCTTTAGCGCCATGGTTGCCGTGGCCCGCAAGGAACAGGGTTAAAATAACAGAGAAGGTTTTTTGTAGCCTCTGCCCCTAATGGGGTCTCCATCTGAAACGGTGGGGTGCCTGTTTTAGGGGGCTGAGGTGCCGGGAAAACCTGTAAATTATTGCCGGGGTAGGCATTGTTTGCCGGCATGACATAAGGAGTTGGTGTTGAGCGTGGAATTTTCTAAAATCAATCTGACACCGGCTCGTTTTTTAGCTGCAGGATTTGCTGCAATGATCATTCTGGGCACCTTTTTGTTGTCACTGCCCTTTGCTACAATTACAGGGAAGGTAAATTTCATCGATGCCTTGTTCACATCCACCTCTGCCGTTTGTGTTACCGGCCTGGCCGTAAAAGATACTGGAAATTTCTTCACTGTTTTTGGCCAGATTGTGATTATGTTTCTTATCTTGGGCGGGGCACTGGGCTTCATGACCTTTGCTACCTTAATATTTATTCTTTTAGGCAAGAGAATCACTTTGAAAGAAAGGCTTGTAATTAAGGAGGCTCTAAATACTGATTCTATACAGGGCCTCGTTCATCTGATTTTTGCCATTGTCAAGATGGCAGCTGTCGCCATCCTTCTGGGAAGCATTCTGCTGGGCATTCGTTTTCTGCCACGGTTTGGATGGAAGAAGGGTCTTTTGTTTTCTTTATTTCACGCCGTCTCTGCTTTTGGAAATTGCGGTTTGGATCTCTTTGGTAATTTTCAGAGCCTGGCTGCTTATGCTGGCGATTACCTCGTATGTGGTACTATCGCTGCTCTTTTTATTTTTGGCAGTCTAGGTTTTGTAGTCGTATTAGATGTCTTCCAAAGCAAAAAAATAGCCAGATATGCACTTCATTCCAAAATGGTGTTGGTAATTACAGGCTTTCTCCTCATCTCTGCCACGTTATTAATTTTTTGTTTAGAGGGCAATAACCCGGAAACTTTAGGAGGATTACCGTGGGGAAGGAGGTTGTTCCAGGCATTTTTTACGGCGGCCGCTTCCCGTACGGTCGGTTTCAGCGTGGTGCCCGCGGTGGCCCTGTCCCCTGGTTCACTCTTTTTGATTATTATCTTAATGTTTATCGGAGCCTCTCCTGCTTCAACCGGGGGGGGCGTTAAGACGACGACTATTGCCCTTGTCCTTGGTACAGCGCGGGCCTTGCTAATGGGTTCCGATGAAGTGGTTTTCGGAGGAAAGCGCATCCCCCCGGCCTTGATATTAAAAGCTTTTACCATCACGATACTTTCAATCGCCATGATTTTTTTAGCGATTTTTATCCTGACCATTATCGAAGAACAACCTTTTTTTGATCTAGTCTTCGAGGTATTCTCTGCTTTTGGGACAGCGGGGCTGAGCACCGGGCTTACCCCGCAGCTTAGTGTTGCCGGGAAAATATTGCTTATCATAACCATGTATACGGGGCGTATCGGCCCCCTAACCCTTCTCTACGCTTTGACGCGCCGGTTTAAACCCAGCGGTATCAGGTACCCGGAGGAGAAGATTCTAATCGGCTAAGGGGAAGGCAAGGGTAGAAAACGGGTAGGCAGGTGAAATCTCGGGATGAAAAGAAAATCTTTTGCAGTGATTGGAGCAGGCCGGTTTGGAACCAGTTTAGCCTTGTCTTTTGCCCGGCTGGGCCACGATGTGTTGGTAATTGATTCAGACGAAAAGAAGGTCCAGAAAATCTCCGAGCAGGTGACGCATACCGTCCAGGCCGATGCCACCAACGAATATGCCCTGAAGGCTTTGGGGATAACCAAGTTTGATGCTGTTGTGGTAAGCATCGGGATCGATCTGCAGGCAAGCATCTTAACATCTATTACGCTTAAGGAATTGGGTGCAAAATATGTTTTAGCCAGGGCCCAAACTGATCTACACGGCAAAGTGCTAGAAAAAATCGGCGTTGATCGCGTGGTTTTTCCGGAGAGGGATATGGGTTTGCGCATTGCCCGCAGCTTATCCACGACGAACATACTCGATTTTATCGATTTTTCCCCGGATTACTCTGTGACAGAATTTATTGCTCCCAAGAAAATGTTGGGAAAAACCTTGCGGGAACTGGGCTTGCGGGCAAAGCATGGCGCCAACGTGATTGCGATCCGCTCTGGCGAAAAGATTAATATTTCGCCCCTGGCTGACGATCTGATCCAAAAAGACGATCTATTGATCGTCATTGGTGAAAATAAGAGCTTGGAAAAATTATTTAAAGAATAGATGGTTGTATGTCCAACTATAGAAATAAAATTTTGCAGGAATACCGTCGCCTCGGTAGCGGGAAATACAGGAAAAAAAGCCGTAAAATTGTTCTGGAAGGCTATCATCTGCTTAACGAGGCTCTCCGGGCA
>JAAZMI010000038.1 GCA_012798895.1 Bacillota bacterium
AACGGGCGGCCAAATTCAGATCATGTAAAACCATAACCACCTGTCTTTTTTTTTGCTTTGCCAATTTTCGCACCTGCGCCAGCACTTCTAACTGGTGCCTGATATCCAGGCTGTTGGTGGGTTCATCCAATAAAAAGACCTGGGGCTCCTGGGCAAGGGCACGGGCAATGCTTACCCTCTGTTTTTGACCCCCGCTCAACTGATCAAGTGAGCGGCCAGCCAGCTTTTCCAGGCCCATAAATTTCATGATCTGGGCCACCAATTCCAGATCGTGATCGCCCACGGTCCAACCCAGATGAGGACGGCGCCCCATCAAAACTGCCTCCAGCACCGTGAAGGAGAAAACCTCGCCCATTTCCTGGGGCACATAACCCATTTTTTTGGCCAATTCCCGGGAATTAATGCTGCCGGCCTCTTTGCCATCCAGTATAATCCTTCCGGTGCGGGGTTTTATTATTTGGGCCAGGCAACGTAAAAGAGTGCTTTTGCCGGAACCATTGGGCCCGACAATGCTGAGAACCTGCCCGGGCTTTACCTCCATACTCACTTCCTGAAGCACCGGATTGCTACCATAGGCAAAGCTGATGCCCTGAATTAATAAATTCATTAAATCCTTCCCATCTACTACTCTTTATAGGACCAGATCCCCTGAAGGGGCACCCCAATCCATTCTTCAAAATACTCCTGCAAAATCAACTCCGGATCGATATCCCTGAAGCAATCCGGATAAAACCATTTAGCCAGATAAAAGGCTCCTATGTAGGTTTTATCGCCGCTCAACAGCTTATTGTAGAGCAGATAGATCTGAGCGTTTTTGCCTGCATCAGTCTTGCTGATTAGGGCATCTTTTCGTGCCCTGGCTACCACATCTTTGGACCAGGTCGGGTCGGAAACATCGTATCCCATCTCAACCTTTCCAGAGGTATTTAGGACAAAAATTTGCGGGTTTTGTTCCAAAATCCACTCCCCGTTCACCTGGGGGTAGCCCTCCATATCGCCGGCGATATTTTTGCCCCCGGCCAATTCAATGCCCTGGTGGGTGGAAGTATTCTGTGCAAAGGTTTTGTAGTTCCCCTTCGCAAAGTCGCTCGTGTAGATCGCGAGAACACTTACCGGATCCCGTGATCCAAGATCTTCTATCCTGTCTGCCAGCAGATCTGTTTTCTGTTTTTTCCAGGCAATAAAATCTTCTGCCCGCTGTTCTTTGCCGAAAGCCTTTGCCAGCATCCGCAGCTCATCGTCGTAGGATTCGGGCTTATAAAGATTCAGCTTAACAACTTTGATCCCCAAAGGTTCCAGTTTGGCGGAAAAATCCTCATCGCTGTAGGATTTCTCATAAGCAAAAACCGCTTGGGGCCTCAATTCCAGGATTTTTTCATAGCTGGGCCTGTTATATTTTCCTACTAATTCCCGGTCATCTAATCCAAGATACACCTCATCTAACAAACTATCCGCGATACCGATTATCGCCTCTTGTGCCTCTAAGATACGGATGGCCTCTGCAGCGTTGGAGTTCAGAACCACAACCCTCTCCAAAGGGTAGGGTAAGGTTATGCTCTCCCCCAAGGAATCCGTGATGTCTACCTCTTTTTTATCCGGCTGGTTATTGCCCGGATCGCCCTTGTCTTCCTGCCTCGCCGGAGCCTCGTTGCATCCGGCAGATATCGCCAGGCAAAGGACCAATAATAATAATAAAAGAAAAAAAACCCTGTTTTGCGGCCTCTTATTCATTTTTTCCATCTCCTTCCCCCAAAAATTTTAAGGGTTCTTTCTAAAAATGAAAGACCCTCTACCTACTTAACATGGATAGAGGGTCTGCTTTACATCGTTAGACATGCTGCATTGCCTTTCATCTCCCTATCTCTCGTAGGTTAGCAATGAATCTGGCTGCAAGCAGGTTTTCTGGCTTAAGGTTCCTCGTCATCCTACCTTCCCGGTTTCCCAGTGGTTAATCAGGACTTCTCCCCT
>JAAZMI010000039.1 GCA_012798895.1 Bacillota bacterium
CGGAACTTGGCGTTGCACTCCTGGCAAAAGTTGCCCGATGGCCGCTTGGTCGGGCAGGTCACCTGAAGCCGGAGCTGGGCCGTAGAACTCTCTGAGCTGAACTTGGAGCTCACTACATCCTTCACCACCTATTGAAGTGCAAAATCGCCTCCAACACCCCTCCCCCGACAGCCCTCGCTTTATCCGAAATAGTAAGGTAATCAATATCCCTGCCCCGCGGATCGATATCCCCCACCTTCATCCCCTCCCAGACCTCCAGTCCGGGATAGAGCAGTCCACGGAGCAAACCATCTATCTCTGCCCGCAGGGGAACAGTGCCAATCATGGCAATAATATCGCCCTTGCGGACCAGATCGCCCAATTCCTTCCGGGGATTAAATTTCCCCGCAGCCGGGGCCCTAAGCAGTCTTTCCCGGGCAAAGCCGCCGATCTCACCGGGAGTGCCCGTATTCGGTGCCGCGTTTCCAGCATAGTAAACCTTGCCCAGATCATGGCCCCGCTTTGTTTCAATTACAGCATGGACATCCTCCCCTGCCACAAAACCCGGCCCAAGCCCAATTACTAAAGGCGCCTTATCCTTGGTGGTCCCTGTATTTTTCTTTGCCAGTATGGCATCGATAAAAATATCCGGTTCCCATTCTTGCCGCGTATCTTCATCCGGATCGATAATAACGGGAATCAGACCCCTTGCCAGCAGCTCCCCGGCCTCTTCCATTCCTTGGCAAAGTTTCGCCTCCACATCTTCTACCTTCATCCTGCCGGCATAAACAGCAGTAGCATAAGCCACGCTGCGCCGGACAACCAAAGGTTTTGCCAGCTCCAACATAATCGTATTAAATCCGGCCCGGTACAAGCGGTGAGCAACCCCGCTGGCAAGATCCCCGGCGCCTTTAATCAATACTTTACGGGGTAGTTTTCTTGGCATCTTATTTTAACTCCTTCAGTTCCAAGTAAATATTACATTTTCACCATTTTAACACTAATAACAACTACAAGCAAAGAATATTTTAAGTCTTTCTGAAAAAGGATTCCAGCCTTTTTTATAGAAATGATTTCATATGCCCACTTATTGTACTTCTCTTTAAAGATGTTTTTTTAGAAAATAACTATTAAAAGGAAGAATGCAATGTATATCAGTAAATTTGTGGCCCCGGAGATAATCTTTGGCAAGGGGTCCCTGGACCAGGTAGGTGAATGCTGCAAACGGGTCGGTGCCTCCCGAGTGTTTCTGGTTGCTGATCGGGGGGTCATGGAGGCAGAGTGGGTAGAAAGAGCTCTTCCTTTTCTCCAAGACGAAGGCCTGCATTACCAGATCTGGTCTGATTTCTCCCCTAACCCTAAAGATTTTGAGGTCGAGGAGGGTGCCCTGCTTTACCTGAAAACAAAATGTGATGTGGTTTTGGCTATTGGTGGCGGCAGCACTATTGATGCCGCCAAGGCAGTAGCAATTTTATCTACCAACAAGGGCAAAATTCAGGATTATGAAGGAATTGACCTGATTAACAGCCCCCTGCCGCCTCTGGTTGTGGTCCCCTCTACAGCCGGTTCGGGATCGGAGGTTTCCCAGTTTTCTATCATTGTGGACAGCAAGCGTAAAATCAAGATGACGATTATCTCCAAATCACTTATCCCGGACATTGCTATCTCCGATCCACTAATCCTTTCCACCATCAACAGCCGGATTACCTCTTCTACCGGCATGGAGGCTTTAAGTCATGCCATCGAAGCTTTCCTTTCGTTGGCGGCAACAGATCTGACCGATGTTCATGCCCTGCATGCTATTAAGCTTATCTCGGCCAACTTGCGGGCCTCCGTAGCCAGTCAGGTAAACGAAAGGGCTAAGGTAGCAATGGCTATCGCCAGTCTGCAAGCCGGGTTGGCCTTCTCCAACGCCGTTTTGGGCCTGGTTCACGCCATGAGCCATCAAGTAGGAGGTCTTTTAGATCTTCCCATCGGCACGATCAGTGCTGTTTTACTGCCTTATGTTCTACGCTTCAATTTAATTTCCTCCATGGACAAATATGTAGATATCGCCAGAGCATTGGGGGCCAATGTAGACCACATAACGCCGCGAGAGGCTGCAAATAAAGCGATCACCATGATCCAAGAACTTGCTTCAGATTTAAAAATTCCCTCCGGGTTATCTGAACTGGGTTTACCTGAAGAAAGCATCCCCGAATTAAGCAAAAACGCGATCAAGGATGCCTGTTTCATTACCAATCCCAGAGAAGCCAACGCAGAAGATATAATGGAAATTTTCTTTACTGCTCTTTAGTTTTCCAATCATACCTAAAAAGGGGAAAATTAATAATGGTTATTGAAAACAAAGCAATGCTCATCGAAAAATTAACCGGGATCCACAGTTCCAAAAAATCATATTATGTGGAGCTAAAAGAAAAAATTGAAGAGGTATCCAAAAGAAATATCCAGCTGGAGATCATTAACCAGCTGGCTAAAAGCATGGGCATAGATATGTCCTTCCGGGAGATAGTGGAAAACGTAATTCCTAAGATGCAAGCCCTGGTTTACTTTGATTATCTTACCCTTTATATCGTTTTAAAAGACGGTCTAATTAACCGTGTTATTTTTCAAACTGATGACAAGAAAAATAATAAAATTCAGGATACCTTTTTTAAAAACGAACAGCTGCAGAGATCTTCCAACAGCAAGGATGAAGATACCGGTTCCGCCCTTTGGTTCGTACTCAATGAAAACAAACCTCTGCTGCAGAAAAATATCTCTAAAAAAGGATGCACTTTTCCCGAGGATCTTAAGCTGGTAAAACAAGGGATTACATCCAAAATATTGATCCCCCTCGTGGCCAAGGAAAAGGTAATCGGCGTCCTGGAAGTGGCCAGCAAAAGGGAGTTTGATTCCAACGATCTTCCCTTTTTGGAACAGGTTGCCGACCAGCTTTCTTTCTGCCTGGAGAATATTCGCCTCTATAATGAGCTTTGGCAACATAAACAGGAATGGGAGATCACTTTTTCGGCTGTAACCGATCTTCTCGTCTTTATCAACCAGGATAAAGAAATTCAGAAAGTAAATAAAGCTGCCTTGGATTTCTTTACTATGAGTGAAAAAGATATTTTGGGGCAAAAATGTTATTCTCTTTTTTATGGCCGTGAAACTCCATGTAACCCCTGCCTGGGCGAACAGGTGCTGCAGGAGAAAAAATCTGCCTACCAGCAGACTCGAACCCGCCATTACCGCGTCCTGGATATCTTTGCATATCCCGCCTTTACATTGAAAGGCGAACCCTATGGCGTTACATACTACGCCAAGGATGTAACACGTTTTGTCGATTCTATTAAATTTGCCTCCCTTGGGGAGATGTCTGCCGGGGTCGCCCATGAATTAAACAGCCCTTTAACTGCTATTGTCGGCAATTCACAGTTGCTTCTGCGTGAAACACCGTCGTCCAGTCCCCATTATCAGTTGATCTCCGATATACAGTCGTGTGGGGTGCGTTGCCAGCGTATCATCCAGAATCTCTTAACTTTTTCGCGTCAAGACGAATTCTCCTTTGAAGAGATCGATCTGAACCAAGTCATTAAAAAAGCCTTTTCGCTGGTTTCTTACCAAATTGAAAAAGATAAGGTCGATCTGATCCAGAAATATGACCCGGCCCCCCTCTATATCACTGGCAATTCCCAGGGGTTAGAACAGATAATTGTAAATCTGCTGCTTAACGCCAGGGATGCCATTGAGAAAAAAAACCAGAATGAAGAAACGCCGGAAAAAGGAGAAGTTGTTATCTCTACAAGGATACAACCGGAGAAATATGTTGCCATAGATATTATCGATAATGGTTGCGGGATTGATGCTGATAAAATCCCTCTAATCTTCAACCCCTTTAATACCACGAAAAAGGCCGGCAAGGGAACAGGGCTGGGCCTTTCGGTAAGCCTGGGCATAGCTCAGGCACATGGAGGATTTATCGATGTGGAAAGTATTCCCGGCAAGGGAAGCACTTTTAGCTTGATCCTCCCCCTTGACCGGCAAAAAAAGATAAACAACGGGACAATGATTACTGCCAATCCAATCTAAAATACAAAGCGGCTTTGGAGGAATGCATGCATGTTGGCAAACCCCCTTTTTTTGGTAGTTGATGACGAGCAAGAAGTCTGCAATTTTTTTTCCTACCTCTTGAAAAGTAAAGGTTACGCAGTCGAGACGGCCAACACAGGACAAGAAACCTTGGCCAAGCTGGAGGCTTTTCGTTTTAACGCTGCTTTAGTAGATTTAAAACTGCCCGATAGCGATGGCCTTACTCTCCTAAAAGAGATCAAAAAGCAACAGCCTGCCTGCGAAGTGATCATTATTACAGGCTATTCCACCGTCAAATCGGCTGTAGAGGCTATTCAGCTCGGCGCTTTTGATTATGTAGAAAAACCCTTTGTGGATATTGAGGAGATGGAAAAGTTAATCGATAAAACGCTGAACGTACGGGCTGAACTGGAAGAGATGAGCAGCTCTTTGCAAGAATTTGGCTTTGTTGTCGGCCAAAGTCCTAAAATGCTCAGTCTGGTCGTGGCTGCCCAAAAAATTGCTAAGAAAAATATTACAGTTTTAATTCAGGGGGATACAGGCACGGGAAAAGAGGTTCTCGCCAGGTATATTCATGCCGTCAGCCACCGCAAGGATCAGCCCTTTTTGGCCTTTAACTGCGGCGCTTTTACAGAAACTATTCTGGAAAGTGAACTTTTCGGCCATGAAAAGGGTTCCTTTACAGGTGCCCACAGCAGAAAAAAGGGCATCTTTGAACTGGCGCATAAAGCCACCCTATTTCTCGACGAGATAGATTCCGCCAGCCCGTCTATCCAGGTTAAATTGTTACGCGTTTTGGAAACAGGTGAATTTTTCAGGGTGGGAGGCGAAGAGCTGGTCAAGATCGATGTCCGTGTCATCGCCGCTACCAATGCCGATCTGCAAACCAAGGTGGAAGATAATTTATTTCGGGAGGATCTCTTCTACCGCCTGGACGTTGCCTCATTATACATT
The DNA here is from genome assembly GCA_012798895.1 of Bacillota bacterium. Classification (GTDB taxonomy): domain Bacteria; phylum Bacillota; class Dethiobacteria; order DTU022; family UBA8154; genus JAAZMI01. The sequence goes on from JAAZMI010000039.1 coordinate 5,005, forward strand.
CCCCCTTTAGCAGAGAGGGCGGAGGATATCCCGCTTTTCGTAAACTACTTTCTAGAAAAAGAAACTACGGCCAAGGGGAACATACCCAAACGCTTCAGCCCGGAAGCTTTGAAAGTTATTAAAAAATATAACTGGCCCGGCAACATTAGGGAGTTGGCCAATACAGTAGCACAATCTGTCCTGATGAGCAACAGCACAATTATCACTCTGGCCGATCTGCCATCCCGCATCAAACAAAGGTATGCTGATATTGTAGCCGGTTCTGCACCTGATACTGCCACTCCGGTATCGACTGTAAGTATAGAACAAAAAAGCGACAGCCTTGCTGCCGGCACAGAAAAAATTTCAAAAACCAAACAGATTGAACCACCTCAAATTGAACCATCGCCCCCCACTACAGAACCTATCGCTGAACCCGTTACCGATTTTTTAAGGTTTCATCCTTATGGAAAAGATCTATATAACATGTTGGCACAATTTGAAAAAGTTTTTCTGGAGAGCCTGGATCCGGAACAAGAATTCGACCTAAGCATTTTGCAAGATGATCTTCAGGAATGGTGCAACCATGTAGTTAAACAAACCATTAACCAGACCCTGGAAGCTACTTACGGCAGCCAGACCAAAGCCGCTGAACTGCTGGGTGTTACTCCTCGTGCTCTCCGCTATTATTTAAGAGAAAAGTAACCATTCAAAACATGAAGATCTCCCTTCTATAGCTAAAAAAATAAACCCTTCTTTAATTTTAAACCTTAAGGAAGGGTTCTCTTCTGCAGCCTCTTAGCGTTGTAGTGGAGCGGGTGATGGGAATCGAACCCACGTAGCTGGCTTGGGAAGCCAGAGCTCTACCATTGAGCTACACCCGCCTGATTTTTAGATAACGTTCCAGTTTACGCTTGACCCTTTGCAGAGCATTATCGATCGATTTAACGTGCCTGTTCAGCTCCATGGCGATCTCCTGGTATGATTTCCCTTCCAGGTAGAGCATGAGGACGCGTCGTTCCAACTCGCTGAGTATCTCACTGATCTTATATTCAATATCGTTGTATTCTTCACGGTTAATCATCAACTCTTCCGGATCCGTCACCTTCGTGCCAGAGAGAACGTCGAGCAGGGTGCGGTCCGAATCCTCATCATAGATAGGCTTATTCAAAGAAACATAAGAATTAAGCGGTATGTGTTTCTGACGGGTAGCCGTTTTAATCGCCGTGATAATCTGCCGGGTAATACAAAGTTCCGCAAAAGCACGAAAAGAAGAAAGTTTATGGCCTTTAAAATCCCTGATTGCTTTATATAAGCCGATCATGCCCTCTTGAATAATATCCTCACGATCTGCACCAATTAAAAAATAAGACCTCGCCTTAGCCTTTACAAAATTTTTATACTTGTTAATTAAGTACTCTAAAGCGCCGCCGTCTCCTTTTTTGGCTTCCACAACAACTTCTTCATCAGCCCTTAGTTCATAATCTTCGATTTTTAGAAAACCAGTGCTTAAACAGGCTTCTTTGTCCCCTAACAAATTCTGCGACGGCAAGACCACATACATCGCCTCCGTTGAGTTTTTGAGGACATTCCCTTTAGATTAATTATATCGTATGCCTTGATCAGCGTCAAGTCTTCTGGCCTTTTTGCTTCCGCCGTTGGGCAAAAGCCTCATAAATGATAATACTTCCGGCGACGGCAACATTTAACGAAGATATACGGCCCGCCAGGGGGATATGTACTAAAAAATCGCATTTTTGTCGGAGCAATCTAGAAAGGCCCTTGCCTTCACTGCCCAACAGCAGAACAAGCGGGAGGTTGAAATCAGCATCAAAATAAGGAAGATCCGCCGACATATCTGCTCCGGCCAGCCAAAAACCCTCTTTTTTTAAGTAGTCCATCTCCCGGGCCAGATTTACCGTCCGGGCCAGGGGGATATGTGCCGCAGCACCCGCCGAGCTCTTAAATACTGCCGGCGTTACCCCGCAGGCCCGATCCCGGGGAATAATTACACCATCGAGGCCGGCCGCATCAGCGGTCCGTAAAAGTGATCCGAAATTTTGCGGATCTTGAAGGTGATCCAGGAGCAGCAGAAAAGGGTGTCCTTGTTTTGCGCGGGCGTTCTGCAGCAGATCGGCAACAGTTAGATAGGTAAACGGTTCCATCCGGGCCACCACTCCCTGGTGCCTCTGCCCCGGGGCCTGTGAATCGATAAAGGCACGGCTTATTCGCTCTACCGGAACATCGTTTTGCCGGGCCTTTCGTTTAAGTTTGTCAATAATGGAACCACGGGCCCCTTCCTGCAAAAAAATTTTAACCAGGGGCAGACCGCTTTGCAGGGCCTCCAAGATTGGGTGACGGCCCCAGATAAGATCATGCTTCTTCATGCGACCCGGATTCACCACCTTTTAAAACAAATTCCTGAAAGATGGAAAAAGACCAGGGGGCAACTGTTGATACTATCTCCAGTATAGCCCGGGCGTAAGCACGAATCTCCCGCTGCGCCTGCCTGCTTGTCCGCAACAATAAGAAGTTCATTAAAGAACTGCCATTTACCGTCCAATAGAAGCGGGTATAGATACCTATCGGCAAGATGGCACGGGCCGCTTCCCGGCGTAGGCTGTGACGGCTAATCATCTGTTCGTAAAGAGTAAAAGTTTCCTCCTGATGCTCCCTCCATTCATCCCTCAACTTTGCCGGTAACCCTTCCGGCACGAAATATTCCCTTTCTGCCACGCAATAACGCAGCGATTCTTCATTGAAAGAACCCATGCGGTGCCTAAACCACTGCCTAGCTACAAAAAGGGGACATTTAATATCGAAAGTAAAAACCATGGCTTCAAAAGGGGTCTTGTGCCCTTTGAGCAGCAGATGTTTCAAAAGTTTGCGATCGCTTTCCGTACCTTTGGAAGCACTCCGCCAACAGCGGCGGGCATTGCGAATCACGGCTTCATCGCCGCCCATCCATTCTACCAGCTCGACAAAGCCACGGTTTAAGACTTTTTTTTCCTTGTGCATAACCTCTCTTAACCCTCCATTCATTTCCCCGTCAAAGCTTTCCACCTTACCCCCCGGGGAGTATCCTCCAGAACTATTCCTTTCTCCCGTAGCTGATCCCGAATAGAATCTGCCAGGGCCCAATCCTTACGGCGGCGGGCTTCTTCCCTGCTGGCAATTAAAGCCTCCACTTCTTTCTCCAGGGCGGTACTCTGCGGCTGTTGAGGCAGGTAGCTAAAGATTTCATCGACCTCCCGGTAAAATTCCAAGATAAGTTCCAACACTTTCCGCTGTGGTTGCTGGGGACGATTCAGATAGATATTTGTATCCTTGGCCAGCTCGAAAAGCACGGCAAAGGCTCCGGCTGTATTAAAATCATCATCCATTACTGTTATAAATTTTTTACGGTTTTCTTCCAAGCTTTGTAACAGATGTTCTTCATCGGCAGTATCAGGAAAATCTTTTGCCAGCCTTTGTATACTATCCTTCAAATTATAGACCAAAGTATGCAGTCTTTCCAGGGCTCTGGTTGCCTGCTGCAGATATTCCGCCGAAAAATTAATCGGTGATCGGTAATGCGCAGAGAGCATAAAGAATCTAAGAACCAGAGGGTCGGTAGTTTTCTTAAGTTCTTTGATCGTAAGTACATTACCAAGACTTTTCGACATTTTTTCCTGGTCGATATTTAGATAGCCAGCGTGGATCCAGTGCCGGACAAACGTTTGACCGGTGGCCCCTTCGCTCTGAGCAATCTCATTTTCATGGTGCGGAAAGATCAGATCTTGGCCACCAACGTGTATATCCATGGTATCGCCCAGATAATGCATGGACATCGCCGAACATTCGATATGCCAGCCCGGGCGGCCCTTCCCCCAGGGGCTTTCCCAAGAGGGTTCCCCCGGTTTCTTTTTTTTCCAAAGGGCAAAATCCATGGGGTGTTTTTTCCGTGCATCGATCTCCACCCTGGCCCCAAGCTGCAGCTCATCCAAACCCTGGCCGGAAAGCTTTCCATAGTCCGGGAAAGCTTCCACATGGAAGTAGATATCCCCCTCGATCTCATAAGCCAGATCCTTTTCCAAAAGTTTCTGGATCAGGGCAATGATTTGGGGAATATGCTCTGTGGCCCGGGGATGATGATCGGCCGGCCGAACTCCCAGCGCAGCAGCATCTTCCTGGTAGGCCTGAATAAAACGTGCCGCCAGCTCAGTAACAGAGATACCCAACTCTTTTGCCCTGTTGATCATCTTATCATCAATATCGGTAAAATTTTGAACAAAGGTAACTTTATAACCACGATAAGTAAGATAACGACGCAGGACATCGAAAAGAATAAAAATCCGGGCATTGCCAATATGAAAATAATCATAGACGGTGGGCCCACAGGCGTAGATGCCTATTTCTCCTTCCCGGACCGGCTTTAACGGTTCTTTTCTATTGGTCAGCGTATTGTACAGGGTAATCATTATCCCTACTCCTTTCCCAATTTATTATAATAGACAACAGGCCGGATATCTTCGTCTGCATTGCAAAATTCCCTATTTTTTCAGCAACAGAACAACAGCATGGGCGGCGATACCCTTTCCCTCACCCGTAAAACCCAATTTTTCCGTGGTTGTAGCTTTTATGGAAACGAGGTCCTCTTCCAAGGCAAGCGCAGCAGCAATCTTCTGCCGCATTGCATGCAGATAGGGAAAAAGGCGGGGTTTTTGGGCAATAATAATGCTATCGATGTTCTGTACAGTATACTTTTTTTTGGCAAGCAGGTGGGCAACCTCCTGTAATAGAAAAAGGCTGGAGATGCCCCGGTAGCGGGAATCATCCGGTGGAAAATGCCGGCCCAGATCCCCTAGGGCTGCAGCACCAAGCAGGGCGTCCATGATGGCGTGCAAGAGAACATCAGCATCAGAATGCCCTGCTAAACCACGTGGAAAAGGAATTTCTACGCCCCCCAGCACTAGCGGAAGATCGGCCTTAAGAGGATGAACATCGTAACCGATACCAATGCGCATTTTCATCCATTTTTCCTCCTTCCGGCCAGATAAGCCCGGGCTATTTCCAGATCAAAGGGTGTGGTCAATTTGAGGTTGGCAAAATTACCCGGGACAACCTTTACCCCGATCCCCAAACGTTCAAGGAGCATAGAATCATCGCTCCCACAAAAATTTTCTTCCTTTGCCCGTAGATGGGCCCGCCAAAGAAGGGAAAATAAAAAACATTGGGGGGTCTGAATTGCCATGTAATTTTCCCGCGGAGGTGTGCTCCGAACCTCCATATTGTTATCGATCTCTTTAATCGTATCTTGCAGGGGAATACCGGGAACGGCTGCCCCCCTAGAGAGGGCTTCCTTATAAACGCTTAAGATCAAAGAGCTATCGACCAGTGGCCGGGCACCATCGTGGATACAAACTACAAAATCCTGCACCGGCTTTTTTGCATGGAGGTATTTTAAAGCATTGAAGACAGAATATTGGCGCTCTTCTCCCCCTTCTATCAAAAAAAACCGGTTTTCTTCGGGGAAAAAGGGTATCCGGATCTGTTCGTCAAATAATTTTTTCCCGTCGGGGGCAATAACGATCAATATAGAAGAAAAAAGATCAAGGCCAAGAAAAGCTGTCAAAGTATGTGCTAAAACGGGTTTTCCTGCCAGGGGGAGATAAAGCTTGGGGACCTCTTTTCCCATGCGGCTCCCCCTTCCGGCAGCGGTAATCAATAAAACAGGCTGCTGTTTTATTTTTATTTTATCGTTCACCCTCACCCTCCTCGTCCTTCGTTTTAGGGAATGAAGGTTATTGTTTTAAGGTAATTTTTTCCGTAAAATTGCCTTTTGGTTTGGCAAAAATCATCCTCCCGGCAGCCGTTTGCAACACGCTGGTAACGAGGACATCTACGGTTTCCCCGATATAACGCCTTCCGCCCTCCACAACGACCATCGTACCATCATCGAGGTAGGCTACACCTTGGCCCGCTTCTTTACCGTCTTTTATGATCTGTGTGCGCATTTCTTCGCCGGGAAGCACCACAGGTTTTACAGCATTTGCCAGTTCATTAATATTAAAAACAGATACTCCCTGCAATTCACACACTTTGTTAAGATTATAATCGTTTGTTACAATTATACCCGATGTTTCCTGGGCCAATTTAATTAGTTTGTTATCCACCTCTGTAGTATCTTCGTAATCTTTATTGATGATCGTTATCTCAATATCCATCTCCTTTTGCATTGTGTTTAAAATGTCAAGACCGCGCCGGCCGCGATTCCTTTTTAGTAGATCAGGTGAATCGGCAATATGCCGCAGTTCTTCCAGAACAAAACCCGGTACAGCAATCTCTCCCTCCATAAAACCTGTTTTACTAATATCCATAATGCGCCCGTCAATAATTACACTTGTATCCAGAATTTTTACCGGGGGCAATTTTTTTCTTTCCTGATGGCTGCTGCGCTTGAGAAAAAATGCTGATAAAAATGCAAATTCATCTTTGCGGCTAAGTATGATAGTGATCCCCAGATAACTTAAAATAAGTGTTACAGCCGGAGAGAGATAAGGACCCAACCAGGGGATACGCTGGAGGGGAAAATTTAATAAGACACCAATTAGCAAAGCGATAATCAAACCGGCAGCACCAAGAATAATATCCTGGGTAGGAACGGTTTTAATCTTGCTATCCGTCCAGACAGCGAGTTTATTTACCGATACAACCAGGGAAGGGGTCACAAAATAACAGATAAGTCCAAGTATAGCTCCTCCCACCATGGGAAGCCGCGTCTCCACGGATAAGGGTACAGAAAAACCTGTAGCAGCTAATAGCGACGGGAAAGCTGCTTTAAATATTTCATGCCCGCCCACAAAACCAATCACCGTCAGGAAAATGCGCAAAATTAGCTCAAACATGGGGTTTTGCACCTCCTTTCTTCCTCATTGTTCTTATTATAACTTATATTTTTGCCCTACTTCAAGAATTATTATACCCAAAGCAGGAAATATTTGCAAAAATGATTTAAAATCATTAAAAAAAAAGACATCGAAGTGATGTCTTTAAAATATAGAGATTTTCTTCAGTTTTGTTTCGCCATTTAAGGAAATAAAATTTTTAAATTAAACTTTGTTAAAGAGTCTCTCCAGATCAGACATCACTTCATTCTGGTCGGCACCTTGTACCATAACCAGTTCGCTGATCAAAATCTGCTTGGCAGTCTCCAGCATTCTTTTTTCCCCGGTAGAGAGACCTTTAACTCTGTCCCGTAACAGCAGGCTGTGCACGACTTCAGCAACCTTAAAAACGCTGCCGCTTTTAATTTTTTCCATATTCGCCCGGTAACGCCGGTTCCAGTTAGTGTTAGACAGTTCTCCTTCGCTTTCCAGAATCCCATAAACCTTGTCAAGTGCCGATTTTCCGACTACATCCCGCAAACCTACTTTCTGCACATTATCAAGAGGCACCATTACTTTCATGTCTCCAGCGGGTATGTTCATAACATAATATTTCTTTTTGTCTCCAAGTATTTCTTTTTCCTCGATCGCTTCGATAACACCGGCACCATGCATCGGATATACAACCCTATCCCCAATGTTAAACATTTAAACAAGTCCCCCCTAAAGATGACCATCAAGCTTTATCATATCATAATTTTGCCTTCCTGTCAAAAAAAACGTATACTTTATCACATGTACAGGGGCCATGTCAATGGTGCGGCAATTTTTTTACATATTTCTTCTGGCTTGCAGCGGAGCAAAGAAAGTTGACAAATTTTTAAAACAGCAAGTATAATAAGGTTACTGAAGTAAAAGGGGTGACCTGAAAATATGAATATGGAAAACAAAGAAGCAATCTCTCTTTTTCAAGATAAAGTATCCAAACTGCTGCTCAAACACCGTAGTATTTTAGACAGCACTTCCAAACATGCTGAATCTGCAATACGAATAAACAGGGCAATTACAAAATCCATAACACTTTGCGGATGCATCTCCGTAAAGGCTTGCAAACAACAACTGCCGGAGGAAATTTCCCTGGAGGATTGCCGAAAATATATGAATTCCCACTTACAGGGAAGTTTATGTGAAAACTGCAAGGAGATCATAGGGGAAGAAATCGGTAAACAGCTTTTTTATCTGACTGCTCTGTGTCACCTTTTAAATATCCAACTGGAGGATATCTTACACAAGGAGTACGAAAGGCTTAATACTTTGGGATATTTTCATCTTTCTTAGATGCCCGCCGGCCAGAATATCACTTTTTGCCCCGCAAGGGAGACCTACCACCAGTTCTGCACGCTGTATTAATGACGCTTCCATCCAACTATTTTAAAAACTCTTCGTTGATCACCTGATTCATTCCTTGTGCTTTCCCCAGCCTTGCGGGCATTTGGAGACATAAGAACGCAGACGAGCCAAATTAAGGGCATCCTTATCCGTTCCCCTATCGGGGGTTTCCAGAATGACAGGCATATCTTCCGGCCAGGGGTAGCTTAAAAAGGCCTGTAGGCCTTCCTCACCAATTGTACCTTCACCGAGATGTGCGTGGCGATCCCTGTAAGAACCGCGCGGTGAGACGCTGTCATTAAAATGAATGACCTTGACCCTATCCATTCCAATGTGTTCACTAAGTTCATCCATCGTCTCTGCCAGACCACCCGGAGTGGAAAGATCGTATCCGGCTGCCCAGGCATGCGCCGTATCCAGGCAAACGCCCACGGGGGCCTCTTCTCCCAAAGAATGCAAAATTTTGCCGATAGTAGTAAAAGATCCCCCGAGAGAGGTTCCCGCCCCGGCCGTATTTTCCAGAAGCAGTTCTACACCGGATGGCCAGTTTTGCATCTCCCTTTTCATGGTGGAGATAAAGAGATCCAACCCTTCCTGATAGCCTCGGCCCCCATGACTACCGACATGTAAGATAACATAGAGGGAACCTAAAAGATGGGCATTGGACATGGTTTGCTGCAACAATTGTCCCGATTTAATTAGAAATTCCTCTTTTTTTGATGCCAGATTAATGAGGTAAGCTGTATGTACTATCAGCGGCTCAATTCCACATTCCAACAAAACATGACGACGCTTTTCAACCTCTGATGCATCCAACTGCGGAGCACGCCAGGATGTTGGGCTGCCAATAAATACCTGTAATGTTTCGCAGCCAATTTCAGCAGCCCGTCGAACGTTGCGAGCAAATCCCCCTTTTTGGGTCATATGTATACCAAGACGCATTTTACCACCACTTTTATCTTATTCTTTCCTCTTATCCGGTAAATTTACATTTTTGCCGTAAATATACGCCTTTCCCTGCAGCCAGTTTAATAGAGTTCCTGCATAATCATCTGTACGACATCATCCACAATGGCAAATATATTTTGACTTAATCCGATACAAAATCTATCACGCTCTTCGATCTCTATGCAGATGACCACGATCTCTTTAGGCAGACCTTCCATGATAGTTTTACCGCGCTTCTCCAATACAGGGTAGAAATGGTAAGCATGAATTGTATTATTAAGCACCTCTTTTAGCTTGCTGTCTTCATCGTCTTGCAATGCATAGCGGGAAATAGTGCCTACCTGTTCCTGGCCGGCGCAGGCATCAATTATAATCGCTTTATCAGAACCGACCAACAGCTCTTCCAATGCCCGCCCTGGAACACGCAATTCTCTAATTTCGGTGCCCTCCGGTAAAATTTCATTTTGTAGACGCCTTGCCACGTGAATACCCACACCTTCATCATAAGCCAAAAGATTGCCACAACCAATAATTCTAATTTTTTTCATCTCCCAAGGTTCCCCTTTACCAATATTAATTTAAAAAATTCATAAATAAGGGAAGGTGGCTATTGAAGATTTTGAATAAAGAAACAAAAAAATATGGATCTTTTCTTTTTGCCCCCACGGGGCTTTCACGGCCATTTTAAAAAATTAGCTTTCCTTAGAATTATACAATTACTTGTACATTTCAGCAAGAATTTTTTCAATAGCTTTTTCCGGAGACGGATGTTTAATGATCGGGCGACCGATTACAAGATAATCGGCGCCGGCATCTAAAGCCTGCCGTGGTGTTAACACCCGTTCCTGATCATCACGTGCCGACCATGAAGGGCGAATCCCGGGGGTAACGATCCGGAAATCTTCACCACATCTCGCCCGGATTGCTGGCGCCTCCTGCGAAGAGGCAACAACGCCATCCAGGCCGCTTTCCAAACCCAGCGCGGCCAGGCCGACAACATGCCGGTCCAAACTCCGTTCGATTCCGGTTTCCCGCAGTGTTTGTGCATCAAGAGAAGTCAAAACCGTCACTCCGATAACCAGGGGCCACGGCAACCCTTTCCGGTCAGCCGTCTCCCGGGCTGCTTCCACCGCAGCACAGGCCATCTCCCCGCCGCCGCCAAGGTGTATGTTGAACATATCGACACCATAACTTGTTATAATCCCGGCAGCGGAAGCCACCGTATGTGGTATATCATGAAATTTTAGATCCAGAAAAATTTTAGCCCCCAGTTTTTTCAACCTGGTAATTATCCGGGGGCCACAGATCGTGAAAAGTTTCATACCTACTTTGTAGTAACTTAGCGGTGGGGAAAGAAGTTTAACCAGAGCATAGGCCTCTGCTTCGCTGCCCACATCAAGAGCTACAATTATTTTATCCGCTACCTGTTGCCTATGTTCCCCGTTTTTCTGCAATATTCCCGCCTCATTTCCATAAATTAGAGGATTAGCGATGCGCTGCTCCTATAATATTTTCCGGGCCGTTAAAGCCTTTCGCATCCAGATAAACATCCAGAGCGGAGATCAACCGGGGTACTGTATAAGGATCAATAAAATTGGCGGTCCCGACAGCCACAGCCCGGGCCCCGGCCATCATAAACTGCAGGGCGTCATCAACTTCCATTATTCCCCCCATGCCGATCAGCGGCAACCCGGTGGCCCTATATACCTCATAGACCATCCTTACAGCTACCGGCCTAATTGCCGGCCCAGATAACCCACCGGTAATGTTCCCCAAAAAAGGGCGCCCAGTGTCCACATCGATCACCATGCCCATCAACGTATTCACCAAGGATAAAATGTCGGCTCCGCCGCTCTCCGCAGCCCGGGCCAGTTCGCTTATATCCGTAACATTAGGAGTAAGTTTTACGATCAAAGGCAGGGCACAGGCCTGTCGAACCTTGCTTACCAGTTTGGCAATGGCGGCCGCCGATGTTCCAAATTGAAGACCGCCTTGTTTCACGTTTGGGCAGGAAAGATTTATTTCCAGGGCAATAATCCCCGGAACAGCCGAAAGCTCACGCGCAAGGATTACATATTCCTCTTCGCTTTCTCCAGCTATGTTCACAATTACCGCTACGCGGCCGGATTTTAGGCGGGGCAGTTCTTCTTCTAAAAAAATTTTTAATCCGGGGTTTTGTAATCCAATCGCGTTTAACATGCCGGCCGGGGTCTCTGCAAGGCGAGGAGGAGGATTGCCCTCCCGCGGTCTCAGCGTTAAACCGTTAACAACTAAAGCGCCTAATTTTTCCGGTGCGAAAAAAGGGGCATACTCTGCTCCAAAACCAAATGTACCTGCAGCCGCCATCACAGGGTTCTTTAATGTTAAGGGGCCCAACCTAACTCTTAAGTCGGCCATGTTTACCATATCACCTCCTGCCCGTCAAAAACCGGCCCATCGCAGCATACCATGCGGTAAGAAGATTCTCCCCCCTGCCGTATTTTTACGGCACACCCCTGGCATGCGCCCAAGCCACAGGCCATCCTCTCCTCCAAGGAGACCTGCAAGGGAAAATTCCACCCCCGATTTTGCCCGGCCACGGCCTGCAACATGGGCCTGGGACCGCAGGCAAACATCTCCCCGGGTTTTAAGCCGCCCTGCAGGGCTTCAGCCAAAAGCGCGGTTACCGGGCCCCGGTAACCGCTTGTACCATCATCTGTAGCCAGATGCAATTCTACTTGGGGTGGTAGAAATCTTTTTAAGGGCAAGAGCTCTGTAATTGAAGCCACACCATAAAAAAGTAGTATTTTTTTTTGTTCCTTAGCCAAAAGATGCGCCAAGAATAGAAGGGGTGCCACCCCCATTCCCCCCGCCAAGAGCACGGCCGGAGAAAGACCCGGGGTCGGTTTGAAACCTTTACCCAGCGGGCCGAGACAGGTTAGACTAGTGCCTCGTTTTGCCTGGCTTAAGACAGCGGTTCCTTTACCGACTACGCGAAAAATAATTTGCAGCACGCCTTTCCCGGGGGGGGCACCTGCCACGCTGAAGGGGCGCCGGAGAAAAGGTGCCAGGCTATCCTTGATCCGGATATGCAAGAACTGCCCGGGAGAGGCCTGCACGGCAAACTGTGGTTCTTCGAGTAAGAGAAGATAGTCTGAAGCAGTAAGTTTTTCGAGGTTCAATACACGGGCGTTGGCAAGCAAAATACCTACTCCTTTAGCAGAGAAATTTTCTCCAGGGTGGGAAAATCCCGACTGAAACCCTTCACTTTTCCCTTCCACATTTTAATCTCCCCATCGACCATGGTCAGCACCGGTACACCTCTTAAACGCCAACCAGCAAAAGGCGTATTCCGGCCGCGGGAGTAGAAATACCGGGGATCAATTGTAATTTCCTGACGGGGATCGATCACTACCAGATCGGCCGGCGAACCAGGGGCAAGAGTGCCTCCCGGAACCCCTAACAGGCGTGCCGGCGCAAGAGCCATACGCTTAACCAGCTCCATTAGAGAAAGTAGCCCCGTTTCTATAAATTTTGTCCATAGAAGGGGAAAAGATGTCTCCAATCCGATTACGCCAAACGGGGCATTCAAAAAATCTTTCCCCTTCTCTTGGGGCTGGTGCGGAGCATGATCTGTGGCAACAATTTCTATAATTCCATCCCGCAGGGCTTGTTGAAGCGCTTTCCGGTCGGCAGAACCACGTAAAGGGGGATTCATTTTTGCTGCCGTATCAAAGTCGGCCACTGTTTCTTCCGTTAACAACAGATGGTGGGGGGTAACCTCTGCGGTAACATTTGTTCCTCTCTCCTTTGCCCATCTAAGCAGGGCAACACTTTGGCTGCAGCTTAGATGCGCCAGATGGAGCTTGCCCTTCCCCCCCAGAGTATCCTGGAGCAAAATATCCCGGGCCACCATCGCCGATTCTGAAACTGCGGGTATTACGGGCAAACCCAGGCGGTGACCGTGGCTGCCGGCATGGACCACGCCCCCGGCAGCCAGGAAAAGATCCTCACAGTGAGAGATAACTGGTAGATTAAGGGGCAATGCATACTGCATAGCTCTAAGCATCAAGGCGCTGTTCATTACCGGTCGTCCATCATCAGAAAAGCCGCGCGCGCCTTCCTCTGCCATCTCCCACAACGGCGCAAGCTCCTCACCCCTTAAGCCACTGGTTAAAGCACCAATGGGATAAACACGGGCCAGATCAGCTCTTCGAGCTCGCTCCCGGATCAGAGCAACCGTTTCCTTGCCATCAACCGGAGGCGTTGTATTGGCCATACAAGCCACCGCGGTAAATCCCCCCGCTACAGCGGCCGCACTACCTGAAGCAATTGTCTCCTTAGCTTCACCGCCGGGTTCCCGGAGATGAACATGTACATCTATCAATCCGGGAAATACGATTTTTCCCGCTAATTCCAAGCTTGGAACATCAACCGGCCCCAAAGATAAAGAGACAGCCTCTACTTCTCCATCACGAATCAAAATCTCCGCCGGACCCTCCCACCCGGCAGCCGGATCATATAGAAGTCCACCTTTTAGCAGTAGATCCATCTAGATCACTCTCCCGGCTACAAAAGTATCGAGAACTGCCATTCGCACATAGACGCCGTTTTGAACCTGTTCCTGAAAAAGAACTTTCCGGGTAGGAAAGCTCTCCAACATTTTTAAAGCCTTGAAACTGATTTCTATGCCCACGTTCACGGGGCCGGGATGCATCAAAAACGCATCTTTCTTTAATAACGCTAGTCTTTTTTCGTTCAGGCCATAGACAGCCGCATATTCGTCCAACGAAGACAGCAACCCTTTGGATTGCCGCTCTTTCTGCACCCTCAATAAGTAGATAACATCGCCCTGTGGTAATACTTCTTCCAGATGATAAGAATACCCGGAACCGGGGGGAACCAGTTCCGGCGGGAGCAAAACCGGGGGGGCAACCAGAGTCAACCCGGCACCATAGAGGGGGAGCGCAAAAAAATGAGAGCGGGCCACGCGGCTGTGTAAAATATCCCCCACCATGATGACCATTGTCTGCTCTAACTTGACTCCTTTTTCACGTAAAGTGAAGATATCCAGCAGGGCTTGTGTAGGGTGCTGGTAACAACCTTCACCGCCGCTGATTAAAGGCATCCCTATGTTACGTGAAATTTTTTGGATATATCCGGGAATGCTATGCCGAAAAATAAGGGCATGGGCGCCCAAAGAAGCTAGCGTGCTGACAGTATCCTCCATATTTTCGCCTTTTTCCTCGCTGGATATGCGCGGATTTAGGTTAATGACTCTGCCACCCAATTTCTGCACTGCTAATTCAAACGATAAGCGGGTACGAGTGCTGGGTTCCCAGAATGAGATAGCGATGTTTTTACCTTGCAATGAGGAAAAAATTTTTCCATCATTTTTCTTAAAATAAGCGGCCCGCTGTAAAATATCCTCGAGATCTTCTCGTGTAAAATCCTTCAAACTGAGCATGTCTTTTGGCAACAAAGGCACCTCTTCTACTGTGGTCTAGTCAAATCTTGTATCACCGGGAAACCAGACGCGGATGACGGTCTGTATACCGAGGATGTATAATACAGCCGTAGGAAAGTATGCCTCCGCCACCGTATCAAATAAAATTGTAGATCGCGGGGCAAATTCTTCCCCCCCCTTCCAGAGGACAAAGGCAAGGTCCAAGCGAGGCAAAACCGGTATTACCAAACCGGCATCTCCCTGTTCAAAAGGTATCCCACCATGCTTCAAGCCCAGATCTAAAAATAATTCCCGGCGATGATGGTAACTGTTTGCCAGCGGTTCCAACGCCTCCCGGCTAAAGGGTTTCCAGTGTAAAGGACCCCCTTTTAGCTCATGAAAGGAGACCCACTGCCCCCGTGAGGGCAGCCCAACCGCTGTTGAAAGGTACTTTAAAATAACAACCCTTTCTTCGTGGGTTATAGCCAAAAGTTTGGTATCATGCTCTGTTTGGCACCAATCGACCTCTCCCCCGGGATAAGAGATGCGCAGGGGAAAATTGCAGTATTTTAAAATAAATTCACCCTCCTGAAACACCGCCCCACTGCGTGCAGCCATCTCTTCAGGATCTTTGGCCGCAAAAACCTGTAATATCTGGGGTAGAGCGCTTCTGGTACACAATATTATCCCTCCACTTAAAAAATATTTATTCGGCAGGGGACTTCTTTTTCCCTCTAGCTAAAAATATTTTTCTTGACGTAGTTACCACTTTAGGCAAAAATATGTTAAGATAAAATAAAAAAGTGGGGATTTATAAAAATGCATAAAAAAAGCAGCCTCTTTCCCTTTATTTTGGTGGGCATTGTTTTAATCAGTGGTTTCTTTTTTCTTCCCTCTTTCATTTTACCCGAAGAAATCCCCGAAAAACAGGCAGGCAGCCCGATACCCGAAACACCGGAGATCCAAGGTGACGGTGAGAAAGCAGAGCCTGCCGTAACCCCGCCGGTAAGCCAACAAACAAACCCCGGTAACGAAAATAATCTACAAGAAGCAGGAAGAGAAGAAATAATAAAGGAAGAAAATGGGGGAAATAAAACTTCATCATCTACCCCAGAAACAGGAACAGTGATAAAAGGGGATGAGAACATGCTGGAAAAACTTTCCTTCCTGCAAAATCCCTTACCCGGTGCAAGTGTTACTACCATGGATTCCCAACTGCCCGGAGCGCCCCGCCCTTATCGCCACGGCGTACACGAAGGTCTTGATTTCTATTCCGGATGTTGCGGTATCCAGGTCAATTACGGAGACCCGGTTTTTGCAGCCGGGCCGGGAACTATCTCCCGCATCGATCACGGTTTTACAGAACTCCCTGTAAAGGAACGGGAGGCAATGCTCCAAAGATGCAAAGAAGAAGGAGATACCCCCGAAACTATTTTGGACAAGCTGCGCGGCAGGCAGGTATGGATTACCCATCCTACCGGGTTGGTAACACGTTATGCCCACCTGAGCAAGGTTGCAGAATACTTGCAAGAAGGCGACCGGATCGAAGCTGGCGATTACCTGGGCGATATCGGAAATTCCGGCACCAGTGCAGGTGCTGCGGGCAGAAAAGACGAACCCCATCTACACTTTGAAATTTGGCTGGAAGGCAGTTATCTGGGTAAGGGGTTGTCTCCCCGAGAAACGAGAAGCCTTTTGAAAACCCTACTGGAAAAAGGCAATTAGTAAACTGATATCTATTCGCCAGGGGGGCTTCCGCCGGGATAATTTTCCTGCGCGGGCAGGACAGAACCCAAAAAATTCCCCATAAATATGCTTTTCTATCTACGACGATGGGTTGCTGCTAGTATAAAGAAAAGTGAATGCGCCGCTGCCTGGGCCCGTCAAATTCTGCAAAAAAAATAGCCTGCCATCTTCCCAGGATCAGATCCCCGTTCTCAATCAGCAGGGTCAAACTGGAACCCAAAAGGGAAGCCTTGATATGAGCATCGCTATTTCCCTCCAGGTGCTTGTATTCTGAATCGCGATGAGGAATGAGCTTACGCAAAACATAGAGCAGATCTTCTTTTACAGTAGGATCGGCCCCTTCATTAACGGTGATGCCCGCCGTTGTATGCGGTACAAAGATAACCAGGCAACCTTTCTCAATATCTTTGGAACGTATCAATTCCCTCACTTTTGCAGTAATATCTACGAGTTCTTCCCTTTTCCTTGTTTTTATCGCTATAATTTCCCTATGCAATATTTTTTGTCCACCCTTTATCTTGAAGGCCTTATTGATAACAAAAAGAGGCCCTAATGTTTATCATCCTCCGGGGGGGGCTGTTCATCCTTTCTTTGCGTCAGGTAACGTATCATATTTTGATAAGCACGGTGTTCTATATTCAAAGCCTTGTTAATTTCCTGGTATTTGGCCGAAATACTGGAAGGAGAAACGTTATATTGTTGGGCCAGTCTTTTCTGAGTGATGCTCAGAAAATGGAATTTGGTGATGGCATATTCCAGCGCGGCCGACCAGATTGCTCTTTTATTGATGCGTGGAACGCGAGGGTAGATATTATTTAGAAAATCGATCCAGATCGCTTGAACATCCTCGTAAAATTTTTCATTGTACATGTTACTCTGCTGCATGCTATGCAAAGTACCGTCCAGCACATCCTGCCATTCATCCAACCACATGGGCGCAATCAGAGGATAATATGATAGGTCTATATCCCTAAGCCCTTCCCCCATAAAAACTGTTACCTGTCCTTTTACACCCATGTTTTTCATCTCTAAAAGCGCTCTTACACGCAGCCTCTGCCTAACCCAGGGGTTGCGCACAAATTCCCGCAGGGGTTCCTCCCCGCTTTTTCCCGGTAGCAGACCATAAATATGCATCGCCTTATTGACGACCTGATCATTTTTCCCATAAAGTGTCTTCAATAAGTTATTTTTAATCTCCGGGCTTTCATGGTAACTGCGGATTATTTCTTCTTCTTCCGGCAATTTTTTTCGATCAGCACTTTCTTTCTCTTCATCATCCTCTTTGAAATCAACCTCTTCCACCTCTTCCCTCAAAGCAAAAAGCAGATCCTCTGCATCCTGCGCCATCTCTCCATCGGGTGCATAACGCAGATACAGGTTAAGGAGATGGCAGGCCTTATCCAAATTTCCAATTAAACCATAATTAACAGCCATCAGAAAATAACACTCCGTTAAAGAAGGGTCCATCTGATAAACAACCGAAGAAAAAATATCGTTTGCTTTATCCAGATAACCCATCCTGCTTAGCAAACAAGCTAGATTATAATAATTAACAGAGTTCTCAGGCTCAACTTCTATTGTTTTTTTAAAAAACAATAACGCCTTATCGAGCTTATTTTGTTGAAAATAAAAATTTCCTTTTTGATAATAATAGCTGGCACTTTTTAAAAATGATACTACTTTTTTCTTGCTTAACATTATCCTCACCGCTTATTGTTAATCTCCTCATCCCTCGTAGATGGCAAAAAACGAAAGACAAAGGATGTCGTCTATTAGATAAAATAAAAAGGTTTTAGGTATTTAAACCTATATCATACCCCTTTATGAAAAATTCTCTATTTCTAGCCCAATTTCCTGCCAGATTTGAAATTTACGTTGAAATACTTTAAGAATCAAAACCTGTATATATTTTTCTTTTTAAAAACCGGTCCCAGCTGGTCCACGACGCAGAGCCTTTTTCATCTGTCATTATCTGTTGAAACTGCTTGAGCCGGGCGCTAAAAAGATCGGCATGAAATAATGTAAAGCTTTCAAAAGTTTTGGGAATCTCCGGAGAGCCCCATTCTTTTTCGCCGTGATGGCTGATTAGGGCATGCTCCAACTGTATTTTAATATTTTCCGGAAACTGGGGCACCTTGGCTAGCAATCCCCTCAATATTTCCAAACCGATAGTAATATGACCTAACAATCGGCCTTTATCTGTCTGTTCAAAGATGAAGCTTTGTGAATCATACTCTTCAACTTTTCCAATATCATGCAGTATGGCTGCTGT
Organism: Bacillota bacterium; assembly: GCA_012798895.1. Classification (GTDB taxonomy): domain Bacteria; phylum Bacillota; class Dethiobacteria; order DTU022; family UBA8154; genus JAAZMI01. The sequence goes on from JAAZMI010000039.1 coordinate 23,630, forward strand.
AACCAACAAAGATCGGTCAAGTTCTGAAGGATAGAGCTTGGTTGCCTGTAAACAGATCTCTACCACTTCCAGAGTGTGTTCCAAAAGGCCCCCGAGGTAATTATGATGTATTATTTTGGCTGCTGGGGAGATCTTAAATTTTTCCACCAACTCTTCATCGGAAAAGAACACCTTTAAAAGTTCCCGCAGGTTTTCTTCCTTAACGTTTTGATCTACTAAATTTAAAAGCATATCCCACATTTTTTCCCTATTACGGGGAGAGACTGCCTGAAAATTTTCCCTGTGCACTTCTTCTAACTTCATCTTTTTAAAATTTCTAATCACCAACTGTGGCCCGTCATATTCACCCACTTCACCCTTAATCTGTAGAACATCATTGGGGTAGATAGGATCCTTGATGAGAGCCCGTTCCCAGATTACGCCCTTAATAGTGCCACTTATGTCCCCCAGTTGTAATATTAAAAAAGATTCGCCGCTTCTGGCCGGAGAAGAAAAAGGATACTCACGTATGTTGAGGACGACAAATTGAGAATTTACAGCATTACCTACTTTCAAATCTTTAATGAACTGTTTGTTCAAATAGATACCTCCTTTACTACAAAATTTAAACTTTTATTTCTTCTCTTTGCCTCAAGATCACTTCGCCGTTCCAAGGCAAAAACCCTACCCCTGCACAGCAAAGAGTTCACGGTGAAACCCGAAGCTAAAACGGCCACAGCGGAACTTATCATTTACCCAAATGTATGAAAAAATGTGGAGAAGCAGCATGTTCAGCTTGATTAAACAGGTTCGGCAAAGTACAGGCTTTAGGCGGCCCTGTGGCAGGATGCCGGCAACCGACCGTGCGGCCATGGATTGATGATTTTTATCGTTTATCTTTTAATCTTTTCAACCCACTATAGTGGTAAAAAGATTTAGTGCAGCGATTAAAGAAAGCAGGCCGGCGGCCTGCTTTAAAATATCTATCTATTTCCTTATTTTTTTCCTTCTCTAATACCCCCGGTTAATCAATCAATTTCGGGGCGAGGATAAAGCCCGGCTCTTTCCACTATCTCCGGAACGACTTCCTCCCAGGCAATAGCCATTATGTGAACCCCGGCCACACCCTCTATCTCCTTAAGACGCTGAATTGTTTCTACAGCAATATTAAGGCCTTCCTTCTGCTTATTATCAGCACCTCTGAGCCGATCGATTAGTTCATCTGGTACAATCATGCCCGCAACATTTTTTTGCATGTAGCGTGCCGCACCGATGGATTTGATAGGCGTTACCCCACCCATGATGTGTACCTTTTTATGCAGACCTAACTCCCTAACTTTTTCCATCCATTTTTCAAAGCGATCCATATCAAAGATACACTGCGTTTGAATAAATTGGGCACCGGCAGCTACTTTTTTAGCCAACCTTAGATGGCGATATTCAAAAGGATCGGCAAAAGGGTTAGCCACCGCACCGATGAAGATCCGCGGCAAAGGGTGTTCTATTTTCTCCCCGCTAACAAAAACACCTTCATCGCGTATGTTTTTAAGTGCCCGAATCAATTGCATAGAATCCAGATCATTCACATTTTTGCTCTGGGGTTCATTGCCAAACTTGGCATGGTCGCCTTGCAAACATAGAAAGTTTCTAGCACCGATGCTTACCGCCCCTAACAGGTCACTCTGCAAACAGATTCTGTTCCTGTCCCGAACAGTCATCTGCACGTTAGGTTCCAGCCCCATCTGCATCAAGACTGCAGCAACACCGATACTGGAGGTGCGCACGATAGCCGTCTGGTTATCGGTAATATTATAAGACTCGACGTGGTTGCGCATGGCGTCAGCGTGTTGTTTTAATGTTTCTAAATATGCACTGCGCGGCGGGCCCAACTCTCCAGTAACGGCAAAGTGCCCGCTATTCAGCATTTTTTCAAGTCTACTCTCCGTCTTCAAGCCTGACATCCTCCCTTACAATTGTTCTCGGACCTCCATGATGGGAGGTAGACCAGTCTTTTGGAGGCTGGATAACATCCATCCTATCGGCCAACCCTAATTTTGACAAACGTTCGTAAATTAGGTGCCAGGCACAATCCACATCCTTATCGACTTCACACTTTCCATTCTGGGAACCTCCACAGGGACCGTTGAGCATACTTTTGGAGCAACGGGTAATGGGACAGATGCCCATCGTTAAATCCAAGACACAATCACCGCAACCCAGGCAGTTTTCAGTCCATACTCCCTGCTCCAAAGGGTAGCCCATAAACTTTGTATTTAATCCCGGCAGGATGATCTTATCAGGCAACCTGGCAACCATGGTTTGTACACCCACACCGCAGGCCAAAGAGAGAATAGCATCACAATCGAACCCATTTTTAGCGTAATCATCGATATATTCATATTCACATTGCCTCAGGATTGTACCGGTGCTGATCTCTGTCTCCAGGCCTTCATTTTGCCGGAGCAAAGAGAGGGCGGCTGCAGTTTCCTCTGCTTCTTTTTCCCCACCTGCCAGACAAACGGTCACACAAGTGCCACAGCCCAGGATGCATATTTTCCGGAAAGGTTTCAGCATCTCGGCAATTTCCGCCAAAGGTTTTCTCTCTGCAACGATCACTTTCTTCACCTTCCCTCTTCATAAAGCCTCAGGTAGTTTCTTCCGGGCTGAAATGTTTTATACCTTACAGGTTTTGTGTACGGAATACTTCTACGAATGAATCGCAGTAGATATCCATATTCAGAACAATCCTTGCTGTAGCCACCTCTGCAATAAGATCTTCATCACAGGCATCGGCAATGGCAGCATCCAAACCGCAGGCCATGGCCATCACGGCAAATACGCGGTTGATCAGCTCCCGGTTTTCAGTGCCCTGCGAAATATTGCTGAGGCCAACTACTGTTTTAGGTGCCGGATCGGAGAGAAGTTTAACCTGCCGCAAGGTTTCAAACACCTCGGGGCCGTGATCCTGACCTACGTTACAGGGTAAGACCAACGGATCGATATATAAACTGTCCAGAGGCACACCATAAGCATCACAGTTGGCTACCAATTCCATGGCCAAAGCTACCCGGCTTTCTGCATCTTTCGGTATACCTTCTTCGCTCATCGCCAGCCCGATAACCTCCGCATTATACTCGCTGGCCAAAGAGAAAACTCTATCCATTTTCTCTTGAACAGCCGGCACAGAGTTGATCATCGCCGGTTGTTTACATAATTTCAGTCCGGCTTCGATCGCATCATAGTCGGTTGAATCCAAGCACAGGGGTAGATCGCTGGCCTCCTGGGTCACCTCTACCAGCCACTTCATAGCCGTAACACGATCAGAGAGAGCCGGGCCGACATTCAGATCCAGATAACCGGCACCCATGGCCTCCTGCTTCTTAGCCCATTCCTGGACAGCCGCGGGTTTCTGTTCACGAATAGCATGGGCTATATCGTTAAACATGCCGTTGATCCTTTCACCAATAATGATCATTAAAGCTTACCTCCTTTTCTTTTATAAATTAGCTGCCACCTTGCACGAGTTCATCAATATGAGTCTTGATTTTCTTCACTGCCTCGGGATGGCTCAACACGATGATATCTGTCCCGGAGTGTAACATGGCTGTAGCTGTAGTTGTCTCCCAAGCCAGGGAACGATCCGCCTGATCGCCCCACTCGGGATTTTCTTCTTCCGGAACATAAGCTTCTTTTTTAGACCATACTTCTTTGGATACATCGGCTATACAGGGCATAGCTAACATGCGGTCTCCCTGCAGGGCACCAAAGCGGGCCCTTTCCATAATTGAATAGGTGTATTCTATACCGTAGCCCACAGCAGAGATAACAGGGTCAATGATAATTTTGTCAAGCAGGGGGGTGCTCATCTCCGCAATGAGAATATTAAGCTGCTTGCAGATATTAATATCGACCGGAGATTGGGCAATAACACAATGTTTATGTGCCATTGCTGCGCTGGCTACCGGTTTGTAGTTATCTTGAGTGGCAATGCCCAGCAGCAGATTTTCGCCGGCTCCAGCTTCCCCGATGGGGCCGATTATTTCGTTGTCTTTTTCCGTTACCCCACAGCCAAAAATAATCAACGGTACACCAACTGCTTCCAACACTTTTTTCAAAACATCTATACAGTCTTCGGCAGAAGCATTCTTGCCATCGGGATGCGCACCCTTAAAACGAAGGGCAATCAAGTCTGCCCCATATTCCTCCACACATTTTTTCGCCCAGGCTGCAGGATCGTCATAGACATCCTCGAAATAATTTTTTAAGCTAGCGGGCCAATCTTCAGGAACAACATCCCAAACTTCCATCGCCACCACGGGGCGATGGGGATTCTCTCCTTCAAAATACATGAAAGGCAGTGCTGTTTGCCCGCCGACCGTAATCGTCTTGGTGCGTGTGCCGCCTTCCTCTTTAGTGGCCCCTAAAACAACTTCCCGCACCTGGCTTCTATACTTTTCTTTATACAGTTCAACAGCCATCGCTTTTCTCCTCTCTTTAACAGGTAAGGTTTTAATACCCTAAAACGCATGTCTTTAAAAAGAATTAAGAAATTTTTCCTTAGGCAAACTGTTCTTTGGCAAACTTTGGAATATCGGCAGATTCACGTGGCCCGACTATGACATCCCATCCTGATTCTTCTTCCAGTTCGCCTTTGAGAACGGCAACCCCACCGGGGATAACAATCTTGCGGTGTTTTACCTTGTCTTCCAAGCCGAATTCTTTAATTGCCTTGGCAATTGATTCCGCTATAAATTTGTTATCAGCATACGCTGTAAGAACAGAGATACCACCTGTATCTACAGATAGAATGTAGCTTGGAATGCGAGTTGTATCCACTTCGCCTTCAACCAGGAAATACGTCAAGGAGAAATTGGTTGTACAATAAACAGGAGAGTTTTCATCTACTTCTCCAACTTCATGTGCTCCTGGCTCCACTGCAACAGGTTTTTGTGGGTCGGTATAGACGTTTGCTCTCCAGCTCATCAATGGTAAGTGTATCTCTCTTTTGGCTGTTTTCATGACTACTATGCTGACGTATTTGGCCACATACATCCCGGCCTGAACCAACTCTTCTTGAGGATCATCCTTGGTAGTGAAAGTAATCGTAGGATAACCAAAGGAACGAAACTTTTTCTTGACTGCTTGACGACGCAACTGGGTCATATCCACCAGAACCTTGCCAACTTCCCGGGAGCCGGGATCTAAAACTATATCACGAAAATCCATGGCTACAATTTTATCCACAAGTTCAGCCAGGCTGTCCAGGTCTTCGCCTTTAACGGCCAAAACTGCATTATTGGCTTTGGCCAGCTCAGTCATCTTTTCGTAATTATCTTTGTTTGCCGCATAAAGAAGTGGTCTCCGTTCGGCCAAAACTTCCAGTGCCGCTTCCAGAGCTGCAAGATCATCGCTGATTAAGGCAAATGCCTTCTCCGTCTTAGCAGCGGCCTTCTCTGCAGCAGCCTTGAAGGTGGCCGCATCGCCGGAAGCATTGACCAGAGCAACCATATTCGATTCGTAATGCTGGCCGACGTGATCAAATTCCAGCTGGTTAATGGCATCCACCTTGGCTTCGATATCCTCGTTGTCTTTTACTTCGATTGCTATAACTGTAGGATGGTTGAAGCGTTTATCATGACGGAAAATTTCGGATTCGTCCCCCATCTCGAGTTCATTTTCCCCGACGCCAACTTTTACCATATGGATGGGCGGGGCTGCTGCAGAAGCAAGCGCTTCTTTTGCCTCATCTGAAACATAAGGACAAAGATCCAAGGAAGTCTTACCATTTGCCAAAGCCATGGCAAAAGCCAGACAGGTAGGAAAGCCGCACTCCTTACAGTTGGTTTTAGGTAGATTCTTAAAAATCTCCAATCCCGTTAAACCCATTGTTTCGACTCCTTTCTCTCTTCACCATACAGATTATATAGAAGTTAATAAAGCAACCTTTTAGACTTCATCGCAGTATTCTGCTCCGTCTGAAAAGGCCCTTTTAAAAAATTACATTAGTGGATCCATAGTCAAAGCCGGATGGCCTTTTTCCTCAAGGAAAGGTGTAATCTCTTCAGCGGTAGTGCCAATTGTCTCATCGGCTATCTTGTCGACAAAATCTGCTCCCAGTCCTTGATCCTCTGCAGATTTGCGCAGATCATCGCCCAACCAATCCTTCAGCTCTTTGGGTAACCAGACCAGGCGGGCCAGGCCGCCGTCGGCACTGATGAATTTTTTGCTGAGAATGAAGCTGCGCCCGTGCCCCATAAAACCGGGGGTCTGCACGCCGCCGCCGACAGAGCCGGCCAGCGTGGAGAAGTTCATCCCGCAGGGGGTCATGCCACCATGTTCCCTTGTTGTAACCATAACACCATTGACTTCGGGAACGATGCCCATGATCGCTTCAAAGCAACCACAGGAGGTCATGGGACGCTCAATAAAGGAATACATCGAACATTCTTCAATAGAACGGTTCGAGTTGATGTAGACGTATTCGTTAATGGATTCCCATATACCCAATTTCTCATCAACGAGACCAACCTTCTTAACCGGTTCGCACGGCCCGTTGGGGTCAATCTCGAAGGAAGCTTTGCCGTCTAACCAGCTAACTGCGCCACAGAGCCCCAGGCGTTCCGGCGTAACGATACAGACGTGGTTGGGGGCAAAGGATTGGCAGAGTTTGCAAGAGTAGAATTCCTCGACCGATTCATCTGTCAATCCAGCCAGACGGGCATCGCGCTCGGCATAAACTTCTCGCGCCACGGCCAGTTTCTCCTCCACTACTTTGGGATCTGTATAGATCGTTACCTGTACGCGGTCGACAATGGCCGGAAACTCATCCTTGAACTTGGCGATGAGCAGCTCGCCATAGTGCTTGAATTTAAAACCCTTGTCCACGCAATCGTTGCTTACCCGGTACCAGGCGATATCACGCTGTGCTGTATGCCATAGCCCTTCACCGTAGTTAATAAAGTCGTGGATACGGCGCTCCAGCACCGCTTCAAAATCTTCCTGCATCTTCCGCCCGTAGATTTTAATATCAAGGCCGCCGCTGATCGCGGAACCCTGTTCGATCTCATTAATTTCCGGGCCGATCAGTTCTATTTTGCCGTCTTCTATTTCATCTTCGCTTACCATCCGGACCAACTCGAAGGAAGGCGTGCGGCCACCGCCGAATTCCATGTACATGTCCTTCCGGCGGATAGCCTCTCCTTCAAAGGCAGGGGCCACCATGAATGGCACCGGAATATCGACGATCTTAATTTTGATGCCCCGGACCTCCATGGCCACCTGCACCATAGTATCGTAATCAGGATGAGAGATGTACCAGTTGGGAATCTGCTCGTCTTCCGGCAGTTCGTGGTCAATTAACACAGGGAAGCCCATGAAGATTGCCGCGAAGTGTGCTGCAATCTGTACTTCATCTCTTTCACCGAAATGCAGGACAAAAGCCCGCACCCGCCGGCGCTGGTAGTCACGCTGGTTTTCCCGTTCCCCGGGAGGAATACCACCAAAAGCCAAACCGGCACGCAGAGCGTAGTTCACGGCATGGATCACCTGTGTAAAGTTTCCGGTGGGGAAGGTAATGAAATCGATACCCAATCTACAACCGGCATCGATCGCCTGATCGATCACCTCGTAGCTCATGAAGATCATGAAGCCTTTGGACTGTAGATCAGTAACGATCTTGCCCAGGGCCTCTGAGGATTTGGCTTTACCTACGAGAACGGCCTGACCGGGGATCGTCCAGTCCACCAACAGAATCCCGTAACGACGCACGATGGGGTCGCCCAAAAAACCCGTCCAGGGGGCTACATGAAGATCGTCCCCCTTAAGATAGCGTACTGCTTCAATTATCTCCGCGGCATAAGCGGTGGCTTCACCGCAGAGCCGGGCATTTAAAAAGTTTAATTCTTCTTTTATCTGGTTGCGTAAACGGTTTAGAATAGGTACTAATTCGCCTAATTTTTCGACCTGCTCTCCGCTGTAGGCGGTGATTACAGGCAGGTAGTAACCGGTATCCGGATAGCCCACGGGATGATCCGGGCCATAGCGTCTAATCGCTTTGTTTAGCAAAATTTCGGCATAGCTGGTCGCGATAATCGCCCCGTCATACGCCTTTTGAAATAGCGCTAAAGGGGGATTGGCCTCGTCTACTGCACCCTCATATATTTCTTCAAAAGACTCTTCCCATTCCCTTCTTAATACGCCAGTATCTGTCATAAGAGTTCTTACCTCCTTTTAACGATATAAAAACTACCAGGTTGCCGATATGGTTTCCGTTTCATAGGTTTCCTTGGCTTTCTGGTGCATCCTAAGTTTCCAGGTTCTTTCGTCCAAAGCTGCAAGGATCTTCTCTGCACTCTTCTGGGGATCGGTCTCCCAGATGAAGTAACCACCATAGACATCCTGGGCAATTTGCAGTGCGATACCATCTACCAGGGGGCTGCCGGGAATCGGCGGCACGACGCCAACATGGGTGGGCAGACCCAGGGTAACCAGCCAACTGCCGATGGCAACAGCTTTTTCACTCATGGCTTCCGGCGCACTGGCCGCATAAGGAACCTTCGGTGTATCCATCCCCATCTCTTCGGCCATGTAGGTCATCAGATCGTAGGCCCGGGAGTTGTCGACACAGGAACCCATATGGAATACAAGAGGAAGTTTTTCGACAAGATTATCCTTATTGGCCTCATTCAGACGGCCCAGGAAGGCCTTGAGTCCTTCACCGGCGATCTCTTCCACGGCATCCCAGTTTAGCATGCCAGATTTGGCATAAGCCTGTGCTGCACAACCCGTAGCAACCAATAGGACATCATTTCTCGCCAGTTCCTTTGCGATTTCAATGTGCATCTCGTCGTGGATGCGCTTCAGGTTATTACACCCACACAGCAGGCAGACCCCGCGCAGTTCACCGGATAAAATAGCATCGGTAAGCACGCTGATCGGCCTATCCGGGTTAACCGCTGCAAAAAGATCCAAAAGCGCTTCCGTGCTAAATCCGGCCACAACTTTGTGCTTAACCTGGGGAATAACAACTTCTTTATTTCTTTCTTTATAGGCACTGATGGCAATCTCAACAACTTCGCGCGCTTTTTCCATGGCTTTTTCTTCATCAAAATCGAGGTGATAGGCACCGGGGATTTTAACAGAAGGGCTGGTAGTAATAACGCGCGTATGGAAACATTCCGATACCGGCTGAATTCCCGGCATGATGCACTGGATATCGACCACCATGGCATCGACGGCCCCAGTCATGATCGCCAGCTCTTGGGAGGCATAGTTGGTAAGAATCGGTACACCTTGCCTCATCAAAAGTTCGTTACCGGTACAGCAGATGCCGGCACATTTAATCCCCTTGGCGCCCGCAGCTTCTGCTTCGCTTTTCATTTCACGAGCCGCCTGGACGATCATCTCACTTAAAATGGGGTTATGCCCGTGCACGGCAAGGTTTACATAATCTTCATCCAAGACCCCCATGTTCGCTTCTGAAACAACCGGTTTGGGCGTCCCGAACAAAACATCGGAAAGACTGGTGGCGATATGTTCGCCAGTATAGTCCGCCAAGGATACTTCCAGGCTTCTAAAAACAAGGTTTACAGGGTCAGCATCCATCCCCACGTGTGTCTGGGCCATAGCATCGGCAATGGTGCGGTGTATGCTGCTGGGCAGGATATTGCAATCCTGGAATTTTTCGGTCCTTTCGGGAACTATTACTCTGGGAAGCCAGTGCAGATCCTTTCCATCTAAACGGCTAAAATCTTCCATGGCGATATCCACCAGTTCCTTCAGAATGGCTTTGTCGTCTTTGCCTTCGGTGGAAACATCCATGCGCTCAGCCACGGCATATAGTTTTTTACTGTCTTTAATTTCATAATCAGGTGCTCTACCCTCAACAACCTCCCGTGCTAATAGAGTAGAGTGAAGCCCGTGGTCGGCGTGAGCAGTACAACCGCCCAGCTCATAACGAACCAGGTTGCGGGCAACGATCGTATAAGCGGTGGCTCCACAAATTCCTTTGTCAGCCCGCTTGGTGATACGGCAGGGGCCCTGAATGCATATACGGCAGCAGATCCCCTGTTCGCCGTAGTTGCACTGCGGCTGCATCTTCAAATAACGGTCATAAGCAGTCTCTATACCGCTGTCCTCTGTCCGGGCCAAAATCTCTAATACTGCCGGATCGACACTTCTATTGCGGTCTTTTTTCTTCGCCATAATCTTTCTCTTACCTCCTCTTGAGTTAATATCAATCAACAAGGCTACATATTCCTAAACTACATATTATCCTCTCGTCACCCCCGTTTCGCACTAATCTTTTGGTAAATGATCTCCACTCCGTTTAACAAATCTTCCTCGGCAAAACCGGCCGCGGAATCCGCCATAGAATCCTCCCAAACCTTTTCTTCAAACGGCAAAACCCCGATAAATTCATCGGGGGAGAAATTATCTTTTAAAAATTTTTCTTCCTCCGGCCGGCGGATCTTGTTGCCTAAAATTTTAACCTCTTTTACACCCAGATCGTCGGCCAATCGCTTAACCACCCCGGTAGTCTTCAGGCTGGTCCTCGTAGGTTCGGTCACTATCAAAACCATATCTACACCCCGGGCCGTGCCGCGCGTTAGATGTTCAATCCCGGCACTCATATCCAAAACAACTACCTCTTTTTTATCCAACAACAGTGAATTAAGAACTGCATTAAGGAAGGAGCTCTCCCGGCAATAACAGGCCGTCCCTGCTTGCTTGATGCCCCCCATGATTAAAAATTTTACCCGGCCTTGCTGTAAGCTGTAGTCATCGACGACATCCTCCACATCGGGATCGAGATTGTAGAAGGCACCTTTTCCCCCACTTTTTTCGGCAATGATATCTTCCATATCCGCAAGCGGGGTTAATTTCTCCAACTTTTGCGGATCTACCCCCAAAGCCAGACCTAAACTGGCATCAGGATCAGCATCTACAGCAAAAACATCGAAACCGTTTTTGGCAAAGAGATAGATCAGATTGGCGGCGACAGTAGTTTTGCCCACTCCGCCTTTACCAGATATAGCAATTTTCACAAGGACACCCCTTCCCCTTAGAAATAGGTCGCTACTGAAACGCTTTCGACGCGTGCCCCTTGCTTTTCTTTCTGCTCTGCATGTTTGGGCAACAGTATTCTATGTTCTACAAACTAAGTCAAATTCCTTTTTTTTAAAACTTCTTTAAATAAGCTACTCATAGCTACACTTTCGGTTACTTCGCTACCCTCAACCTTTATTCCTGCGCCAGAATTTTCTTAACATTTATATGAAAAAACCCTGCTCTTATAGAGCAGGGCGTAACAGATAAAACATTATATTAATTTATATTTAAGTGTTAATCTTTACTTGGTGAGGCCTCCTCCATCTCGGGAGAACCAAGACTCGGCTCCTTATCTATCTCTTTTTCTTTCTTAACAAAAGATAATTTATCTTTCCCTTCAATTTTATCTACAATTATCGTTTCCCCCGGGATAAAGGCTCTACGAAGCAGCTCCTCCGAGATACCATCCTCCAGCCTCTTTTGGATTACTCGCCTTAAGGGGCGGGCACCATAAGCAGGATCAAACCCTTCTTTTGTCAACAATTCCTTGGCTTCCAAAGTAACTTCAATCTGCAGGCCATGTTCGGCTATGCGCCCACTCAGATCTTTTAACATTAGATTGACGATCTGATCGAGATCTTCCTTGCTAAGCGATTTGAAAACGATCAGTTCATCCACCCGATTTAAAAATTCCGGACGGAAGGTTCTTTTCAGCTCATCCAGCAGCCTGCCCTTCATATACTCATAAGTCTTATCCGGATCGGCAGGCCTAAAACCCATCCCCTGTTGTTTTTTGATATAATTTGCTCCCACATTCGAAGTCATAATGATGATCGTGTTACGGAAATTTACGGTCCTGCCTTTACCATCAGTCAGGCGCCCGTCCTCCAGAATCTGCAGTAAGGTGTTGAAAACATCGTGGTGCGCCTTTTCAATTTCATCCAGTAGTATAACGCTGTAAGGTTTGCGCCGGACCAGTTCTGTCAATTGCCCCCCTTCATCGTAACCCACATAACCAGGCGGGGCCCCAATCAACCGGGAAACAGTATGTTTCTCCATATACTCGGACATATCCAGGCGAACCATGGCTTCCTCGTCCCCGAAGATTGCTTCTGCCAGGCTGCGGGCCAACTCTGTTTTTCCCACGCCGGTAGGCCCCAAAAAGATAAAGGAACCAGTCGGTCTCTTAGGATCTTTCAACCCGGCCCGGCCGCGACGAATTGCCCGGGAAACAGCTTCTACGGCCTCGTGCTGGCCTATAACTCGCCTATGCAGGATCTCCTCCATGCGCAGCAGGCGTTCCGCCTCTTCTTCTGCCAGTTTCTGCACCGGTACGCCGGTCCAACTGGAAACGATATGCGCTATATCTTCTTCCACAACCAAGGATTGATCGGAGACAACCTTTTTCTGCTCCCATTCTTTTTTTAGTTCGTTTAATTTGCCCCTGAACTGCTGTTCCTTGTCGCGCAAGCGGGCCGCCCGTTCAAATTCCTGGCCCCGCACGGCAGCTTCTTTTTCCTGCCGGATACCGTCTAATTTGTCCTCCATCTCCTTTAGATCAGGGGGGGCGGTATAATTGCGCAACCTTACTCTTGATCCTGCTTCATCAATTAGATCGATGGCTTTATCGGGTAGATACCGATCTTGAATATAGCGATCGGCCAGGTTCACAGCCGCCTCCAGTGCTTCATCGGTAATTTTAACCCGGTGATGTGCTTCATAGCGATCACGCAGACCCTTTAGAATCTCTAGGCTTTCTTCCTTCGTTGGTTCACCGACCATAATTGGCTGGAAACGCCTCTCGAGGGCAGGATCCCGTTCAATATACTTCCTGTATTCATCAACAGTCGTTGCCCCAATAGCCTGGAGTTCGCCTTTAGCCAGCGCCGGTTTAAGGATATTCGAAGCATCGATAGCCCCTTCTGCCGCCCCGGCCCCAACGATCGTATGCATCTCGTCGATGAAGATGATCACATTGCCCGCCTGCTGCAGCTCCAACATCAGTTTGCGCAGGCGCTCCTCGAATTCCCCACGATATTTGGTGCCGGCCACAACGGCTGCCAACTCCAAAGTAACCACCCTTTTATCCCGCAGGATATCAGGAATATTCGCTTCGGTGATGCGCTGGGCCAATCCTTCGGCAACGGCCGTTTTACCTACGCCGGGTTCTCCAATCAAACAAGGATTGTTTTTCGTGCGCCGGCTTAGAATCTGCACAACCCTTTCGATCTCTTTTTCACGGCCGATCACCGGATCTAATTTCCCCTCACGCGCCATGCGGGTAAGATCGCGGCCAAAAGCATCCACTGTCGGCGTCTGGGGAACATTCTTATGGCCTCCACCCCCGCCCAACTGGGATTCACCGCCCAAAAGCTGGATCACTTCCCGCCGGGCTTTTTTTAGATCGACACCCAAAATGGATAGAACCTGCGCTGCAATACCCTCCCCTTCCCTTAAAAGGCCCAATAAAAGATGTTCTGTGCCTACATAATTGTGGTTTAAATTCTGGCCCTCTTCAATCGCCAATTCGATCACCTTTTTGGCACGGGGAGTGTAGCTGATACCTTGAACCGGGGCTTTTTCACCTTTCCCGATAATCTTTTCTACTTCGGCACGCACACGAGGCAGCTCCACCCCCAGGTTTTGCAGACCACGGGCGGCAATACCGGAACCTTCACGGACCAGCCCCAGCAGAATATGCTCCGTTCCTATAAAATTATGGTTTAATCTTTTTGCTTCTTCCTGGGCCAACACCAACACCTGTTGTGCCCTTTCCGTAAAGCGTCCAAACATAAACATATTATTTTCACTCCTTTATATCAAAAATTGATGTGTGTGTGGTATTTTTGTTTTTCAAATGTCAGATCAAGTATTTTTGAATCTGCACCGCCCTCTCCAGATCCCGTTCATAGGGACTTAATTCCGCCCCTTTAAGATACTGCAGGCAGCCGGGCTGCGTAAGAACCAAAAGTTCGTTGAGCGCTTTTAAAGAAATTCTTTTCAAAAGGCCCAGATCCACCCCCAGGCGAGCATCCGAAAGCAGCTTCATGGTTTCCTGGGAATCAAGCATGTAGGCATGCTTTAAAATACCAAAAGCCCTGCCCGCCCTGTCGGCAAGTTTTTCCCGGCCTTCATTTTGCAGAAGCTCCCGGGCTTTTTTTTCCTGGTTGATTAACTGCTTGGTGACACCATAGAGATTTTGCCATATCTCTTCCTCGGATTGACCGAGGGTAACCTGGTTTGAGAGCTGTAATATATTGCCGATCATCTCCGTCCCTTCGCCATACAGGCCCCTGACCGCCAGGCCGACTTGATTGATCGCCGAAAAAATGCGTTTGATCTGATTGGTAATAACCAACGCCGGCAGATGCAGCATCACAGAAGACCGCATCCCTGTGCCCACATTTGTCGGACAAGCCGTCAGGTAACCCTTCTCTTCATGGAAAGCATAATCGATCTGGCTTTCCAAAAAATCATCATACCGGGAAGCCTCCTGCCAGGCCCTCTCCAACTGCAAACCCGGCAATAGACACTGTATACGGAAATGATCTTCTTCGTTAATCATAATACTAATAATTTCATCTTCTCGCAGGAGCAAGGCACTAAAGTAGCCTTCCTTGGCTAAAAGAGGGCTAATCAGATGTTTTTCGACTAAAACCTGGCGAAACACCGGCGAAAGAGAGCTAGTCTCGATCATCTTTAATTTATCTTTTTTTCCCAGTTTGCCCTGAACATTTTTTTCGACAAGCGTGTAAACTTTTTTGCGCTGTTCATCAGAAGCCAAAGGGGGAAAGGGAATGTTGCGGATGTTTCTGGCCAGCCTAACCCGGCTGCTGATTACAATCTCCGCCTCAGGCCCCTGCCCTTCCATCCATTTGCTGGTTATCTCCTTTTTCTTCTCTTCTTGCAATCTATCCTCTTCCCGGTTGGCCTTCATAATTTCATCCAGCGGATTTCTGTACCCGGCATTCTGTGGTGTAATTTTTTCCTGATCTCCGGATCCAGCCTCATCGAACATGATCTTCACCCCCTTCAGCAGATTCATTTTCCAACTGACGTATCTTATCCCTCAACACTGCAGCCTCTTCGAAAGCTTCTGCAGCCACTTTTTCATTAAGCTCTTGACGCAACTGTTCGATTTCTCTTTTTAGACGGACGTAAGAACCGACCCTGGCCGGAATTTTACCTCTGTGTTTCTGGTTACCATGTAGGCGACGTAAAAGAGGAAGCAGATTTTGCCCGAAAGCCTCGTAACACTGTGCACAGCCAAAACGCCCCACCTGACAAAATTGGGTATAAGTTAAGCCGCATACCGGGCACTGCAATCCGCTGTAACCCTTGGATACAACCGCCTTGGAACTATCGGGAGGTAAAAAATTCATTAAACCCGAAAAAAATTGCTGTAAAGGAAATTTCCCTTCCCAGGAAGCCCCCGTCTCCCCCTTTTCCCGGGCACAGTCCTCGCATAGGTAATACTCTGATTTGTTGCCATTAACAATCTTTGTCACGTGAACAGTAGCGTTTTTTTTCCCACATCTTTCACAGAGCATCTTCCCCGGCCCATTGATGTTTTTCTCCGCATCCCGGGCCGGCTTCACCTCCTTGCCATTTTAAGGGCATGCCAAAAAATATTATAAATTCATTTATACCAATACCATAAGCATCTCTTTAAGCATTTTGCCCCTCAGTTTATCTCTAAGTGATTCGTCCTTTATCAATTGCAGGCTGCCCAAAGAAGCCTCTATTAATCTGGATTCACGGAAGGAGATAAACTTTGATTCATAAAGCCTTAGAATCAAGTCTTTAGCCTTTTTGCTTCCAATCCCATTATCTGCAGCCTCCTGAAAAAACATAGCCAAAATATTTTCTACCGGCAAATGTATCCGGCGAATCCGGAGAAAACCCCGCCCTCCTCTTTTGCTTTCTACCATATAACCCCTTTCGAGGGTAAAACGTGTCTCCAGAACATAATTTACCTGAGAGGGAACACAACTAAACTTGCTGGCCAGCTCTTTCCTCCGGATATCAATAAAACCGGCCGTGCTTAATTTAAGAAGTTTTTTCAGGTATTCCTCCATATTATTGGAAAGATTGCTCATTATTTTCACCATTTCATTCCTATTAGCATCTGCGCTGCCAAGATCTTTATACTATCACCATGACCCTAAAGATGCATTGTCCTGACCATCTTTGACCTTAGCTGATACTATTATACCCCGACCAGAGGGGAGGAATGCAAACCCCATTTTTACCTCTTACAAGCCTGTACTAAATGCTGCATAGGATAGTATAAGATTACCTAGGGTTTATGCAACCCTTCATTGTATTGCTCTCTATTACATCCATTATAAAATCGATCTACCTTATATATTGCACTTAAACTTCCTTAAGGTGAATAAAGGTTAGAAAATCCAAAAACACGGGACACATTATTTAGTTTATTATGTTATCTCTGCTGGAAATACCATTCTTCCAGTTCCCTAAATGTGGGCACTTTTTTACCTCTTTGACAGACAGTCCTGAGCGCCCGGACATAGAGCACTTGATAAAAATAAAAATAGGAACTACAGGTTCCACAAAGTTGTGACCAGATATTTTCCTGCCTCCAACAATGAAAAAGAAGATGCGTGCACTTAGAACAAGGTTTCCAGCGGTAAGCAAAAACCCATTCCCAGAAACGCTCTTGAAATACTTGGAGGTTTTCTTCCAGTTTTTTTCTTTTTACCGCCTGGAGGTTAATTACCTTCACATCTATACCCCTTTTGTTAGGTTTTTCCATCCATTTCAATTTAATTATGCAGCATCGATCTCTTCTATTTTATCCGGTTATAGTGTTCTCATACACATTTTACCGGGTCCTAAATGAACAAAGGCCTCCTGCAAGGCAGGAAGCCCAGAAGCTTCTACGGCATAGCATCGGGGGAAAAGCCGGCCAGGCCGAAAAAAACTATATTAATGGAGACTTTGACATACTCCCCACGGCTAAATCCGGGGGATTCTAACGCCATAAAAGTTTGCCTGCCGGAGCAGGCCTTACAACTTCTCCTTTAAGAGTTGATGTCCCAACTCTGTGTATATTGGTAGCAGCGTTCTCATCCCAGATGCAACGGGGACGGTTCCCGCTGAGATGCAACGGGGACGGTTCCCGCTGCATGGCCTTTGATGCAAAGGGGACGGTTCCCGTTGCATGGCCGTTAAGTTCAGATCCTCGATACAGATAGTAGCATACTTTTCGGCCAACTCTTTAGCCAGTTTGAAGTGAAAATCCTTTCTTTGATTGGCAATACGCTTATGGC
>JAAZMI010000197.1 GCA_012798895.1 Bacillota bacterium
AAAGCAGCGTGCACTATCTGGGCCGTTACTGTTTCATTCAACAAACCCTGCAGTTGAATGTTTCCGTTGATGATAATCTTAATTTTCATTACTTTCCCCCTTCGTTTTTACGAAAAGATGCATTTTTCCGATCAGAACATACCTTTGTTATAGTTAACGGGGTATCCGGCCATTTTGCTTAACATCATATTCGGAAAACTAGAGGCTTCTTTATCGATTTTTTTAAACAAATTAAGATATATCCCATGGTATTTTGTAGTATACAATTACCTTTTTTCTTTAAGCAGTCGCTTGTCCCGTTTAATAATAGCCGCGGGAAGTTCATCCACGCTGTACACTTCATCTATAATGATATCTATTTTTTCCATCAGGTTCAATTCATAGGGTTTTAAAGGTTCAAATCTTCCTTTTTCTTTGCAGCCGAGCACCATCACTTTGGGCCTAAAAGAAAACCCGGCCTGATTATGGATGACAACGCCGATTAGCCCGTTGCTTAACCCGACCAGAGTACCGATGGGATAGGCGGCAATATGTTGAAAAAAGGCGCGTAAAACGTCCGGATCAAATTCGTCCACGGCTGATCCCATGATCTGCAAAGCAACATGCGGTTGAAAAGCCTGGCGGTAGGGCCGATCTGCTACTAAAGCATCGTAGACATCAGCCACAGCGCAGATGCGAGCATAGGCATGGATCTGTTTTCCCCTTAGATTTTCCGGATAGCCTTCGCCGTTCATGCGCTCGTGGTGTTGGTAGATAACAAGAGCTGATGTTGCACTCATGTAGTCGCGCTGCGTCTTATACATTTCATAGCCATAGCGGGGATGTTTTTTGATCTCTTCATATTCTTCCGGAGTCAATTTCCCTTTTTTATTTAAGATATCGATGGGGATCTTTACCTTGCCCAGATCGTGCAACAGGGCACCAATGCCAAGATTTAACAGGCGAGAAAGAGGTATCTGCAGCGTAATCCCGGTTGTAAGGGCCATTACTGCTACGTTGACCGAATGAGCAAAAGTATAACTATCGGCAGTCCGTATATCGGATAAGTTAATGATTAGATTGGGGTTTGCCAACAGTTGATCGATGATCTTTTTTAGCACTTTTTTTATACCTTGGTGGGCGAAAGATATCTTGGGGGTAATAAATTTTTGTTCTCTTTGGACCTCCAGGGCAAAATCGCTGATCAGTTTTTTTGCTTCTTGCCTGGTTTCATCTAAGATAATATCCTCGATTTCAATGCCAGGAATAATGTTATCTCTGATATATACAGATAAGATGCCCAGCCTTTGCATGTGCTTAATATATTCGCTTTTTATTTCCAGGCCTGCATTAAGAAGTAACGTACCCTGGGAACAGTACACCGGCCTGGCGATCTTCATGCCCGGTTCCAAAGCCCATACCGGTACTTTGCGCATTTTCTACACCCCGTTCGGTTCTTTGAAGAAAAGTTCCTCTACTTTTTTGAATCTGGCCAGCACTTTTTCTTTGCCTAAAAGGGAAATTATATCGAATAGATCGGGCCCCATAGTGCGACCGGTTACGGCCAGCCTTACCGGCAGGTTGATCTTTGCCGGAGATATTTTTAATTCTTTGCTTAAACGCTGCAGCTCTTTTTTTATAACATCTGCGGTAAAAGGTTCAGTTTGTTCTAGGACTTCGGCCACTTTTTTTAAGATATCGCCGGTACCCTTGCGAAAATGTTTTTTTGTTCCTTTCTCATCGTAAGAAAAGTCCTCAAGATAAAAATATGTAGAGGCATCGACGATCTCCCTCAGGGTTTTTACCCTGTCCCGGACGAGATCGATCACATCCTCAATCTCTAACCGGCTCTCCCGGCAGGTAGCCCATATCTCAGCATTTTCTTGAAAAAATGGCCTGGCCCTTTCTGCAATTGTTTGCAGCTCCATCGTTCTTAGATAATGGCCATTGAGCCAGATTAGTTTATCGAGGTCAAAAATCGCAGGGTTTCTGCTGACCTTTTCCAGTGAAAATAATTCGATCATCTCTTCTATGGTCATGATCTCCCGATCATCCCCCGGCGACCACCCCAGAAGAGCGAGATAATTAATCAGGGCTTCCGGTAAGATGCCCATTTTCCTATACTCTTGAACGGAGGTTGCGCCGTGCCTCTTGCTAAGTTTGCTGTGATCCGGGGCCAATATCATGGGAACATGAGCATATTGGGGGATGTTGTAGCCAAGCCTCTGTGCCAAAATTTGTTGACGTGGCGTGTTGGAGAGATGTTCTTCCGCCCGGATAACGTGCGTGATGCCCATTTTATAATCGTCTACTACCGAAGCAAAATTATAGGTTGGCAGGCCATCAGACCTAACGATGATGAAATCATCAAAGTTTGTATGATCAAAGGTTACCTCTCCCCGGATTAAATCCCTAACCACAGTGGTGCCTTCTTGCGGCATCAAAAGCCGGATTACAAAACTGTTATCCTCTTTTAATTTCTCTCTTTCTGCGGAGGTTAAATTACGACAGCGGCCGCTGTAGCGCGGCGGCTGTTTTACCCGGCGTTGTCTCTCTTTTTCAGCTTGCAGTTCCTCTGCGGTACAAAAACAATAATAGGCTTTTTTTTCATCCAAAAGCCTCTGTGCCTCTTCCTCGTATATTGCTTGGCGTTCTGACTGGAAATAAGAATCTTGTCCGCCCTCAGTTTCTATCTGCGGGCCTTCGTCCCAGTTCAGACCCAGCCATTGCATGGATCTGATAATCGTATCTAAAAATACGGGGGATGAACGTTGCTTGTCCGTATCATCGATTCTTAAAATCATCCTGCCCCCCCGGTTGCGCGTGAAAAGCCAATTAAAAAGTGCTGTCCGCACCCCCCCGATGTGCAGTTCACCCGTAGGGCTGGGGGCAAATCTTACCCTGGTATTTTCCATATCTACACCCCATCCTTTACACCATTATATATCGTCATTATTATAAACCTTTATTTCTCTTTATTCCAACAAAACCCTGCTAAATTTACCAAAAGTTTACGCTGGCCTTCTTTAACCCGCATCTAGTAGAAAACCTCTCTTGGGCAAGAGAGGTTTTCTACTAGAAACCCTTATACTGGGGTTCTTGCTCCTCTATCTCCAAAATTCTTGTTTGCAGGCCTTCAGCAATGCTTTTTGTCTGGTCTGCAAACTGCGAAAATACCTGTTTAACTACCTGATTGTCAGTATCCAGCGCAAAAGATTCGAGATCTGCCTGGGCACTTTTAAGATTGGCCAGGCAGGTTTTTAATTTTGTGCCGACGGTCATCGACTGTTACCTCCTAATTTTTTTGTTTACTGCCCGGTTTTTAGTATAACAAAACGGGAAACGATAATACCCTCCATATTACCCCAAATTAAAACAGGTATAAAAAACCTGTGAGTAATATATTTCCCACAGGTCTAATGCTTTCTGCTACAACCTTATATCAGTTCGTAATATATAACTAGGTGGTGGCTTAGTAGGGCAACATAGAGAGAAAGATGCCGGCAACTACAGCCGAACCGATCACTCCGGCTACGTTGGGACCCATTGCATGCATCAATAAGTAGTTGTTGGGGTTGGCCTCCCGGCCTACAACCTGGGAAACCCTTGCCGCCATAGGTACGGCAGAGACCCCTGCAGAACCGATCAAGGGATTGATTTTACCCCCTGAAGCTTTGCACATAATCTTACCCATAATTACACCACCGGCAGTTCCGATGGCGAAGGCTACGAGGCCAAGAGCGATAATCTGCAACGTCTCCGCCTTTAAAAAATAGACGGCATTCGCCTTGGCACCAACAGTAAGCCCGAGAAATATAACGATGATATTATTTAGTTCGTTCTGTGCCGCCCCACTAAGTCGCTCCGTTACCCCGCACTCCCTCAAGAGATTGCCGAACATGAGCATCCCCAAGAGCGGGATCGCCGCCGGCAAAAAAAGCCCCGTGAGGATGATCACAACGATGGGGAAGAGAACGCGTTCTCTTTTTGACACGGGACGGAGCTGCTGCATGACTATTTTTCTTTCTTTTTCGGTAGTCAGTGCCTTCATAATTGGCGGCTGAATGATCGGCACCAGGGCCATATAAGAATAGGCAGCGATGGCGATCGCCCCCAAAAGATGCGGGGCCATCTTGGAACACAGATAGATGGCCGTTGGACCGTCGGCCCCGCCGATGATTCCGGTTGCACCGGCTTCCGGCAGCGTAAACCCCAAAAGAAGCGCCCCTAAAAAAGTGAAGAAGATGCCCAACTGCGCGGCTGCACCCAAAAGCAGAGTCATGGGATTGGCAATAAGCGGGCCAAAATCCGTCAGGGCGCCCACCCCCAAGAAGATCAGCGGCGGATAGATGCCCAGTTCGATGCCCTGATAGAGATAATAGAAAAGACCTCCGACCTGCCCGTTCGTAGGAGGGTCCATTAGCCCGCCCAACGGCAGATTGACGAGCAGCATCCCAAAGCTGATTGGTACTAACAAAAGAGGTTCATATTTTTTTTCGATACCCAGATATAAAAGGAAAAGAGCAACGACGATCATGATTAGTTCCGGGACAGCCAATTGGGCAAACCCGGTATCGCCAATAAAATCCAAAAGCCTGGCAAGCATTTTTACCCCTCCCCGAATTATTCAATTACAAGCATGAGATCTCCAGTGTTAACTGATGCCCCTACGGTAATATTAATTGATTTTACAACGCCTGATTCGGGGGTGGTAATTTCATTTTCCATCTTCATTGCTTCTAAAATTAGCAATGTATCCCCGGCATTAACCTGTGCACCCTCCTCCACCTTGATTTCAAGAATGGAACCCGGCATCGGTGCAGTTATCTCCAGGCCTGCGCCGGTTTTGGGTGCGGGCGGTTTTTCCGCCTGAGGGGGAGCTGCCGGTGCCGGTTTGCTTACCGGTGCCGCTTGTGCTGCCGGCGGTGGTGCCGCAGCCGGTGTCGCTTGTTGCACTTTTGGTGAATCTGTCTCCTCGACTATAACCTCAAATGGTTCGCCATTAACGTATACTTTGTATTTTTTCATCTCAATTTCCCCCTTTTATGTGATACAAAGTCCTGCCTTAGATTTACAACCCTGGTCCGACCGGCCTGAGCCCAGAAATTATTTGGTTCATCCATACTCTGGATCTTTGCGATAACAGAATAGCTTGAGGCCTGTTTTTCAAGTGTATAATTAATAGCTCCGATTGCTGCAGCCACAATCTCCGGTCTTAAAGCTTTGCTGGCAGGGCTTATCTCTACCCGGGATTCTGCAGCATGTTTTTTCTGCGGTTCAATCTCCTGTAATGCAGTACCCCCCCCCTGACCTTCCTTTTTTTCCTTGAGTGCGCTGTTAAAAATGAGCAAAATACCCGCTAGAAGCAACAGGGTGGCTATGGTGACCGAAAAACCAATCACTGAAATTTCCAAGCCAAGAATTAAATTATCCATCCCCTAACCTCCTTTATATTTTTTTATTATTGCTAGGTTTCCCCCACCTCCTGCCCGCAGCAAATAAACTCTCTACCTCTTTAGCAAGCTCCTTTTTTGTGGGCGAAGCAAACATTTATTCACAATACCATTAATTCTTTAGAAGGGCGTAAAACCCTTTTTTCCAACAATTCAAACGGTTTAAAACGTTTCCTATCTTAAAACCATGCGTTTTAATTTTTCCAGGTAATGATAACCAATCGTTACAGTGCCTACAGCAGGTGCCGTTCCGATACCCCCCCCGTGGTAATCTGACCCTCCTGTAATCAAAAGATTATACTTTTGAGCAAGCTGACGATATCTTATTTCATCCTTCGGGCTGTGATCGGGGTGATAGACCTCGATACCCTTTAGGCCCCCTTTGACCATGGAGGAGATAAACCGATCGCCATTATAGATTCCCGGGTGAGCCAATACGGGAATTCCTCCCGCCGCGTGCAGCGAATTAATTGCTTTAAACAGATCCAACTTAAAACGCTCTACAAATGCTGGACAACCGTTACCGATATATCTTTGAAAAGCCTCTGCCGGTGTGCGGCAATAACCTTTTTGGTGAAGTACAGAAGCCAGGTGAGGCCTTCCCGGTGCTCTACCCTTAGTTTGGGAAAGCACTTCTCTTATATCGATCGCCAGGCCTAAATTTTCCAATCTGGCAATCATTTTTTTCATTCTTTTTTGCCGGTCGGAAGCCATTGTATCCAAAATATTTTTAAGTTGTTGAGCACTGGGGTCACAAAAATAGCCCAGCAGATGAAATTCTTTTCCCCAACTGCTTGTACTCAGTTCGATGCCGGGGATTATCTCCAGATTGTACTTCTGGCCTGCTGCTTCTGCCGGGGCAATCCCCTCCATGGTATCGTGATCGGTGATACCCAGAGCGGCGATTCCTTTCTCCTTTGCGGCTTTAACGAGCTGAAAAGGGCTTAAAACGCCATCAGAAAAATTGGTATGGTTATGTAGATCAACTCGTTTTTCGAACATCGGTATAGACACCCCTATGTATTCCTGGATACGTATCAGGGCAGGCTTCCAGCTAATATTGTATCATATTTTTAGTCCCGTACACACAAAAAAACACACCTTTATAGAAAAAAGGAGTGTAAGCTGGACCATTACCAGATTAAATTTTTAATAGAATAACTATATAAAATACTCAACGTACCCTTAGCGCGGTTCGATGATTAACTTAATTGCTGTCCTTTCTTCCCCGTCAATTTGGATATCTGTAAATGCTGGAATACAAATTAAATCCATACCACTGGGGGCTACAAATCCCCTGGCAATAGCTACAGCTTTTACAGCCTGGTTCAGGGCGCCGGCCCCGATAGCCTGAATTTCAGCTCCTCCCCGTTCCCTTAAAACTCCTGCTAAAGCACCGGCTACAGAATTAGGATTAGATTTTGCTGAAACCTTTAATACTTCCATAGAGTTAATTTGTACCTCCTTCAGTAATTGAGAAATGATTGAATTTATTTTCTCTTAATTATATATTCTGCAGCTACTTAAATTTTCCTTCCATATAAT
>JAAZMI010000198.1 GCA_012798895.1 Bacillota bacterium
CAGAAAGTAACGCCAAACATCATCGTCGATTTTCATGCGGAGGCTACTTCGGAAAAAATCGCCATGGGACGATTTCTTAAAGGCAAGGTCAGCGCTGTTTTCGGCACTCATACCCACGTCCAGACGGCTGATGAGAAGATCTACGACGAAGGGACAGCCTATATCACCGATGCAGGCATGACAGGCCCTTACCATTCGGTGATCGGCTTGGATCCGGAACTGGTTTTAGATGGGTTTTTAACCGGTTTGCCGACCAGATGGCGCCTCGCGGCCGGGGAAGGTCTTCTAAACGGCATCTACCTTCAGATCGATCCCCAAAATGGAAAGGCCCTTAAAATTGAAAGAATAGCTAAAAGATGTGATCTTATTTGACAATGTAATACCAAGAACAATCTGATATAATCAAAGCTATACTGTTCCACAAAAAAACTGCTGGTTGTGAAGAAATGCCCATCTGCCTGGAAAACATCATCCTAATCATTCTCAGCATGGCCCTGGTAACATATCTGCCACGCCTCATCCCTATCCTGCTACTTTCCCGCCGTAAACTGCCGCCGCAGGTTGGGATCTGGCTTTCTTATGTTCCCGTTGCCGTCCTCGCAGCCCTTTTAGGCCCCATCCTCTTCATGCCCGCAGGGCAGATTGCCCTGCATCCCGGGGACAACCCCTACCTCTGGGCCGCCTTTCCTACTTTGGCCACAGCTTTGTTTTCCAAAAATATGTTTCTAACCGTCCTCGTTGGGATGATCTGCATCGCCCTTTTAAGGATGTTCGTCTAGCACACGCTAAACAAAAAATCCTTGTTTAACACTAATTAAAACCGGAACATAGGATGAACTGTAAACAGTTCAAAATCTGATGGCAGAAACCAGTTTAACGCGAAAATATAATGATTGTGCAGTTTTATTCCGTTTAATTTCGTGATAATATGGATTGGACAAAGCTAAATTGAAGAAAAAGGTCGGTTATCAGCAAAACCGGACTTTAACAGGAGACAAAAATGAAACATCTGTATGAGCAGGTGGCCGCCAGCTACGATAAATGGTATACCACGCCCAAAGGACGCATTGTAGATCGAATCGAGAAAGAAGCTCTTTATGCTTATCTGCAGCCCCATAAGGGGCTGAAGCTGCTGGATATCGGCTGTGGCACCGGGCAATATGCTCTGGAGTTAGCCGGCCTGGGTCTGGAGGTAAACGGGATAGATATCTCAGCGGCGATGTTAAGCCAAGCGCAGGCCAAAACAGAGAAAGCCGGGTTAACAGTAGATCTTAGGGTGGGCGATGCCCTAAAACTGCCTTTCGGCGAGCAGACCTTCGATCTGGTTCTTTCGGTAACAGCCCTGGAGTTTGTTCCCGCTTTGCCGGCGGCTCTGCAAGAAGCCTTCCGTGTGCTTAAAGCCGGGGGGCGGCTCGTAGTGGGATTAATCGCTAAAAACAGTCCCTGGGAACAGTATTACCTAGAAAAAGCGCGCCGAAATCCGGCCGGCATCTTCAACCACGCCCGCTTTTATACTCTAAACGAACTGCTGGCAGCCATGCCGGGTAGACAAGTAGAAGGCAGGGCTGTTTTGTTCCTACCGCCAGATTTTGATTTCAGCCGGGAAAAAGAAGCGCTGGCGCTGGAAACCGCCGCAGTGCACGCCGGCCGCACCGATGGGGGTTTTATCTGTGCGCTTTCGGTAAAATAATTAAGGGAAATAGGGTGAAAATGAACGAAAATGGAAGGGAGACAGTTAATGAATATAGGCGAAGAGCTGAACGCTTTACTGGGAACAACGAGAACTGTTGTACCGATTGTACTTTTTTTAAGTTTATTCCAGATATTCGTGTTGAAGAAACCCATTGAAAATATACGCTCCTTTGCAATAGGCGCCGTTTTAACCATCATCGGGCTCCATCTATTTTTAAGAGGTATCTCCACCAGCCTCTTACCCCTCGGAGATGCAGTGGGCAAAAACCTCGTCATCGTCGACAACAAAATCATCATTGCCATCTTTGCCTTTGCCATCGGCTATTTTGCAACATTGGTCGAACCCGCCCTGAAGGCCTTGGCAATGGAAGTGGAGGAGATATCTGTTGGAGCAATACCGGCAACTATACTCATCCACACTGTAGCCATCGGGTTCGGCGGAGGCATGAGCGCCGGGATCGTGAAGATAATCAATAATATACCCACCAAAATAATATTGTTGCCGGCCGTTCTCCTTGCCATAGCGCTGGGTTACTTCGCCCCGAGGGAATTTGTAGACATCGCCATCGATTCGGCCAGTGCTACGACGGGGCCGGTCAATATACCCCTCAATATGGCCATCGCACTGGGGCTTTCAAAGATTTTAGAACATACCGATCCGCTTTTAATCGGTTTTGGCATTGTAGGTCTTACCTCTGTGGGAGCCGTAGTTTCTGTATTGGTGCTCGGAATCTTAAGCAGATAGCCACTATATATAATGTTTAGGAGGATGAGAAATGGGAGATGCTCTGGCAATCATCGCGATAGTGGAAAGGGGAAATGCGGACCATATCGTAAAAATGGCAAAAAAAGCCGGCGCCCGCGGTGCAACAATTTTATACGGCCGGGGGACCGGAGAGAAAGAAGCCAAAAAAATCTTTAACATGCGTGTCGAATCATCTAAAGAAGCAATCATTGTTTTAACAGAAAAAGAAAATAGCGAACCGATCTTCAACGCAATAGTAGATGCCGGAGAATTAAAAGAAACAGGAACAGGAATCATATTTACAACCAAAGTATCCAATTTAGTGGGCCTTCATCACCGTGATGATGGCAAATTTGAGGTATAATTATTTAAAGAATGCGGTAAGGGGTGTTACGAAACTAAAATATATGCTAAAATAAAAGGGGAAGCAACCGCATCACCCAATAAAGTAGGAGGTAATTTCATGCTCTGTGAAAAATGTGGAGAGGAGATCTCC
>JAAZMI010000199.1 GCA_012798895.1 Bacillota bacterium
ATCAAGTCGAATATCGTTGGAACGGTCCCCAGAAAACATACACCCGCTATAACGATGGCAGTCCTTTCATCGACAGCAACCACAGTAAACCCGTGGAGGTAAAGAACATTATCGTGCAATTCGTCGCCACCCGTGTCTTCACCGAGGAAGGCCACTTGGAGATCGCCCTGTTGGGCGAAGGCGAAGGTTATTTTTTTAGCGAAGGCAGGATTCAAAAAATTAATTGGATAAAAAACAGCAACAACCAACGGACACGCTTTATGGGGGCCGATGGAGAGGAGATCCGCCTGGCACCGGGCAACACCTGGCTGCACCTTCTACCACAAAGCGGCAAAGTGGAATGGGATGAAGAAAGGCATGAGGACCAGAACGCGGGTTTAAGGGAAGGCAATCTATAATCTTCAATTTACAAAATTTAAATTAGATTGTACAAAGAAGAACCGATTAGTAGATCTCTCTATCCAAACCGATTAATTGTACCCGGGGATCTCCCTCCACAAAATTTATAATTTTGTTCAGCATTCTTTCAAGGTAAACTGTTTCATTGCTGACCAGGGCCAAACCCAGCGCCGTCCTTCTTAAGGCTTTCAAATGCCCCACCTCGGCGATGGAGATATTATAACGACTTTTCAGCCTTTCAATTATACTGCGCACAATACGGCGTTTTTCTTTCAAAGAGGCGCTCCCCATCAACAGCAGATCCATTTTGCAGATCGCGGTAAACATTTTTACCAGGCCAACCAAACTTTTAACGGTAACCCGGGGCTGCCTGTAAAAAACAGGAAATCCCCCGTCTAAAAAGCCTGCCGGCCTGCTATCCCCCTTTCTCCAAACAATGGCCGGGCCTAAAATAATTATAATTTCCGCTGCTTTCTAAGCGTTTCCCTAGAGAAGATCAGCAAACGGTAGTTTTAAACCGTCGTAGGCCGCGATAACCCTGATGCCTAATTTTTCTTCCAGATTGCGGGCTAGAAGATAGGGTTTCTGCTGCAGCATGGACATTCCAAAATGAGTCATAATAGCTGTTCTGGGTTTTATCCCCTTGATCAATTCCCCGGCCTGCCTATAATTCAAATGGTAGATGCGATCGCTGACGACATCCTGGAAAATGACAACATTCAAAATCAAGATGTCCGTGCCGCTGTAATGTTCGATCAACTCCGGGAAAAATGCCGTATCCGCAATCAGGGAGATATTGCCGTGAGGCAGAAGGAATTTCAGGCCGTAGGTTTCCACCGGATGCCGGTGCCTGACCGGCGTTTCCAGTTTGAAACCGGGATGCTGAATTATTTTGCCTTCCCCCAGGCATACAATCTCATCTAAAAAATCACGAACATAGACCTGCACCACCGGATCGGGAGGCAGAAAGGCATCCCGGGGAGCATACAGGAAACCTCTCCTGTTCCGCCCCCCGCTGGTCATCGCCTCGATCATAATGTTTACATCATTGGAGTGATCTATGTGGCGGTGAGTTAATACAATTCCGTTTAGATGATTGGGATCCTGCTTGGGGCGAGAAGATAGGCAGCGCACCAGCGCGCCCGGCCCGGGATCGACCAATATCTCTTCGCCATCAAGAGAAAACCAGATTCCACCCGAGGCCCGCAACTGTCTGGTGACCACGTGGCGAGCACCGGCTGTTCCTAAAAATTTAAGATAATCACCTTTATCCTTCCCTGGCCGTTCTTTTTCCACGATGAATTACCCACTTTCGAGCAAAACGTGTTACAAAAATTTTGTCCCCCGTTTTGGAATAATTTTATTGTAATAGGGCAAGATATCTGCCGAAAGGGGGGACAATCGCTTATGACTACTTTCCATATTATTCACCTTATTTTAGGCATCTGGTTAGCAATAGTCAACTTTACTCCTGTTATGGCTTCCACTTCCCTGGCCTCTAACAATATCATCATCGGCGTGATCATCGCGATCTACAATGCTTACTACATCTTTGCCCAGAGAAATGTAGAAGCACAACAATAATCTAAAAGGAACTGTTTTCGATCATGTTTTGTTTTAATTAAGGGGACGGTCTTGTTTAACCGTCCCTTCAATAATGTTTAAATTGTGCCTCTCGTTTTTCCAGAAAGGCGCCAATACCTTCCTCAGCATCGGCAGTTCGGAAAACTTCTTCAAACAGATCTCTTTCCAGACTGCAACCCTCCTGCAGAGGCATCTTCAATCCCTTATCCACTGCCTCCTTTAAAAGTTGCAAAGCCCTTCCGGGTCTGGCAGCCAGCGAATGCGCCATCTTCTTGCTCGCAGAAAGCACCTCACCGGGGGGAACCACTCTGTTAACGAGCCC
This sequence comes from Bacillota bacterium, assembly GCA_012798895.1. GTDB lineage: Bacteria > Bacillota > Dethiobacteria > DTU022 > UBA8154 > JAAZMI01. Next base: position 2,306 of record JAAZMI010000199.1, read on the forward strand.
GATGCGCTGCGATTCAGTTGCAGTAATTGGCTTGCCCGAAAAAAGCATCTCTTTAGCCCGGGAAACGCCTATCAAGCGGGGCAATCTCTGCGTGCCCCCGAAACCTGGAAACAACCCTAACCGGATCTCCGGCATACCCAGTGATGCCGTCTTTGCGGCAATCCGAAAATCAAACGCCAGCGCCAGCTCCAAACCTCCGCCCAGCGCCACGCCATTAATGGCGGCAATGGTCGGCCCGGGGAAACTCTCCAGATATTCTAAAGTTTCATGCATTTTTCTGGTGAGCTCGTGCGTAGCAGCAGAAAGACGAAGCAATTCATCTAACTCTTCTATATCGGCTCCGGCTGCAAAAGCCTTCCCCTTTCCGGTTAAAACCAACGCCCGGCAATCTTCTTTTTCCCTTATCTCGTTAAGGCGTCCCTGTAGTGCCACCACGAGCTTGGAGTTAAGAACATTCAAGGGGGGATTATCCAATTCTAGAATGGCAATATTACCTTCCTGCCTCCACCGCACATAATCTTTAGGCATACCTGCATTCCCCCATGAGCGTAATTAGGCGATCTTTTTAAAAACCCCGTTTTTTGCACTAAAAATCTTTTCTCCCTAAGAATTCGACAAAAGCAAGGCTAAACCTGCCTAACAACGGGAAAGGTTTACATTTAGCCCACGGGCAACACCCTTACAGAACAATTTTCCAGTTGACCGCGAAGGGCTTATAGCTTTTGTTGAAAAAGTTGCTAAAAGTATTGACATACTCCCCACTGATAAATCCGGGGTTTTGCGGCAGAAATGATAAGTAGATATATCCAGGGAAAAATGAGACGAGCTTGGCAGATAATTTTTAGGCCGTATGGAGGTTGAAATGCACCTGCTCATTGCTAAAAAAGCAAACCAGCTTCTTTACAAATACCAGGTCCAGGAATTTCCCATTACCCAAATAAATTCCCTCACGCATGGGCTGGATTGTAAGGACAGGGGCTGAATAATAAAAAAGCAAAAACCATACTAATTACTTATAGGTTTTTGCTTTTTGCTTATGGCAATTCTATAAGTTCGGATAAGGGTGGTGTCGGGGATGGGAATCGAACCCACATGGTGTAAACCACACGGCCCTCAACCGTGCGCGTCTGCCTGTTCCGCCACCCCGACCCGCTTTTTGATC
>JAAZMI010000040.1 GCA_012798895.1 Bacillota bacterium
GAGATGCAGAGGATTTTAAGGGAGATGGAATTAAATGCTATCTTTCCCGCGGAGAGGACGGGGCTGCTGAAGAAATTTGAGAACGGGTGGCGATTGAATTCGTCGCCGGGAAAGAATGTCAGAATTATTATTGGTCGCCTCGAAAATGGGTTTGTGCTTCCCGCACAACGCCTCGTTATTTTAGCAGACCAGGAGATTATGCCCGCCCGCAGGAAAAAAAGGAAGTGGACGACAGCCAAGGATAGAGGTCATTTGAGGGAGTTTCAAGAGATCAAGATTGGCGATCTGATCGTTCACGAGCAGCATGGGATTGGAAGGTATATGGGCATCCGGACCATGGAGGTAAATGAAGTAACCCGCGATTACCTCTACATCAAATATGCCGGTGAAGATAAACTTTTTTTGCCTGTGGAGCAGATCGATGTTTTGCAGAGATATATCGGGGGAGAGGGGCGCCAGCCGAGGGTATCTTCCCTCGGAGGCCAAGAATGGGCCCGCGTAAAAAGCCGGGTCAAGGCTTCGGTTCAAGATCTGGCCCGGGAGCTGCTTTCTCTCTATGCTGCTCGCGAGGCGGTTCGCGGGTATGCTTTCTCTGCCGATCATGCCTGGCAGCATGATTTTGAAGAGAGATTCCCCTATGAAGAGACGCCGGATCAACTGCGGGCCATTCAAGAGGTAAAAAATGATATGGAGCGTAACCGCCCCATGGATCGCCTCCTCTGTGGCGATGTTGGCTACGGAAAGACCGAGGTGGCCCTGCGTGCCGCCTTCAAGGCCGTGCTCGATGGCAAGCAGGTTGCTTTTTTGGTTCCCACAACCATTCTTGCGCAGCAGCACTATGAAAACTTTGTGGAACGCTTTGAAGGCTTTCCCTTGCAGGTCGAACTGCTCAGTCGTTTCCGCAGTGCACAGGAACAAAAAAAAGTGATCCGAGGACTTAAAGCCGGGGTTGCCGATGTCGTCGTGGGGACGCATAGATTGCTTTCCAAGGATGTCAGTTTTAAGGATCTGGGCCTTCTGATCATCGATGAAGAACACCGTTTTGGTGTCCGTCATAAAGAAAGATTGAAGATGCTCCGCCAGGATGTAGATGTTTTGAGCATGACGGCTACGCCTATTCCCCGCACTCTGCACATGGCTCTCTCCGGGACACGTGATCTGAGCGTGATCGATACGCCACCGGAAAATCGTTATCCGATACAGACCTACGTCGTTGAATACTCGCCCGGCTTGATTAGGGAAGCGATCCAGCGCGAGCTAAACCGCGGCGGGCAGGTTTATTTCATCTATAACCGCATTCAAACGATCGAAAAATGGGCAAACAGGTTGCAAGAACTGCTGCCGGGGGCCAACATCGTTGTTGCCCACGGCCAGATGCACGAACAAAAGCTGGCAGAAGTTATGCACAAGTTTCTGCGCCGCGAATACGATATTCTGCTCAGCACAACCATCGTCGAAGCAGGGCTGGATATCCCCAATGTAAATACCATGGTCATCTGCGATGCCGATCATTTTGGCCTTGCCCAGTTGTATCAGCTCCGGGGGCGGGTGGGCCGTTCCAATCGCCTTGCTTACTGTTATCTGACCTACAGGAAAGACAAGGTTATGACTGAAGATGCCGTCAAAAGGTTGCAGGCGATCAAGGAGTTTACAGATCTGGGTTCCGGATTTAAAATTGCTCTGCGCGATCTGGAGATCAGGGGGGCGGGTAATCTTCTGGGGCCGGAACAGCATGGTTCGATGATGGCTGTCGGCTACGAATTGTACTGTCGCCTGCTCGAGCAGACGATCGAAAGCATGAAAGGGCAGCCGAAAACAGCCCCGCCGCAGAAGACCGATGTAAAGATCGATCTAAAGATCAATGCCTACCTGCCTTCTTCATATATTCCCAACCAACAGCAGAAAATAGAGCTCTATCGCCGCATTGCCACTTTGGAAAACAAGGAAGAGTTGCAGGATATGGTTGTGGAACTTAAGGATCGCTTCGGAAAATTGCAATCACCGGTGGAGAACCTGCTTTTAGTGATGCGCTTGCGCCAGTTGGCCCGTGAAAAGAATGTGGAGAGCATTGAACAGCAAAAGGGTGAGACGCAGCTTAGATTTATACAGGGAAACGATTTTGAAAGTGAGAACCTTTGGCAGTTGATCAATAAACACCGGCGGAACCTTTCTGTGCTGGCCGGCAAGACGGTAGTGTTTAAGATTAGAAACTTTCGCGGGACGGATAAACAATACCTTAAGTACCTAATTCAGATTCTGGAAGAATTAATTTAAAGGAGGCGGGAGCGGGGATGTTGCCGCTGCAAGCTTGTCTGCGCTGCGGGAGAAGAACAGAAGGGGATTGTCTGCTTTGGAAAGGGGGCGTCAGCCGGGTGCTCTGCCCGGAATGTGCGCGAAAAGAAGAAGAGGATAGCGCCGGCCTGCAGAAAATTTCTGAAGAGATGAACAAAAAAACGCGAGGGGCATAACCTGGGGTAAACGGCATGTTGAACAAAGGCCCGGTTGCCGGCAATCTGCCGGACATGGGCCCGGCCATTTAAGGAGGAGCGTTTTATGACCACTATGGAGATGGTTGGAGGGGCCTCCTCCATCGCGCTTGTCCTCGGTTTGGTGCAGCTCGCCAAAATATTGGGGTTAAAAGAAAAATATTGCCCCTTTCTATCTCTGTGCCTGGGGTTGCTGGTTTCGCTGGGATATCATTTTTACAACCATAAAACCTGGTATGAAGCGGTGATTATCGGCCTGGTGATCGGCCTTAGCGCTATGGGCCTCTATTCCGGGACAAAAGAGACGGTGCAGATGCTCGTCTGTAAAGAAGAAACCGAAGGAGATTAGCAAAATATTCTAATGCTGCGGGCGGAAGGTAAGCCCAAAAAAATTTTCATTATAATGCAGAGGGGTTCTGGAGGACCTTCTGCATTTTAATTTATGAGATGAGAAATGGCAGTATTTTCGGCCATTGCCAGATATTGCCGCTACAGCCTGCTGTTACGCAGGGGGATGTATGTTATAATTATATGTACAATCTTTAGAGGGGGGTATTTTTTGCGGTGAAAAGAAGTAATTTGGCCTGGATCACTCTAATCTGTATTATTCTGGGCCTTACCCTTACGGCCCAGTTTCGCACGCAAGCCGGCATTAAGGGAGACATTCCCACCAAAAGACTGGAGGAGATGACCAACCTGCTTAAGCAGGCCGAATCCGAGCGTGATGCGCTGCGCGAGCAGGTGCAGGAATTTACGATACAGATAAATGATCTGCTTAGTGACAAAAGCCCGACCGCACGCATGCAGGAAGAGCTGAAGCAGGCGCAGATGGCCGCCGGGCGCACTCCTTTGCAGGGTTCCGGAATCATCATCACGCTGAATGACAGCATGCAGACAGTGCAGGCAGGGCAGGATCCCAACCTGTTTCTGATCCACGATGATGATCTGTTGAAGCTGATCAACGAACTTAAAGCTGCCGGGGCGGAGGCAATAGTGATTAATGAACAGCGGGTGGTAAGTTCCACTGAAATCCGTTGTGCCGGGCCCACTATCTCCGTTAACAATACGCGCATTGCGCCGCCCTATGTGCTGCAGGCCATCGGGTCTCCGGAAATTTTGGAATCATCCTTGAACATGCCGGGGGGCATTATGGAAACTTTTCAATTTTGGGGCATTCAAGCCCAGATCCAAAAGGCAGACAACCTGTTGCTGCCCGCTTATGTTGAAAGCCATCCTTTTCAGTATGCACGTCCAGTGGAAGAGACGGAGAAAACAGCGGATAAAACGGCAGATAAAGCAGACAAAGGGGAGGAGAGATAAAAATGTACCATTTCTTGCTTCCCTTGTTGGGATTGCTGGTGGGCGTGATCTTAGGGCTTATTTTTCCTTTTACCTTCCCGGTAGCCTATGCGCGTTATATGGCGGTGGCGATCCTCGCTTCGTTGGATTCTGTTCTCGGCGGTTTGCGTGCCAATATGGAGGGTCAATTTAACCCCGTTATTTTTATCAGCGGCTTTTTCTGCAATGCGCTCTTTGCCGCCGCCCTAACTTATGTAGGGGATCGCCTCGGTTTGGAGATCTATTATGCTGCAGTCTTTGCATTTGGCGTGCGTATCTTCCAAAACCTGGCTGTTATGCGCCGGCATCTGTTGGAAAATTGGAATTCCGAAAAAAAAAGAGGCGCCTAACCTAAGAGGAGCCCCGTTTCCAAGTTATCAACCTTGTTTGTTAATTGTTACGCCTGTTACTGTTGTATCTTTAAGTATATCTTCTATCTCTGCGGCTGCCTGTTTAGTTGCATCTACGGCTTGTTCAAGCTTTTCTCCGTAGAAAGAACGGCTGAAACCCACCAGCCATAAGGCTGCCGCCGGCCAACCCCAGGGGTCGGGCACCAGAGGCACGCTAATGGCGTTAACCCCTTGTATATACTCTTCGAAATCATAGGCGTGCCCCGCCTTCCGCACTTTTTCCAGCTCAAGGCGGTATTTTTCGGGTTCAGTGATCGAGTTTTCTGTAAATTTCTGTATCGATCTCTCCTTTAGTATTTTATCGAGCATTTTTTTCCTCATGCCCGCCAGAAAAACCTTGCCGGCGGCCCCGGCGAAAACTGGAATGCGAGTCCCGATCGGTGCGGAGATCTTAAGTTCCAAGGGGCTGTCGGCCTTTTCAATGATCGTAATCCCATGTTCGTCAAATATACCCATAAAAACTGTTACTTTTGATTCCTCGCTCAGTTTATCCATATAAGGGCGGGCCGTGGAGCGGATATTTATGCCGGCTAACGCCTGGTTGCCAAGACGGGCCATGGTAGGCCCCAACATTAATTTATTTGCATCATTTTGGCGTAAAGCGCCGATCTCTATAAGCGCTTGTATGATGCCGTATGCAGTGCTCTTGGGGATTGACAGTTGGCGGGAGAGATCGCTGATTCCCAAATCGGAAGGAAAGCGGGCTATCTCCTCTAGAATTGCGAAAGCTCTGTACAGGACGGGGGCATTATACCCCGTGCTTTTTTTAGACATAAGCAACACACATCTTTCTAGGTGCTTTATTTTTTTGAACGAATTAATTTTTGGCCTCGTATTATAAGCTTATGCACAATTACAGATCTATGTCAAATCTTTACCGGTTCTGGAAGTTTTGGGCGATATTTTTTGGTAATTAATAGAGGCTACATTCTTCAGTCTTTTTTTAAAACTTTTACTTGACAGTATTGCAATAGTACTTTATAATTTAGTATGGGAAACGACCGTTTATCCTAGTAAACATTATAGCATATTTCAGGCAGAAAAAAAAGTGTCTTCAGGAAGGGAGGGCAGAGCATAACCGGGCGAAAAACCGCGGAATAGCGGTTGTCGATGCGAAGTATTGGTTGAAACCAGTATAAATTGGGACTATTTTATCTTAATTGGATAGGGGGATGGAAATGTACTTACCGGACTTTGAATATTATGCACCGGCTACATTGGCTGAGGCCTGCGAATTGTTGGCCAAGCTTGGACCGAAAGCCAAGGTTCTGGCCGGGGGCACTGATGTCTTATCCAAGATGAAGCAAGAACAACTTTCCCTGGAAGCTCTGGTCTCTATCAAGAAATTGGACGAATTGACGGAGATCAAGTCGAACGGCAAAGGAGTGGTTATCGGGGCCAGGGCTACGCACAACAGCCTGATTGATGCACCCGCCCTGCAGGAAAAGTATCCCTCCATCTGCAACGCTGCAAAGCAGATGGCCAATAACCAGATCAGGAATACGGGTACCGTCGGGGGAAACTGCGTCAATGCAGTGCCTTCTGCCGACCTGCCTCCATTGTTCATTGCTCTTGGTGCCGAAGTAAAATTAGTGGGAACATCCGGAGAGAGAGTGGTGCCGTTGGAGGATTTCTTTACGGGGCCGAATGAAACGGTGATCAAGCCGGATGAAATTTTAACAGAGTTTATATTTAAAGATCAGCCTTTTACGGGCAGTAATTACCTTAAGTTTTCCTTGCGCCGTTCCGGGGCTTTGGCAGTGGCCGGCGTGGCCACCGCAGTGGTTATGGACGGAGATGTCTGTAAGGAGGCGCGCATCGTCATGGGTGCTGTGGCTCCCACTCCCTTGCGGGCCAAAGAAGCTGAGGAGATTTTAAAGGGACAAAAAGTGACGGATGAGCTTCTGGAAGAAGCAGGCAATCGTGCTGCCGCGGAATGTAAGCCGATCTCCGATCTGCGCGGTTCGGAGGAGTACCGGCGCGATCTGGTGCGGGTTTTGACCAAGCGGTCCCTGCGCAAATCAATTTCTGAAGGTCATGTCTAAAAATAAAGGGGGTAAGGGAAAATGCAGGCGATTGTTGATCAAAGCGGGATTAAATATTATGTTGTTACTTTAAATGTAAATGGCGGTAGTTATACCAAGATCGTCAGGGCCAACACCCTCCTGGTCAATGCTCTGCGTGAGGAGCTGGACCTGACCGGAACGAAAAAAGGTTGCGAACTGGGCGATTGTGGTGCCTGTACGGTCCTGCTGGACGGTAAACCGGTAAATTCCTGTTTGGTCCTTGCAGTAGAGGCAGATGGACGTGAAATTACGACGATCGAAGGGTTGGACAAAGAAGGCAAACTGGATAAATTACAGGAATCTTTTATTGAAAATACGGCTATACAGTGCGGTTATTGCACACCCGGCATGATTCTGTCGGGCAAAGCTCTACTGGAAAGCAACCCCAATCCTACGGAACATGAAGTACGCAGGGCTATCGCCGGCAATCTTTGCCGCTGCACGGGCTATGTGAACATCGTTAAGGCCATTATGGCTGCAGCAGATAAACAATAGAGGAGAGGTGAGCCAAATGGGTGAAAAGTATGACGTAATTGGTAAAAGTGTACCCCGCGTTGACGGAGTACCGAAGGCAACCGGGCAAGCCAAGTATGTTGGCGACCTTAAGTTTCCCAACATGCTACACGGGAAAATTCTTCGCAGCACGCATGCCCATGCTCGGATTCTTAACATTGACACCTCTGAAGCGGAAAAACTGCCTGGTGTGAAGGCTGTTATTACGCACAAGGATGTGCCTGCGGAAAAATACGGGCTAAGCCCGGCACGCTGGGATGAAACTATATTCTGTATCGAAAAGGTACGTTTTTATGGTGATAAGATTGCAGCAGTGGCTGCAGTGGATGAGGAGACCGCTTATAAAGCACTTAAACTGATCAAGGTGGATTATGAGGAGCTGCCGGCTGTTTTTGATGCTTTCGAAGCGCTGGAAGAAGGCGCGCCGCAGATATTTGATGAATATCCCGGCAACGTCAACACCGAGATCCACCAGAATTTTGGCGATGTGGAAAAGGCTTTTAAGGAGGCGTATCACGTCCGCAAGGATCGCTTCGATGGTCAACGTACTTATCATGCTCCGATAGAGCCTCATGTGGCCATTGCTTATTGGGAAGGCAAGAGGGTAACGATCTACTCCAGTATCCAGTCTGTTCACTACCTGCAGTACCACCTGGCGCGGGTCTTTGGGATGCCCATGGGCGACGTGCGCGTGCTGAAGACATACGTCGGGGGCGGCTTTGGTGGCAAACTGGACCCCTCCGCCGTTGATTTCTGTTCTGTTGCACTGTCTAAAAAAACCGGCCGGCCGGTAAGAGTAGCCTTCGATCGCAAGGAGATGTTCTATAACAACCGCGGCCGCCATGCACAGTTCATGGAGCTGACCACCGGCGTGACCAAGGAAGGGAAAATTTTAGGTGTGCACGCCAATTTTGTGATGGACGGCGGTGCCTACACCGGGCTGGGTGTAGCTTCGGCCTACTACGCCGGCGCTCTGCTGACAGTGCTCTACGATTTTGATAATTATAAATTCGATATGGTGCGGGCGGTGACCAACTTGCCCGGTTCAGGCGCGCAGAGAGGCCACGGGCAGCCACAACCGCGCTATGCTTTTGAAAGCCATCTCGACCATATTGCCGAGGATCTGGGCATCGATCCGATCGAGATCCGCATCATCAATGCCCGTAAACCCAAGACAGTGACGGTTAACGATTTTAAAGTGGATTCCTACGGCTTAAAAGAGGCCCTCGAAAAAGCGCGGGAGATCTCCGGTTGGAAGGATAAAAAAGGCAAACTGCCTGTTGGCCGGGGTATCGGGGTTGGCAACGGCGGTTTCGTTACGGGTGCCGGTTATCCCTGCTACCGCACGGATCTACCACATGCTGTGGCCATTATCAGGATGAACGATGACGGAACCATGGCTACGCTTTACACCGGTGCAGTGGATATCGGGCAGGGCAGCGATACAGTATTGTTGCAGATGGCTGCTGAATCCATGGGCTACCGCCTTGAAGATCTGAAAATCGTGTCGGCTGATACCGACCTCGCCACGCATGATTTCGGTGCCTATGCCAGCCGGCAAACCTTGATGGGCGGCTGGGCAGTGAAATTTGCCGGGGAAGAGATCAAGGAAAAGATCCTCAAAATGGCTGCCGAGATGACCGGGTTTCTACCCGAACAGTTGGATGCCAAACAAGGGGTCGTCTTCCAGAAGGCCCATCCCGAGGAGACGCTGACTTATGCCGAGGTGGCCCGCACCTATTTTGTCAAATACGGATCGCTAATCGGGCGGGGTTCTTACGCACCACCGCGGCTGGGCGGCACGTTTAAGGGTGCTCCGGTGGGCACATCTCCGGCTTACAGTGCGGCAACACAAGTTGCTGAAGTGCAGATCGACGAAGAAACCGGCGAAGTCGAAGTTATAGAAGCATGGGACGTCCACGACTGTGGATTCGTCATCAACCCGGCTCTGTTGCACGGGCAGGTACACGGTGCATTTTTCATGGGCATGGGCGA
>JAAZMI010000041.1 GCA_012798895.1 Bacillota bacterium
GAAGGGCGCATCAAAGACGGCTTTGCACCCGTTTTGAAGAGCAAAGCCTCCTTCTACGATCAGGAGGAACCGGAGATACTCTACGCCCCGGATGATGTCGATATCATCGCCGAAAACATTAAAAAACTATTGGCCCGCGGCTGCAACCTAATCTTGGTAACCGGCGGCATGTCCGTAGACCCGGACGACGTCACACCGGTCGGCATCAAGAAGATCGGCGCCGAGATCATCAGATACGGCGCACCTGTTTTGCCGGGAGCCATGTTCCTTTTAGCCTACAAAGGAGAGATCCCCATCGTCGGCCTGCCGGCCTGCGCCATGTATTACCGGACCACGATCCTGGATCTCGTTCTCTCCCGCATCATGATCGGCGAAAAAGTTACAGCCCGGGATATCGCCTCCCTGGGACACGGCGGGTTCTGCCGCACCTGCGAGCCCTGCCTCTACCCCCACTGCCCCTTTGGCAAAGGAGGGAACCTTTAACCTTTAGTAGCGCCTGAACGGCACCTGCATAACATTCGGCGAAAAACAACAGCGGGGACCTCTTCGAACAACCAGAAACCGCTGCAAGGGCCAGTGAAAACATTAATTTCACTGGCCCTTTGATAAGGCATTGCCTGGAAACTTGGTTGACAACAGGCAGCGGCAGCACCAAATATGTTATGTTAACATACCCGTTGGCGAATCAGGTATTCATCAGGGTTCTATAAATTGCCTGATAACTCAATAAGTTTATAAGTTGACGACAGGCACCGTTATCCTTAGAAGGCAATCAATCTATTGCCCGATAAGCCCTTTAACCTTCAAAGCAAATTCCCTATTTTCAAACAACGATCGCACAAATGAACCAAAGTTGGCCGCCATACCCGAAAACTTATAGATTGCAACCGCGGTAAAGAGTATCTTTAAAAGCTGTTCATCTTTTTCCGCATCCACCCATTTCCAGGCATCCTCCGTAAAGATCAATTTTTCAAGTTCTACGGCGTTATAGATGATCCACTTCCAACCTTTTTTTTCTGCGGCTTCAACCAGTTCATCAAGCCCATGTATGTCCTGTGCCACCTGAATTAAAGCAGCTATATTATGAACAAGCACATCCTGCGCTTCATCCAATGACGTATTCTCATCATAATAAAGAAACAGCTCATCCACATCCCCATAATCGGCTTCTTGCACAGCTTTTGTCTCTACCAGGTGCAAAAGCGGCTGCATCTCTTTTTTTTGGGCGCGGATCAACTTTTCCAGGTAGCTATGCTCTTGTTCCAGGGTATTAATTATAGCATCCCGCTCCCCGGGGAAAACCTGCAGTAATATTTTATTCGCTTCCGAAAGGGGCAAGTAATATTCCATTTTTTGACTAGCAAGCCCTGCTTTCATGACAAGATCCACCAACAACGTCTCCACGGTCTCTGATTGTCCTGCTTTTAGGTCAAAATGCTTCAAAAAAGCATATTTTTCATTGGGAATGGTTAACCAGGTTGCAGCAACCGCTTCACAGAAATCTCGCACAGAAAATAGGGGCCCTCCCTCTTTTTTACAGCTTAACACCGCAAGTTTTTCCAGATCCCCGGTGCCGTTTAACCAGAGAATCATTTTATTGATCGTGCCTACAGCATTCGCACTTTCAAATTCTTTCAGCTCCCCGATGAACCATTCTTCTAAGAGATCCTGCCCAAATGTATCAAGGCAATGGTTAAAAAGAATCTGCCGATCACCTATCCAGACCCGATTCATTGCCTTAATCAGCTCCAGCCCATGTAAAGTTTTCTCCAATCGCAGTTGAAGTTTCTCAGGGCTTAAAAGAACTGGTATCTCCAGAGGTTCTGACAAAATGCGATCGGCCCACTTTTTCGCCTTTTGGGCTTGTCCCAGTGTTATAATACCTTCGGCCAAAACATACGGGGCAAGGCGTGTTTCAAACAGCATCGCCAAAGCCAGTACATAGTTATGGTAGGGATTGCCCTGGGTCTTACTATAAAAAACATCTCTTGTACCGCCGGCTTGATCATGCAGCAGAGTTGTTACAATGTCTTCCGAAGCCGTGCTGTCTTTAATATTTTTTGTGGAGTTGAGATAGTGTCTCAGGTCGTAATAAAGGCAGAAGGATTCGCTTGCTTTTTTTGTTTTTAGGTCGCCACAAACAGACCAGTGCCTTTTTGAAAAATCATCTGGACAATGTTCAACCTGGCTGGAGTAGACAGCCAGCTCAAACCCTTCTTTATTAATCGTCTTCAAGCTGGCAAAGGGATAATGTAATAACAATTTCAATGATTCCTCATAAACTTTTTGCCAGGCCAGGGGATCGATCCTTTGCGGTAAAATAGATAGACCTATAGTGATGCCCATAAAATTTTCCTCCCTTTCCTTTAACCTTTGACCTAATACCCTTACTCTTCTTTAAACTGCTCCCAAAACAGCCCTGCATTAGCAGTGCCCCAAATACAATATCGCAGCTGTATAGCTGATTGATTGTAATTATGGTAAACTATATTAAATATAACAATATTATACAGATAATAATCAGTGAAGTCAACGATTATTATGGGATATAATCAGTATTTGTTGCTTCAGTTTTCCCATCTTCTATTTTCTTAATTAAAGGGGATCAAATATAAAAAATGAAGACAATTGGTGAGCGTATAAAGCACTTAAGAAATAATATGGGGCTTTCCATGGCAGGGCTGGAAAAAGCCATCAATGCTGCCACCGGGAATGTAAACAACTGGGAAAAAAATCGCAGGATCCCAAACGGGAATAATATCATTGCCCTCTCCAATTTTTTTAATGTTTCTTCAGACTGGTTGTTAACTGGAAAGGAGAGTAGATTTACAGAAACAGAGATTAAAATCTTGCAGCTTTTTAAAGATTTTAGCCGTCCCGAACAAGAAGAGCTGGAAAATTATATCCTTTTTCTGTTATGGCGCAGGGAAAAAGAAAAGGGAGAAAAGATTTGGGGGAAAGCAACAAAAAAAACCAAATTATACGATACCGAAAATAATAACTTAACTAACAGCTTCGTCTCGGAAGATGATAAAGAATAGAAAAGAAAGAGCCGGGCGATCCGTGGGCGAATGCCCCTGCTTTGGTTGGCCGATAAGGGTCGGCTCAGGTACACAAAAGAACCGTCCCCTTGTGTCGCTTGTGTCGTCCAAGTACACAAAAGAACCGTCCCCTTGTGTTCTTTGTGTTCTAATCAAAAAAAAGTCAGGGCAACACTACGATATTCGTCACAACCCGCCTCTCTACACCGTCGGAGGGGCGGTTCAAGACTTTGCCGCCATAGTAAAAGGTGCTGGAGCCGCCGCCGTCCAGATTGTAGGCATCGCGCACTTTAAATTCCAGCAGTTTTTCCTGCGCTTCTTCCAAGGTCACGCCCACGCTCCAGCCTTCTCTGCGGCCGTCGATGACGATAAAGAGAAGATCGCCGTTTTCAAAGTGACCAACCAGCGTGCGGGGCTGCCTCGTGTTGGCCCAATCGGCGGGAATGGCTTGTTTTTTCCCGCCCCGCAATAAGGTGGGCAGAAAACTGGCCCCATGCAGCACGTCCATCGCTTGAAGCTGTTCTCTGGTATTTATCTCTCCACCAACCAGTTGACCGCTGCGGTTAAAGCCGACGAAGCTTAGATCCGAAGCGCCGGAAAAATTCATTATTTCACCATCGACCACGGTAGTGCCCAGGGGAACCAGAGCCCCTTCGTGGGCAAAATGGCCCCCGGCGTTGACGGCCAATACCGCTCCGGTGCGCTTGGCGGCAGCAGCGGTCGTCTCTCCCTTGCTTCTTACCTGATCGCCGGCGAGGACAACCCTTAATGCCTCCAGATTATGCAGCCGCACTTTAGCCATACAACCCCGGTAACCCGCTTCCTGTAGGGAATAGACCTTGATGGTGGCATTTTTGCCGAAAGTCTGCCCGATGGGATCCCCCAACAAATTGGCAAGAACCAGTTCGATCAGATCGCCGAAAACTTTTTTTTGTTCCCCGGAAGCCTCTACCAGACCCTGCAGGCGATCGTGCTGTTCTTCGTAGGCCAGCAACTCTTGGTGTGCTTCCCGGCGGATCATGCTCATCAACCGGTATGAATCTTCTGCGGTAAGGCGTGCTTCCCGCGCCGAATCTTTCAGATGCAACAGTTCACCGGCGATCTGCTCAGCACCCGCCTGCCAAGCCCCTTCCTGCAACACCAGGCTGTCTATCTCGCCTAATAAAGCAGGCGGCCACTGCAGCATGCAGACGAGAAACAGCCCATAAAAGGGAGTCAACAGTAGAATAAAAATTATCCGCCAATCGTAACTATAACGCACGGACAGCCGCCTCCAATTTCTCTAATTGTTCCTTTAAACCGGCCAACTGTTGGTCCAGCTCCGTAATGCGCTCTGCCAGGCTTTGGCGCGTATCATCCGTGCCGGTAATCGATTCGCCCGTCAGTTCCATCTCTTCCTGGATCAGATCCAATTCACGGCGAATCTGTTCCATCTCCTCCCGAGAAGCAGTCAGTTCCTGCCCGAAAAGCTCCATGGCCTCTGTAATACCGGCCGCAATGCGCTGGTTTTCGGCCTGTAATGTATCGATCTGCCGCGAAAAATTCCGTTCCGACCTCTGCAGATGTCCTTGCAATACAAAGTAGCCTCCTCCAACCAGCCCCACCCACAAAAGAAATACCAGCACAAAAAAAGCGACCGTTCCCATTTTACTTTTCTGTGTTTTCCCGCCTGTTGCCGGTGCCAGGCGACTGTAATCATTTTGCAATTTTCCGGCCGGTGGCTTCCCCGGGCCACTATTTTGCAGCATTGTCTACTCCCCCCCTAATATTCGTGCTCAATATATCTCAGATCATACCATATTCTTGCCGCAGTTTGGCAATGCGCTGCAACTTCCTCATTATTCCTGGCCAGCCATATCTTTCTCCCCACTATTACGTTACATATATATAGAAGGAATAATTAAAGCCGCTTGTGTTCGCTAGTACCTAAGATTTGAGCCAAGCAAAACCAAGCGCAAAACGCAAAGTGAATTACCCATATTGCTATATTGATAATATTACCAAAGCACTATCCAAAAGGAGGTAGGGCGACCTCTCTTCTCGGACACAACCAGAAGCCCATGTCGCCCGATGTTCATGAAAATAGACAGGTTATCTATTATCGGGAGAACCGGGTCTACCGTGGAAACCGGGGCTGCCAAGAAATCAGGTAAAACAGGAAAAACCGGGGTAAATTTTAACAGATCGAAATCGAAGAAACCGAAACAGAACAAGACAGCTGCAGTCATTTTGTACATCGCCTGCGCATGTATCCTTCTCCCCACTCTTTTAATTTTTCCCGCCCCGGCCACCGCAGCCGCCCTGCTACATCTGGAGGCCCCGGAGCAAGTCATGGCAGGAGAAACCTTTACTCTTACTCCAAAGGCAAGAGAAGATTCACTGCTTCCGGCAAACGAATATGCAGCCCTCTTTGAATCCCACAACGGTGGAGAACCGCGTCTGGTCGAGATCAGCATCATGGATGGGCGGGGAACAGCCCGTATGCAACTGCGCAGAAAAAAAGCCGGCACCTACCGCTATAACGTCTTCGCCGGCCCCTTTCAAAGCGAAATCACGATTGCAGTCCTTCCCGGCCCACCGGCCGTCGTCAAAGAGGTAAAAGAACGCCTTTACCTGGGATTGGGCGGCCGCGCTACAGTAGAATTTGCACTGGAAGATGAATATGGAAATAGAATTTGCGCCGGCGATAAAGCAGAAAAACAGCCGGAAAACCTGCTCGCCGTTGCGATCACAGATCCTGCACAGAACCTGCTCCCGGAAACAGACTTTGAACTCACCACCAACCCAGCGGGCAATATAGCAGTTAACTTCACCGCCGAAAAAAAGGGGGATTACCTGGTGGAAGCCCGCCTCCCCCACGATAGCAGCGTCACCGCCCGCAGCCTGGTCAACGTGCAAGAATTGATAACAGTTACCGCTATCGAGCCGGCCGTATTGGATGGAAGGGAACTCTTCCTGTGCATCAGCGAGGATCGGGCCCAACCCGGCCGCCTGGAACTGGAAACCATCCTGCACGGTGAAAACAACATCACCAAAACGCCCTCCCCCGCCGAGGCACAGAACATCGTTTTCCACACGGAACAACCCAACCTTATCTCCATAGAAAAAACGGCGGGAGGCGGAGCGATCTTAACAGAAATGGGCAGAAGCGGCCCGGCCTCCATCACCGTTACCTACCTCGAGGGAGGAAAAAAGCTACAAAAGACCCTCCCCCTTTGGATCGCCGGCAAAGCGGTCCAGATCGAACTGGAAACCAAAACAAGCGGTTTAACCGCACAAGTGGAGGCCACCCTGTTGGACGGAGAAGGCCAACCAACCTGGGAAAAAATTAAAAACTACCGGCTGGACCTGCCTGCAGATCTTAAACTGGTGGCGCAAACGCCCTTTACTCGCGGTAAAACCAAGTTTATCTTAGAGGCAGAGAGATACGGGAGCTATAATATCGGGTTTACAGCCGGAGATGAACTTCACCGCCACCTAAGGATCGATCTTATCGAAGAAATTAGGCCGGCCCGGCATGTCGTTATCTTCATCGGGCAGGAAAGCTATATTAGAGACGGGCAGCCGGCAAAAATGAGCCCTGCACCGGAGATCTACCACGGCCGGGTTTTCGTTCCATTGGATTTTTTAACCGCAACCTTTGGCGTAGAGATCAGCCCGTCCCCCGATGATAAATCAATCGCCCTGCAAAGCCCGGATGGAACGGAGATGATCATCGATCGGGAGGCCGGGCAACTGACCATTACAAATACTAAAAACGATACTGCTGTAACGACACCCATCGATACACTTTTTTTGCAAGAAACAATAGACGGCTACATCCTTCCGGCCGGGATCATCACCAGCTTTTTGGGCGCCGGGATGGACTACTTCCCCAAATACAATCAGATCGAACACATCACTTTCATCCAGAAATAGCGGGTATCCTGAAGTCGGTTCATAGCAAACACTTCATTGTCTACTGTTTGTCCTTTTTATTTCTTTTAAAATGTAATATAATCGTGACAGCAGGACTTTATTCTCGCTATAAAGAACCTATGCTTTAAGTACACAGTAAAACAAGCACTTTAGGAGACGGTGAATTTTTTGAGAATCGAATTTCTGGCGCCGGGACTGGCCTTGATCATGTCCTTAATCTTAACCCCTGTTTTCAAGCGTTTGGCCTTCAAATTAGGCGCCGTAGATCTTCCCAATGCACGCAAGATCCATCGCAAAGCCATGCCCCTCTTTGGCGGCTTGGCCATCTACCTCTCTTTTTGGCTGGCGGCACTCCTCATTCTTTTTGCCGTCGGGGGAGGCGAAAAACTATGGGGCATTTTCTGGGGAGGCACCCTCATCCTCTGCCTCGGCATCTATGATGATCTGCGGGGCCTCTCTTACAAGGTTAAATTTGCCGGGCAATTTATAGCAGCCTTTCTGCTCCTGATCTATAACATTAAGATCGAATTTATCACCCTCCCTTTTCAAGACATGGTCTCTTTGGGAATCTTTTTGATAGTACCCCTAACCCTGCTCTGGGTCGTCGGCATTACCAACGCCGTAAATCTGATCGACGGAGTGGACGGCCTTGCTACCGGCGTTTCCACCATCGCGGCGGTGGTCATCTTTGCCCTCACCTGGGGCAAATTCCCTGTCCTGATCCCGCTCCTCGTTCTAACCCTGGCCGGGGCTGCCCTTGGCTTTCTGCCGTACAACTTTGCGCCGGCACGCATTTTCTTAGGGGATGCCGGCAGCCTTTTCCTGGGCTTTATGCTGGCCGGTTTTTCGATCATGGGTTTAACCAAACAGGCTACTCTGACTACCCTAATCATCCCCGTGCTTATCCTTGGTTTGCCGATCACCGATACCTTCTATGCAATATGGCGTCGTTTCAGAAACCGGCGCCCTATTTTTCAAGCAGATAACGGCCACATCCACCATCGTCTTCTGGGCCTGGGGCTCAGCACCAGGCAGACAGTCATGATCCTTTATTTCAGCAGCATCTATTTTGGCGCTTCCGCGCTTATTTTCGATCGGCTTCCCTGGTTAAACATCTACTTCATCCCGGTTATCTTCCTCATCTTTATCTTTGCCCTGAGACACCTGAAAACTTTGGGCAATCTGTTAAGCGCTTTCAACGGCTATTCTTACCAAGATGAACAAAAAAGAGAGCAAAAAAGATAGCAATATGAAAAAAATCCTTATCTCCGGCTACCACGGGTTTAATAATTTAGGCGATGAGGCTATCCTCGAAAGCGTCCTTCAAGCACTCAAACAGGCGGCTTCCAAAGAGGGCCATGCCCTTGAATTTACGGTTCTTTCGGCCAACCCGGAAAAAACCGCCCACAATTACGCCGGTATCCGGGCCATCGGCAGGACGAGCTTGCCTGCCATCTTATCGGCCATCAGAAATTGTGATCTGTTAATCAGCGGCGGAGGCAGCCTTTTGCAAGATAAAACAGGATACGGCCTCTCTGTGGCATATTATTTGGGCCTTGTTTTTTTGGCCCGCCTGTTCGGTAAAAAAACTGTACTTTATGCGCAGGGCATCGGGCCCATTACAAAAAAGATCAACCGGCTCCTTGCCCGCTGGATTATTAACAGAGCAGATCTCGTCACCGTAAGGGATGCTGCTTCCAAAAAAGAGCTTCTCTCTCTTGGCATTACCAGGCCTCCCCTCTGCGTGACCGTTGATCCGGCCTTTTGTTTGCACCCCCCCCCTTCGAACAAGCCCAAAGAGGTACAACATATTCTATCCCATCTCCCACCCGGCAGACCGCTGTTGGGAATCTCTATCCGGAGCTGGCGGGGGCAGCATAAATTTATCCATGAAATTGCCAAAACAGCCGATCGCCTGGCCCTAACCCTGGGGATGGCAACGGTGCTCATCCCCATGTTTCCAGAGCAAGATCTGCCCGTTTCCCGTTATACGGCTTCCCTGATGCAGCAGGAAGCATACGTGATCGAAAAAGAGCTTACACCACACGAAGTTCTCTCCCTTTTTTCCCATCTCGACCTGCTGATCGGCGTGCGCTTGCATGCGCTTATCTTCGCCGCCATCACCGGCACACCGATGGCAGGGGTGGGATACGATCCCAAGATATGCTCTTTCCTGAACCAGTTGGGGCTTAACCCCGTCCACAGAGTGGAAAACCTGCAGGCCGGGGAACTATACGCACACTGCCTTAAAATCTGGCCGGAGAGAGAAGCGATCAAAGAAAAGCTGCTGCAGATCGCCACGGAATATTGCCGGGAAAGCAACAACTTTGGAGAAAAGGTCTACCGGTATTTTTTTGGACAGGAAAAAAACGGAGGTGCTCTGCGATGAAGGTGCTGCACCTAATTAGCGGGGGCGATACAGGGGGAGCCAAGACACATGTCCTCTCCCTGGCCCGGGAACTGCAAAAAAATATTACCTTGAAATTAATCTGCCTCCTGGAAGGGGATTTCTACCAGGAGGGCTTGCAGATGGGGCTCGATATCAGCGTGCTTCCACAGAAAAGAAGGTATGATCTAGGGGTGGTGCGACAGCTGCAAAAGATCATCACACAAGAGGGTTTTCACATCCTGCACTGCCATGGCGCCCGCGCCAATTTTGTAGCCGCCATTCTGCGCATATTTTTTCGCATCCCCTCCCTCACCACCATGCACAGCGACTATAGGCTTGATTTTCAGGGCAGTTTCTACAAGAATTTCCTCTATACCAACTTGAATGCCTGGGCCTTGCGTAGTTTTGATTACTATATTGCCGTCTCCGACAATTTTAAAGAGATGCTTTTGGCAAGGGGCTTCCCTGAACATAGAATATTTGTGGTCTACAACGGCATCGATTTTAACGTAGAACTCGAATTGCCGCCGCGGGAGGCACTCTTGCCCCAACTGGGGCTTGCCATACCGCCTCAGGCCAAGATCGTGGGCATTATGGGGCGCCTACACCCGGTCAAAGACCACGATCTCTTCCTGCGGGGAGCACATCTTGTCCTGAAAAAAGGATTCGATGTCCACTTCCTGATCGCCGGAGACGGAGAAGAAAAAAACAGGCTCCTGCAACTGCGAGATGAGCTTAAACTACAGGAAAAAGTTCATTTTACCGGCTACCTCAAGCAGCCTAATCAATTTATCAATATTTTGGATGTGAATACTTTGACCTCGCGCAGCGAAAGTTTCCCTCTCGTCCTGTTGGAAGGAGCACGCCTTAAAAAACCAACAGTCAGCGCAGCCGTGGGAGGCATCAGCCATCTCATCAAAGAAGGAGAAACCGGGCTTCTTTTCGAAGCTGAAAATGTGGGCCAGTTTGCTTCCAAGCTTCTAACGCTGCTGGACAATGAAGAGCTGGCAAAACGTCTTGGTGAATCCCTCTACTGCCATGCCAAAGAAAATTTTTCCTTGGAACACCTGGGCAACAGCCATTGCCGGATCTACCGGCAGATATTAAACAACGCCGGAGGGAGAGAGAACAAGTGAAGATTATTGACGAAAAAGGCAGGCTTTTGGGCCTGATCAACATCATCGATCTGATGGCCCTGCTACTGCTCATCGTTATTGCTTTGATCGGGATCAACAAGATAACAGGTCGTGAGGCGCGGCACGAACCCGGCGCTGCCACCGTTCATCTGGAGTTTTTAATCAGCGAAATCCGGCAACAGACCGTGGATGCCATCCAGACCGGTGATGTAGTCATAGATTCAACGAGCAGGCAGGTTTTTGGCACGATCAAGGAAAAAAGAGTACTACCCTTCCGCAAACCGGCCCCCACAGCCAATGGCAGTTTCGTGCTGGCCGATGTTCCCGAACGTTTTGATGTCTACCTCGATCTGGAATGCAGCGGCCACGACTTTGAAGATGTGCTGCGCATAGCTTCGCATGAGATCCGCATCGGCACCTCCCTGGTCGTGCAAACCAAAGATTATTCCATCGAAGGCAAGGTGCTGAAGGTAGAAATACGGGCACAGGAGCCACCGGAATAGAAGCTAGGGGCAACAATAGACAGTAACAAAAAAGGAGAAAAAAGGTATGCACGATCAAAATTTTTTTAAAAAACAGTCTTCCACCAGCTCCTTTAAAAATATAAATTACCTGAAACACAGCAGGACCTTGCAGTTCCTGGAACTGCTTGCCTCCACCTTGGAAAGAGGGATAAAAAGCAGTTTTCTGCTGCAGACATATCGGAAAACGCTTCGAAAAACCGGCACATCTTCTCTTAAACGCGGCAGTCTCTTTTTTGCCCTGCTGCAGTTTTCTGCCGGCAAGATAAAAATCCTGATTGCGAAAATTTATGCGGCCTTGGAACCTTATTTCTTACAGAGCACCACCAGCCGGATCTGCAGCCACATCCTTGCCCCCTTCCAGGCGGCCAAACTGCCCACGATATTGCAGGATAGCTTATCCTATCGTTTTATGAAATGGC
>JAAZMI010000042.1 GCA_012798895.1 Bacillota bacterium
AAATGCCAACGGGCAGGACACAGATAAAGAACATCGGGAAAGCTGAATACATGTCTCTTTTTCATCAATACCAGGGCGAAACGTTATGTTCCAAAAAACTGAGCATCTACGCTAACCAGATACAAAACCCGGAGATGAGGGAGATGCTCACACAGATGAGCACAAGTTCCCAGGAAAGAGCAGATAGGCTCTCCTCTTTTTTACAGGAGGTTGGTGGAAGCCATCTGCTCGGCTAAAAAGTGATGAACGGGAAAGTATAACCGGGGAAAAAACAAGTAGACCCAGAATTAACTATAAATTCAACTGGACAGGGGGTTATCATAGTGCCTCAAGGACAGATACCGCAACAACAGCTAACCGATAAAGAAATCGCCGGAGATGTTCTAACCGGAACCAAACACCTATCCCAGGGATACATGCATGCCATCCTGGAATCACAAAATCCAAATTTACACCAGACATTTATAGATTTCCATGACCAGCATTTAAATGATCATTGGCAGATCTTCCAGATCATGCAGCAAAATGGCTGGTACAAGGTGCCCATGATTTTAGATGAAGAAGAACAAAGCTTCTAAAAAAAACAGCCTGTGCCAACTGGAGCCAGGTTGTTTCCTTCAAAAAAAATAAAATCCTTTTTGTGATTAAAATGATGCTGCAAAATCAGGTTTTGACAAAAAAGAGCTACGAAAGTATGACGCCGGTTTTAAGGTATAAAGCAGAAACCGGCGTTTTTTTATATTTTTTTCCTCCTTAGTTCCCGTTAAGTGCCTTGTCTACAGCTTCTCTAGGCGAAAAGGCCTCTTCCATGCCGGGGCATCGCCAAGGGGGCCGTAGGGCGATTACCCTTTTCCCTTCCTTCAAGGCGATGGCCGTCTCCGAAAGCGTGCCGTATTTCCCAGAGACAGAGATTAAAACATCGCTGCAGCGCACTACCAAAAAATTGCGCATCGCACCCATTCCCGTAGGCAGGGCATAGCTGAGATAGGCGTTGGCCTCTTGGCGGTTTTCTCCCGGCAGAATACCCAGGCTGACCCCACCAGCCTCCCTACAACCCCGGCAGGCTGCCTCCATCACTCCGCCCTTCCCGCCGCAAACGAGTACCGCCCCGCCCAGGGCAATCTCCTTACCCACTTCATAAGCTATTTCGGCCAGATCTGCCCCACATTTACCTGCACCGATAACTCCGATATAGAACAAAGCAAGACACCTCCGGGGAAAAAAATTTTACTTTCCGGCGAGATATGATAATCTTATTACAGTAAAAGAATGCATATTATTTTGGACGGGGAAAACATAATAGTTCTCTTCCCGGAACAGATCCGGGTTATTCCCTGTCGTTATGCTTTAAAAGTGGAGGCCTTCATGAAAAATAATAAAAAAATAGTTTCCTTTCCTTCCGAAAAAGAAAGAAGTTTCAAGGGCTGGCGTGCACGGTTGCGCCGGGAACTGAACGCAGAACAATACTTTTTCGCAACCCACCGCGGCCTGTCCTTGGTGGGTATCGCCGGGCCCGGTTCCGGTAAAACCCGGGCTCTAACCTACCGCGTTGCCGACCTGCTGCAAGAAGATGTTCCACCGGAAAACATCCTTCTCGTTACCTTTACCAATAAAGCTGCCGGGGAGATGAAAGATCGCGTCTCTGAGATCATAGGTTTCCTGCCACCGGGATTATGGGCCGGCACTTTTCACAGCATCGGGGCCAGAACACTGCGGCGCCATGCCCAGTTGGTACAAAGAAATGCAAATTTTTCCATTATGGATGAAGAAGACCGGGAGGCAATGCTCAGAGCATCGCTGACCTCTTTAGATTTAAACCTGACCACCAAAGAACACAACTTGTTTGTAAAAAAAAGGTTGTTGGGCAGAATACTCAGCGCAGCCCGTAACTCGAACCAACCCTTAACTGTATATCTTGAAAATCAGTATCCGGATCTGTTAGGTTACCTTCCCGCCTTAAACAAGGTGGAACAAGCCTACGAAGAGAGAAAACGCCTCGCTAACGCCTTTGACTTCGACGACCTGCTCTGCATCTGGCTCGAGCTTCTTCAAACACACAAAGGGATCCGGGAACATTACCAGGCACAATTTCAGCACATTTTAGTCGATGAATATCAAGATACCAACGCTGTTCAGAACCAGATTGTTTTGTTGTTGGGTGAAAAAGGAGCAACCTGTCTCGTAGGTGATGATGCCCAGTCAATCTATAGTTTTCGTTGCGCAGAGGTTGAAAACATCCTTAATTTCTCCGATAAAAGGCCGGATTGCACCATCGTCAAGCTCACCCGGAACTACCGCAGTGTTCCGGAGATCCTGACGCTGGCCAACCACTCCATCGCTTATAACAAGCGCCAGATTTCCAAAGAACTTACTACCGTGCGGGAATCAGGGGAGACCCCACACATTTTCCTCGCCCGCAACAATTATGATGAAGCTGATTTCATCGCCGGTAAAATAGAAGATCTCTGCCGCACCGGGCATAACTTAAAAGATATCGCCGTGCTTTACCGCAGCTCTTATCTTTCTCAGGACGTAGAGATGGAACTGATCAATAGGGGAATTCCTTATCTTACTTTTGGCGGCCTAAAATTTCTTCAGCGGGCACACATCAAAGATATTTTGGCCTGGTTAAAAATCTTGGGAAATTCCCGGGACGAACTCGCCTGGCGCCGGCTGGCTTTGATGCAGAAGGGCATCGGGGAAAACACCTTCCGGGAACTATGGCAGGAGATGAGCAGCCACTCGGAGCCACTAGCTGCAGCATTGGAAGAAAAGGTCCGGCCCCGCCGCGGCAAGAAAAGCTGGGAGACTTTGGCGGCGTCTCTGCAACAGTTGGCTGCAGCCGGCAAAGAAAATGTGCCCCTGTTAATCAAAATTATCATGGAGGGCCCCTACCGCGAATACCTACAAGCCAAATATCCCGACGATTACAAAGAGCGCAGCATGGGTATCGAGAGGCTGGCCGCCTATGGGGCACGTTGTTCATCGCTGCAGGAATTTCTGGAATCCCTGCTGCTGGAAGAGACCCTGGTCATGGACAGCATCAAGGAAGATCACCCGGAAAAAGATTACCTCACTCTCTCCACGATCCACAGCGCCAAAGGCAAGGAATGGAGAACTGTGCTCCTCATCGGTTTAAATGAAGGCCGCTTCCCCTCGCTTTTGGGCCGGGAAAACATGGAGGAAGAAAGACGCTTGTTCTACGTCGCTGTAACCCGGGCCAAGGATCTCCTTTACCTAACCACTTCCCAACAGGAATACCGTGGTTGGGGGAACTTTGAAGGCCGCCCCTCCACATTTCTGCAGGAGTTGCCCCCACACTGCTATCAGTTAATCGAGTTTTGAATAAGAAATAAACCTACCCGAATTTGCAGGAATCCAACAAATAAAAGTTGCCGGGTGAGCAAACAACGATCAACTAAAAGATTTGTGAGGCACACATTCCCAAAAACCTGCAGGCCATTACAGAGCATCCCACTGTGCCCGCATCTCCCGCCGCAAGAGCTTTCCGGAGGAACTTTTGGGGATCTCTGGGACGAAACGGATCTCTTTCGGGGTTTTAAAATCGGCAAGATATTGCCGGCAAAATGAGAGCAATTCCCCGGCGGTCGCCTTCCGGCGATCCTTTAAAACCACCGCGGCAACCACCTCTTCGCCGTAAAGCTCATCGGGGATGCTGATGCAGGCCGCATCCCTTACCGCCGGATGCCTATAGAGTACCTCCTCGATCTCCCGGGGATAGATATTTTCCCCACCGCGGATGATCAGATCTTTTTTCCGGTCCACCAGATAAAAATACCCGTCTTCATCATAGTACCCGAGGTCGCCGCTGTGAAACCAGTCGCCGCTGAAGGCTTCCGCCGTTTCCTGCGGGTTTTTATAATAGCCCTTCATAATATTTTCACCGCGGATCAGAATCTCCCCCACCTCATTTGGCCCAAGGACATTATGATCGGCATCCACCACTCGCATCTCATTGCCCAGCGGCAGACCAACGGAGCCAAGCTTGCGATAGCCGTCATTTTCACCCAGCTTTAGCGCCTCCGCGGGCGGCAGCGGATTAAAGGTGGAACGACAAGTCGTCTCTGTCATCCCGTAGCCCTCGATGACCGGCACCCGAAAGATTTTTTCAAATTCGCTCTGGACTTTAACCGGTACCGGCGCCGAACCGCAGAAAACAATTTTTAAGTTGTGTGCCGGTATTTCCCGGGGAATAACCCTGTTGAGCAACATTGATAACATTGTCGCTACTGTGCCAACATAATCCACTTTATATTCGGCCGCCAGGGGGAAAAATTTTGATACGCTGAAGCGATGCGGCATCACTACGCTCCCCCCATGATACAATGGCGCTATCGTCGTTACAATCTGCCCGTTTACATGAAAAAGCGGCATCACGCACATCGCCCGGTCGCCTTCCTGCAAGCGATTCCAAGTAACAATCCAATGAGCATCGACGATCATATTATGGTGGGTAAGCATTGCCCCTTTGGGCCGGCCGGTTGTGCCGGAGGTGTAGACGATCTCAGCCACGTCATCCGCCTGCAGGTCAGTTGCAAGAACCTCTGGCAATAACTCGGCGGCTTGCAGTGGAAGCACATCTTTTAAATAAACGATCTGGATCCGCCGTGTTGCGCCCTCTCCTGAAGGAGCAATAACGTCACCGAGGACAGCAGGATCATCCCAGGTCAAAAGATAACGGATTTTTCTCTGCGTCTCCAAAAACGTGGTGATGGATCCCAAAAATTCCGCGCTTATAAAGAGAGCAACGCTGTCCGAATTATCCAAAACATAGCCCACTTCTTCCGCCTTCAAACCGGTATTCACCGGGCAGGCTATCGCCCCTAATTGCATGATCCCAAAAAAGGCAAAGAGGTATTCCGCCGAGTTGGGCATTAACAAGGACACCTTGTCTTCCTTACGCACGCCTAAAGTATGTAGAAGATTGCTGACGGCATCTGCCTTTTCTTTAAATTCACCGTAAGAATACTGTTCATCACTTTCCGGGTCGATAAGAAAGACCTTTTCTCCATAATCCCTGCCGCGCGCCATGAGTAGCTCGCGCAGCGTCATTTTTTTCTTCAGCTTAGGAATTTGCAACAGATGGTTTTGCAAATAGCCGTCTGGTTCCGTTTTACCTGATCCCATTTTTCCCCCTCCCCTTAGCCCAATTTTAACATTGATCTGCCTACGGGGCAATTTCAGCGACATTGTGTCGCGGCAATGATCGTTTTAAACAACAAAACGCTTGCCGATGCCAGAACAAAAATATCAAAATGTAGGAGACAGCCCGCCGCTTAAACCATTATTGAACGGCAAGCGTCTTCTCCCTTCATACAAAGTATCTATGCAAAAGAAACCAGGCTAATTATATTTTAAAAACTTCCCATTGTTTCGCCAAGCTATTATTGTAATAGCAGTATTAGTCGTCTCATATACAATATTATCTACAGCAATGGATCTTAAGTAGTTTTTAAGGGCCTTTTCCTGCTCAATACCTATTTCATGATCCGCTTTGCGGAAAAGATTAATTCTGTTGGCATAGAATTTACATGCTTCTTCCAACGGTTTTTCCATTTTCCAGAAATCTTGGAGATGGATCATCTCCGGAAGCAATCCACGGCTCCATAACATGGAAAGAGCAATAATAATATCCTCGTCCCTATTTTTATTTTTGCCGGGAATACCTAATACCTCGGGAATTTTTCCCAGGATGGAATCCGTCCGTCGCGTCGGTTTCGCAAAGAAACAGTAATCGCGGGAGGCTCCCATCATCTTTTCAAATGTATCTGCATCGGAAACTGCCGGTGTATTATGAGCAATCACCAGATCAAAGCAGCGCTCCCATCCCGCCTGCAAAAGATCGGTATTCTTCCAGTCCACACAGATAAAATCAATATTATCCTTCTTGTGCTTGTCTGCATTAAAGCGGGCATACTCCAGCATTTTGGGAGAGATATCGATCGCCGTTATCCGGGAAACCCGTTCGCTGAGGGCAATTGAAAACGTACCCGAACCACAACCGATGTCGAGCACGGTCATCTCATCATTAAAGGCAACTGTAGAGTGCAGTAGCTTTAAAAACCCATCTTCGTCCCATTTGGGGACAGGAAAGCTGCGAAACCTTTCGGCCATATCATTCCACATACAAAGATTGGATTTTTCATTTATAATTTTTGAACGCCAGTGTTTTTTCAGATCGTTTAACATTGTAACGCTCCCTTGCGCTGCCCCGTAGTAATTAAACCGACAAGGCATCATAGTATTACATTTTATTTTATATTTTATCAGGCAATATCGGGAATAAAGCCGTCAAATTGGGCTCGATAGAGCCTGGCATAGTAACCGCCTTTTCTCATAAGCTGTTTGTGGGTCCCTTCTTCCACAATACCATCGTCGGTGAGGACGAGAATGCGCTGCGCCCGGCGCACCGTAGTAAGGCGGTGGGCGATCACCAGCGTGCTGCGATCCCGGGATAGTTGAAAAAGGGCCTCCTGAATCAAAGCCTCAGTTTCATTGTCCAGGGCCGAGGTAGCTTCGTCCAAGATCAAAATGGGCGGATTTTTAAGGAAAATCCTGGCGATGGCGATGCGCTGCCGCTGCCCGCCGGAGAGCATCACTCCACGCTCACCGGTGTAGGTATCGTAACCCTTTTCCAACCCCATAATGAATTCATGCGCGTTGGCCTGCCTGGCGGCCTCTCTGATCTCCTCATCAGTGGTATCGATCCGGCCATAGGCAATATTTTCTTTGATGCTCCCGTTAAAAAGGTAGACATCCTGTTGGACGATGCCGATGTTCTGCCGCAATGTTTTCTGCGTGAAATCGCGGATATCAGTGCCGTCTATGCGGATGCTCCCTTTCCGGATATCATAGAAGCGGGGTATGAGATTGCAGATCGTGGTTTTCCCGGCACCGGAGGGGCCGACCAGGGCCACCGTCTCCCCCGGGGCAATGCGCAGGCAGGTGTTTTCAATGATGTTGTTATCGCGGCTATAGCCAAAGGTTACGTCCTCAAAAACAATTTCACCGTGGAGACGCCCCGCCCGGCGGGCCCCCTTTTTGTCCACAATCTCCGGCTCAACTTTCAGCGTCTCTAAAAAACGATGAAAGCCGGCCATCCCCCGCTGATAAATCTCTACGAGCATGGTGATACGCCGGATGGGCTGCATAAACAAGTTCACATATAGTAGGAACCCAACCAGGGTTCCGAGGGTAATCCGCCCCCGGTAGATCAGATAACCGCCAAAAAAAACAACGAGCAGGTTGATCAAATTGGAGAAAAAATTGATCCCAGAGAAAAACTGGGCCATGGCACGGAAAGAGCGCTGCCTGGAGTGAAGAAAATTGCGGTTTTCCTGCTCAAATTTCTTTTTTTCGTACCATTCGTTGGTAAAGGACTTGACAACCCGCACCCCGGAGATGCTGTCTTCCACCCGGGCGTTGATATCGGCGATCTTCAGCCGCACATCGCGGAAAGTTTCCTGCATGTGTTTATTCTTGGAAACAGCGAACCAGATCATCACCGGCACGAACAAAAAGACGAGTAAGGTCAGCGGCCAGTAGATCGTCAGCATGATGAAGAAAGCACCAATCAGCGTCACCGTAGCGATAAAGAGATCCTCGGGCCCATGGTGAGCCAGCTCGGAGATCTCATTTAAATCATTGACCAACCGCGACATGATATGGCCGGTTTTGGTGTTGTCAAAATAACGGAAAGAAAGCTTCTGGATATGGTCAAACATATCCTGGCGCATATCATATTCGATGCGCACACCAAGAACATGCCCCCAATAATCCACAATATACTGCAGTAAAGCCCGCAACAGATAGAGAACCAACAAGCCGGCACAGATCCGGTAAAAAAGGGTTAGATCGCGCTGTGGAAGAACCTGGTCAATGATCCACTGCACCGCCACCGGAAAAACCAGATCCAGCCCGGCCATGGTAAAAGCACAGCCAAAGTCGAGTAAGAATAGGGGCAAGTGCGGCCGGTAATATTTAAAAAAACGTTTCCACAAATTATTTTTACTCCTTTATATGTACATAAAGCAGTTTCATCGAGTAAAGCAAAAAAGCATTTTTGCCGGCATGTTACCAATCGATCTTATGTGTTACCAGGGTAATTAGGTAGTTCTTTTAGTTCTTTGCCCAGGCATGTTATTCCTGCCCTCTCTGTCCTCTATTGTTCTTTGAGAATCTGACAATCCAATAGATTAGCCTACGGAGAAATTCCCCCTGCCGGGGCCGGGCATCCGTTCGCCGGGCCAGCGCCGGCAATATCCGGGGCCAAACCTCGCTGAATAAATCTACTCCATGCTCAACTGTTCAAAACCGATAAAATCCTTGGCAATTTCAGCATACAGCTCTTTGCCCACCATAAATTTATAGAGTTCATCTGCTTTTTCGATCGGGTCGATATCTTTAAATTGTTCGGGGTAGATCACTTTTCCGGCATAATAAGCATCGGCAACCGCTATCTCAATATTCGTCCAGTACCAGTTATAGGGGATCATGCTGTATACCTGCCCATTTTTGACCGCGGAAAGCGATCGATAATAGGCAGGGTTCTTTTGATAATCATCCTTGAATAATTCATAACCGGATGAGTCCATAAAAAGAATATCCGGATCCCAACTAACAATTTTTTCCTTGTCGATCATCATCGAGCCGGATTTACCGGTTTCATCAACTACATTTTTGGCGTTGATAGCTTCAAAGGGAGGGAATTCACCCGCGGTGCTTTCGATCCCGTGGACACCTTGCATGCCCAATCCCCCAACATACACTGAGGGCTTATCCTCTTCAGGAATATCTACTGTTCTATCGTTCAGATCTTTTTTGCAGCTTTCAAGGTAATCCACTACCTCTTGCGCCCTTTTTTCTTCACCGATGACCTTGCCGACCAGATGCAAAGAATCGTACACCTCTTTGCTAAAAGTCGAAGCGGTCCCATAATCCAGGACGACAACAGGGATACCTGTTTTTGCTTGAAGTTCATCGGATTGGGCCTGATCTGTCAGACAAGAAAAGATCACATCGGGCCCTAAGCTGACCAGTTTTTCGGCATCCGGTTGTGTTTGGGGGCCTCCTTGGCCGATAGTGGGCAGCCCTTCCAACTTGGATATGTTAGCTGTATAATACGGCCTCCCTGTCGGGCTGTTTTTCTCTAATTCCTCGATCCCGATTACTTTATCCGCTGTTATATAACAAACAAAGCGCAGCGCCCCGGGCCCGATAGCCACAACTTTTTCAGCCGGTTTGGAAAACTCAACTGTTCTACCGGACAGATCGGTAACTTGGAATGCATCAGCTACTTCCTCTACATCAGCCCCTTCTTCTACAATGGAAGCGGTTTCTTCCCCGCAGCCGCCCAGGAAAATTGTTAAAACAAAAAGAACAGCGATGCCCAAAACCAACCAAGAATGTTTTTTTTGCATTTGTTAACACCCTTTCATCAGGTTCAATTACATATTATTGGTTTGAACCTAAAAAACCCCTTTTAATCAAAATCATTGTCCTAAGGTGTCCTATTATGAGCTCCCCTCAGGCTTAGATTGTCCCGGAAAGGGTTTTTTTTAGGCTTTCTAGGTTTGAATCATTATCTCTTTGCTCACAAGGGAACGACAACGGGAATTGATTGAAAACTTTCCACAGCCACCGGGACCGCATAAACCTTTTCGATATTATCCGGTGTGATTACCTCGGCCCCGCCGGCGGCAAAGATGGTGCGTTCTTTCAATAAAATGAACTTATTGGCAAATCTGATGGCTAGATTCAGATCATGCATGGTTACCAAGGCGGCAATCTGTTGTTCTTCTACGATTTTAGTGATGATTTTCAGTACATCCAACTGGTTCTTTAGGTCCAAGTTACTGGTAGGTTCATCCAGCAAAAGCACCCTCGGTTCCTGTGCAAGGGCACGGGCAATCACCACCTTTTGTAGTTCACCGCCGCTCAATTCATCAATATAGCGCAGGGAAAATGGTTCCAGATCAAGCATTTTTATAATCCTGTTGGCGATCTGGATATCCCGATCCGTAATGTTCCAGGTAATGTGCGGCTTCCTGCCTAAAATTACGGCATCGAACACCGTAAACCTGTCGCCTTCTTGACGTTGAGATACATAGCCTATTTTTTGGGCGATCTCCCGGCGGTTTAACTTCGATAATTCACCCTTTTCAATGGAGATTACACCCTGCTGTGGCTTTAAAATTCTGTTGATGCACTTTAACAATGTCGATTTTCCAACGCCATTGGTGCCCAGAATGGCCAGGCAATCACCCCTGCCCACCTCAAACTTGATCTTGTTTAGCACTAAGTGGCTGGCATAACGAAAAACAACGCCGTCGACAGACAAAATCATTTTCTTTTGAACCCCCTGGATAACAGATATAGAAATAATGGTGCGCCTAAAAAGGAGGTAACAGCGCCCACGGGCAGGATAATCGGCTTGATAATCGTCCTGGCCAGGGTATCAGCCGCCAATAACAGCAAGCACCCCATTATCGTGGCTCCCGGGATCAGGAAGCGATGATCCCCGCCAATAAATCTTCTCATCATATGCGGTGCTACAAGCCCGATAAAACCGATAATCCCTAAAAAAGCAACAGCTACTGCCGAAATCAACGAAGAGATAGCCATGCCGCCCAGCCTTAGCCTATGAACATCCACGCCGAGCCCCTTGGCTGTTTCCTCCCCGCTGGCCAGGGCATTGTAATCCCACCTGTGCAGCATAAAATAGATGACGGCCAAAAGAACCAACGCCCCGATGAGGCCTGTGTCCCGCCAGGAGGCCCTCCCCAGATCCCCAAAGGTCCAGAAAACTATGGCGGCGATCTTAACGTCCTCGGCAAAGTACTGGATCAACGTGGTTGCCGCGGTGAAAAGCGAACCGAGGGCCACCCCGGCCAGGATCATGCCCTCCGGTGTAACGCCTACAAAGCTGGACAGAAAAAGGATCACCGTCGTCGCCACCATGGAGAACACAAATGCCGAAATAGTAACTAGATAAGGGTTGTTGATCAGTACTGCATCGGTACTGCTGGTCTGGACAGTCCCCACTCCCAAAATAACGATGGCAAAAGCAGCGCCGAAAGCCGCCCCCTGGGAGATCCCGAGGGTAAAGGAATCAGCCAAAGGGTTTCTGAGAATGTTCTGCATCACACAACCGGCAACAGACAGGCCTGCGCCGGCCACGATCGCTGCTATGACGCGCGGCAGCCTGATATTCCAAATAACGATTTCAAAGTTTTCACTCCCCTTGCCCAGCAGCGTCATGACCACCTGTCCCGGGGTAAGCTCCGCAGATCCGGCGCAAATAGCAAATATTCCCATACCCCCAACCAGGGCAACCAGGATGATGATCACTATCGTTTTTCTTCCGGTATATTTAAGATAATTCCCCGGCATATCTTCTGGTTGAATCGTTTTCTGCTTCATAAATTACACTCCTCAACCCTGCGACCAAGCATCTCGCCGTAACGTACACAGCCGGAGTTTGCTTTAATGAACATTGGCGTTGGCGATCCCGCCAATCAGTTCATTAAGAATCTGTCGTAAAGATTCCGTAATCTGCAGCGGTTCCCCCACCAGGTTTGCCCTAGAAATTTGTGCAGAAAAAGGCAATACGGCTGTAACCTCAATTCCTTTTTCCTTCAGCATCTCTTTTAGCTGTGCTTCAGTGTCTGCATTCACTTTATTGAGGATCACCGAAAAAGGCTTTTCTGCCTCCTTGGCCAGCTTTGCCGCCTTCTCAGCCAACAAAACCGCCTCATAAGAAGGATCGACTACCATCAAGACAGTATCTACCCCCTCAAGCACACCCCTGCCGAAGTGTTCTACACCGGCCTCCGTATCCACTATCACCCATTCCTTTTTTTTGTCTCTTACTTTATTCAAAAATTCACGGGCCAGCGCCCCCATCGGGCAGGCGCATCCCTCGTGGGCATGTTCAACCTTCCCAATCTGTGCCAGGCCCACAGTACCGCTCCAGGAAACGCTGTCGGCAGCGATGTCCCCGAAAGTAAAATCCCCGGAAAACATTTTCACTTCTTCCGTGCCCTCGCTTCTTAGGGCTGCCATCAGGCTCTTACCGACGGCTTCCTTGCCGCCGAGGCTGTCCATCACTGTCCGGGCTGGCGGTTGAATATCCAACATTTTGCCCAAACCCAGATTGGATTCATCAGAATCGATAACGAGAACCTTGTCCCGCCCTTGTTCCGCCAACCCCTTGGCCAACATTGTCACCAGCGTGCTCTTGCCGCTCCCCCCACGTCCACAGATAAGTACCTTTGGCATATTTGATTAGCCTCCTTTTACTGCTACCTCGATAGTAAAAACAATCATGAATATCACCAAAAACAAATTGGTAACACTTCTAGATTAAAAAAAACAACCGCATTAATATGGTAGGCTTACGATATACTGCTATCACCCACTCCCCTTTGTTTATTCCCTATTGTTCTTAGTGTTACTAATATGAAATTTGTATTACCATAGTTGTTATAGTTCTACACGGAGAAACAATATCCTGCCGGATTTAAAAAATTTTAAAACCTTTTACGAAATTTCAGTAAAAAATTGCATATAATACTATTTTTAAGGAAAATGCTGCTAACGAAAATTTAATCAGACACGCAAACGGCAATGAACATGATGCAATGCTGTTCTGCATTGCCTGCCACAGCAATTAGTTTTTAAGTAGCCATTGAGATATATCAAGCTGCTGATAATACATGGCTCCTTCCTGTAATTGGGAAGGAGCCATGAGGATTACCTTTTACCACTTTCTGTTAGAAGGGCAGCCTTTGTATCTAACTTTTCAAGCCAAATTCTTCTTCCAATTGTTCTAACTTTTTATTTATGCGCGTAGCTTCAAAATACACATTGTAAAATTCAAAAACATCATCGCCATTGCCTGCCTTAACAAATCCTACTATTTTCTTTCGAATTTCTTCTGCATCAATACATGTTTCAGCTTTCTGATAATCCTTGTTTAAAGCAATGTAATCATAGATTTGCCGGTGCAAAATTAATAGATGCTCTAAATATTTATATAAACCGTGTCGCAGTTCAAGATATTGAGGACCGCTGGGCATGAAAACAACGCTTCTATGTAGAGCCATCAATCTTTCAAGGTTAGATTGCACGGCATTGATAGAGCGCCGATATTTTTTTAACAACTTTTTGTTCTTAGGTAAGACATCCTCAATTAGAAGGGAATAGATGTCTCTGGTATCATCTAATTCATCCCTTATCGTCTGCCTTTTATCTTTGATAACTTCTTTCTCTACTTTTTCCTCTTTTAAAATATCGCTGATGGCATTTTCATATAGACTTTCAAACTTTGTTCGCAGGTCATCTATCTTGGACTTTAAATTTTCGGTATAATCGGGGGGCATAAAAATAACGTTCAAACCCGTGGAAACAGTTAAACCGATCAACATCCCGGAAACTCTATAGACAACCTCCATCATATTAAAATCGTTATGGTGGGTGCCCAGCGCGACTAAAGTTATTAAAGCAAACCTTATGCTTTCATTTAACCCTAATTTTATGCATATTAATATAATCGCGATGCTGCCCAGCCCCAGATAAAGGGGGTTTAATCCCAAGGTTAAAGCTATTATAAAGACAACGAGGGTGCCAATAAAGGTGGCGATCACCCTGTTTCTGAAAGTTTCCAAGCTGCCTTTAATTGAAGGTTGCATCCCTATTATTGCCGTAATGGCCGCCATTCCGGCAATATTATATTCCACAGTGCCTATTCTCGCCTCCAAAACATCAACCAAAAATATAGTTAGTATAACCACTAATCCGGTTTTAATCGTTCGCGCTCCGATTTTCATTAAAGATCAATCACCATTCTCTTTTTATCGTTGTAATGCCGCACTCTACCGCCTAGCTGCAGGCTACAGTGCTACCATCCTATAAAAACAAATTCTATCATAAAAAAGATACCCGCTAGTTCGGGCACCTTATTGGTATCTCGTTTATGTACCAGTATATGCTGGGAAATAAACCGCAACCAATTCCGTGGTTTCCACAGAAAAGAAGTATCGCCTTAAAATTCCCGGTCGAGGCTGCGGTATTGGATGGCCTCGGCAATATGGGGGGCTTTGATATTTTTTGTACCTTCCAGATCGGCGATCGTTCGGGCTACTTTGATGATGCGATCATGTGCCCGGATCGAGAGAGCAAAAGAGTCAAAAGCACGACGTAGCAGACGCCGTGATTCAACATCAAGCGGGCACCAGGCACGCAGTTGCCGCGGGGACATGGCGGCATTGCATTCGATACCGCTTCCCTTGAATCTTTTTCTTTGGATTGAACGAGCTTCCTCCACTCTATGCCGGATCGCCGCCGAACCCTCTCCTTCTTTTTCCGCTTCCAGCTCCTGATACAGAAGTGAGGGAACCTCCACGTGCAGGTCGATCCGGTCCATCAGCGGGCCGGAGGATTTAAGATGGTAACGCCTGATTTGAGCATCTGTGCAGGTACAAACCCGCCGCGGGTGCCCGAAGTAGCCACAAGGGCATGGATTGCGGGAGGCAACGAGCATAAAGCTTGCCGGGTAGCGCATGGTCATCTCCGCCCTGGTGATAACAACCTCCCCATCTTCCAGCGGCTGCCGGAGGCTTTCCAGCACTTCCCGGGAAAATTCCGGGAATTCATCTAAAAATAGCACTCCCCGGTGTGCCAAAGTTACTTCCCCAGGTTGGGGAACCCTGCCTCCGCCTAGAATACCGGCCGGGGTAGCTGAATGGTGCGGCATCCGGAACGGCCGTTCGTTTATCAAAGGTTGCTCTTCTTTCAAAAGCCCGGCGATACTGTGTATCTTCGATACATCGAGGCATTCCTCAAGAGTCATGGAGGGCAAGATGGAAGGAATCCGGCGGGCCAACATCGTTTTTCCTGTCCCCGGCGGGCCCGTAAGAATCAGATTATGATTTCCGGCCGCGCTGATCTCCAACGCCCTTTTTGCTGCATGCTGCCCTTTCACTTCTTTAAAATCTAGCTGCCCTTGTTCCTTTTCCTTCTTGAATATCTTTTCCGGATCGGCTTTTGTTTCCGGAATCAAGGCCTCTCCTTTCAAATAGGCCGCCAGCTCTTGTAGATCAGCAATCCCTTTCACAGCAAGACCATCGACCAGAGAAGCCTCCAGAGCATTTTCACGGGACAATAATAGTTCATAGCGCCCTTCTTCCCTTTCTTCTTGCCATCCCCGCAACGCAGATGCCAGGGCCATCGCCCCGGGCACCCCCCGGATCTTCCCATCCAGGGAAAGTTCGCCGATCAAGATCTTTCCCTGCAGAGCACCGGCAGGCACCTGCCCGGTTGCCGCCAGAACGCCGGCGGCGATCGCCAAATCATAGGCTGTACCATCTTTTCGTAGATCAGCAGGGGCCATATTCACCGTGATGCGCCGGGCCGGAAAATCAAAACCACTGTTCTTAATCGCCGCCCGCACCCTTTCCCGGGCCTCCTTAACAGACGTCGCCGCCAACCCGACCAGGTTAAAATTAGGCAGACCACCGGCCACATCCGTCTCCACCAAAACATAATGCCCCTCCACTCCCAGCAGGGCACAGGTCGCAACTTTGGCAAGCAATTATTTTCCCCTTTCCTTAGAAGGCATCCTTAATCAGCTTTATTTCCTGAACAGCAAGATTTACCGAAAAAATTACGATAACTACGTCGAAGCGCGCTACATGTGTTTCCCGTTTTTTCTCCTTCAAGAAATAATAGGCCAGTTGTCTTAGTTTTTTCTGCTTGCGCAAACCGATCGATTCTTCAGCCCAACCGGCAAAAGGAAGGGTTCCCGAACGCACCTCCACGAAAACAATCGTTCCTTGATCAATGGCCACCAGATCCAGCTCACCCAAAGGACAGGTATAATTTCTGGCGATGATCTTGTAGCCTTTCTTCTCCCGCAAATATTCGGCGGCGATCTTTTCGCCCAGCGCCCCCAGCTTTTTTTTATAACCGGTAGTCTCTTTTGCCAAAAGAACTTGCCCCTTTTTGTATTATAAGCATCTGAAAGACCGGCGGTGGATGGGGGAAAGCCCCAAAACCTGCAGGGCCTTTTTATGCTCCGCAGTGGGGTAGCCTTTATTTTGGGCGAAGCCATAACCCGGATAATCATGTTCGTAAGCCCGCATAAGCCTGTCCCTTGTCACTTTGGCCACGATGGAAGCGGCAGCAATAGAGAGACATGAGGAATCCCCGCCCCGCACAGCCTCTTGAGGATGTTCTAAATCGGGAAGCAGAAAACCATCACAAAGCACAAATTGGGGTTGGGGGCACAGTTGTTGCACTGCACGGCGCATTGCCTCCAGGGAGGCTCGGTGAATATTCAGCCGATCGATCATCGCTACATCCACTGTTCCAACGGCCAGCGCTTTGGCCCGGCCGACAATAATCCGGTAAAGTTGTTCCCTTTTTTTGGGGGAAAGTTTTTTGGAATCATTAATATCCCGCCAACAATAATCCCGCGGCGTATCAAGGATCACCGCCGCGGCTACAACCGGACCGGCCAAAGGCCCCCTTCCGGCTTCGTCCACACCGGCCACATAGATATATCCCTTTTTATGTAATTCTTCCTGTTTAGAAGCCATTTTATTTAGACGTTCTCTGAGATGCTTTTCTTTATCCTGCCGTTTAAGGAAAGAAAGTATTAGCTTTCGCACTCCCACCCGGCCATCTTTAGAGAGCGCCGCAACTTCTTGAGAGCTTAAGCCTTCCCCTGCATTAAGATATTCTTTGATAGCAGTCGTTGTCCAAGAGGAGAAATCAATCTCCTTTTTGGGGGGATAGATGCTCATAATCCTCGGGTTTCTCCAAACTAATTCTCCCGAGCACCCCCCTTCTAAAATCCCGTAACACAACCTGGGCAGCCTTTTCCATGTCTACTTGTCCTCCCCGCTGTATGCATCCCCGCGCCAACCCTATGGCCTGAAGCAGCGCCGCAGCGCCTTGTTCCCCTTTTGTTTCGTCCAAAGAGTAACAGCGTGCCACAGCACGAAAGGTTTTCTCCCGAAGAGAAAAATGTTTCAGCAGCCACTTGGCCGTATTCTGTACATCAATAACCTTGAAATCGAGGGCGCCAATCGCCGCCAGGGCAAACGCCCCGGCGTCATCCCTCCAGCGTGCCGGCAGTAAGCCCGGGGTATCAAGCATCTCCCACCCGCCCCGCATCTTGATCCATTGCGGGCCCCGGGTAATTCCGGCCCTCCCCCCTGTTTTGACGGCAAATTTACGAGCCAAACGGTTGATCAACGTCGATTTGCCCACATTGGGGATACCAACGACCATCAAGCGCAGCGATCGCCTGTATTTTAGATCCCGGGGCCGCCTGGCCAGCAGTATTTTTTCCAACCTCCTGGGGGTAAATGTTTTTTGGGCATTAAAAGCTAAAACGGGCCACCTCTCCCCGGCCAAGACCTTTAGCCAGTAGCCCGTAATTTTTTTATCTGCTAAATCCGCCTTGTTTAAAATAACCAGTCTTTCTTTACGACCCAGCATCTTTTGCAATCTATAATTCCTGCTCTTAAAAGGGAGGCGGGCATCGAGCACCTCCAGGACTATATCGACAACATGGAGGTATTCTTTTAATCTGTTTTCTTCTCCGGTCACAGCCCTGGCTCACTCCTCATCCTCCTGATACCCTCCCGGCTATTTTTAAACCCCCACAAGTTTTTTTAAAGCAATCGAAAATTAATTGGAGGCCAAAATACCAGCGCCGCTTTTCCTCTAATCCGCCCTATGGATACGTAACCCACCGTTGGATCTCTGCTATCCATGCTGTCCAGACGGTTATCCCCCAGAACAAAGACATGATCTTGAGGAACAATAGCCGGTCCAAAATCCGGCATATATTCGATTTCCAGATAGGGCTCCTCGCAGATCTGGCCGTTGATGTAGAGCTGATCTTCTTTAATCTCCACCTCATCCCCTTCTAGAGCAACAATTCTCTTAATGAAATCGCGGTTGGATGAAAAATTAAAGACAACGATATCCCCTTTTTGTGGTTTTTTCAAGTGATATACAGCTTTATTGATAATCAATCGCTCATAATTTTCCAGAGTAGGCAACATGGAGGTTCCTTCCACGATGGTAACCTGGAAAAAGAAAATCCGAATGAAAACAGCTAGAACAACAGCCAATAATATGGACACTATCCATTCCTCTATCTCCTTGTGGATGTGGATAGATCTTGCTGTTTCCCTTTCTTTTTGCCCGGGATGATTCTCCTGCTCCATATTTTAAGTGCTCCTTTTGCCCATCCGCAGCTTTATCTTCTTAGTTCCTTGATACGGGCCGCCCTACCGCGCAAGCCTCTCACGTAATAAAGTTTGGCACGCCGGACACGCCCTTTGCGCATGACCTCCACCTTTTCGATCTTTGGGGAATGCAAAGGAAAAACCCTTTCTACCCCCACTCCATAAGAGATGCGCCGCACGGTAAAGCTCTCCCCCAGACCGGAACCCCGGCGTTTAATAACCACCCCTTCAAACACCTGGATCCTCTCCCTGCTGCCCTCGGTGATCTTAAGGTGCACCCGCACCGTGTCACCCGGAGAGAAGCTGGGAACCTGTTCCTTAAGGTATTTTTTTTCTACCTGATCAATTAGATCCATTGTTTGCCACCCCTTTCGTGCCTTTTTCGCTGAAACAGATCTATTTTACCGTTGCTTCATTCATTTGTTATCTGTTACCTGTTATATCTGCTACCCATCACTATTGCGTGGTTTTTCCCGGTTTTGTAACAGGTCCGGTCGGAGCTTCAAAGTGCGTTTGAACGCCTCCCGGTAGCGCCATTGCCTGATATTTTCATGATCCCCGGATAGAAGAATATCCGGAACATTTTTTCCTTCAAAATCCTTGGGCCGGGTATACTGAGGATATTCCAGCAATCCCCGGGCGAAAGATTCCTCTTCCAATGAAGCCTCGCTTAAAACCCCGGGAAGAAGGCGAACCAGAGCATCGACCAACACCATCGCCGGTATCTCTCCACCGGTGAGCACGTAATCGCCGATCGAAATTTCCTCGTCGGCAAGATGCATGCGTACCCTTTCGTCTATTCCCTCATAACGTCCACAAAGCAAAATCAGACGTTCAACCTTGCTCAGCTTTTTCAATCTTTCCTGCGTCAACAACTTCCCCTGGGGAGAAAGCAGAATAACCCTGCCGGCCGGGGGATGCTTTTTTCGGATGGTCCTCACTGCTTTAAAAAACGGTTCCGGCTTCATCACCATCCCCGGTCCCCCACCATAGGGAGCATCATCGACTTTGCGATGCTTATCATCGCTAAAAGCGCGCAGGTCATGAAGCCTAATCTCTACCAGCCTTTTTTCCTGTGCACGTTTAAGGATACTTTCCGAAAAAACACCCTGAAATAACCCGGGGAAGACAGAGACGATCTCGATTAACACCAACCTGCACACCTTATAAATTTATTCTTCTTCCGGTCGTTGGCCTGATAAAATCTACTTTACCTAAGCCCCCGATCGTCATGCACTACTCTAAAAGCCCTGCCGGCAGTTCCAATAAGATATACCCTTTTTCCCGATTGATTTCTTTCACAACACTTTTTAACGCCGGAACGAGTATCTCCCGGCGAGAACCGGCCTGGCCTTGCTCCTTTTCTTCGGAGATTACATAGACATCATTGCTGCCCGTCCTTAAAATATCCCGCATGTAACCCAGTTTTTTCCCCCCTGCCTCCCTGGCCTCCAGGCCCAAAAGTTCATCCAGATAATAGCTCCCCGGGGGTAGGGGCACTCTCTGCACAGCGGGGATTTTCACCAGAGATCCTACCAGATCTTGCGCTTCATCCCTGGTAGAACAATCTTCAAAATAGAAAACCCATAGATTTTTATGCCGCCGCGCCTTTTTTATATCCTTAAACCGGCTAAATCCCTTATCTTCCAGCTCCACTCTTTTCAGCAAGCGATAACGATCCAAAAAGTCTGAATAAGGATAGACCTTCACAGCCCCCTCGATGCCGAAAGGAGCTATGACTTTACCGATGATCGCCATCTCAGCAACCACTTTGATCCCCTTTACTGTATTATCTCCACCATGACGCGTTTGTTCTCCTTAATTGCCGCGGCATTGATCACGGTACGCAGGGCCTTGGCAATGCGCCCCTGTTTGCCGATCACCTTGCCCATATCTTCCGGAGCGACCCTTAATTCAAGAATAACCGAACGTTCTCCTTCCACCTGCGAAACATCTACCTGTTCGGGATAATCCACTAAAGCCTTGGCGATATATTCCACCAGTTCTTTCATTACTCGATCAACTCCTCTTGCTCTGCCCCTGATGATTGTTCAAGTTTGGCTTTCGCCAAAAGTCTTTTCACTGTATCGGAAGGCTGGGCACCCACAGAGATCCATTTTTGGGCTTTTTCAAGATCGATCTTAAGCGTAACCGGGGTCGTTACCGGGCTGTAATGGCCAATCTCCTCAATAAATCTCCCATTGCGGGGAGCAGCGGAACTGGCGACAACAACACGGTAAAAGGGGTTCTTTTTTGCCCCCATTCTTTTCAAGCGAATTCGCACAGACATTGCCTGGACACCTCCTCCATTCTGAACTGATTTTACCTAAAAGGAAAGAAGCCCCTCGGTTTTCTTGTTCTTCCCTTATCCATAAAATTGGCTTGTTTAAGCAATTTCTTCATCTGGTCAAACTGTTTCAAGAGCCTGTTGACATCTTGAACGGTAGTCCCGCTCCCTGCGGAGATACGGCGCTTCCTGCTACTGTTAATAATCCCCGGCCGTTGGCGCTCTTCCAATGTCATCGAACTGAGCACGGCTTCAATTTTAAGGATCTGTTTCTCGCCGAGGTCCAGGCCTTTTAACTGTTTGCCTACCTGATGAAAACCGGGCACCATCCCCAGCAGATCTTCGAGCGGCCCCATCTGTTTAATCTGTTGCAACTGTTCTAAAAAATCCTCCAGCGTCAAAGCCTGCTCCCGTATTTTTTTCTCCAGGGTACGGCTTTTCTCTACATCCACCACCTGCTGTGCCTTTTCGATCAGAGAGAGCACATCGCCCATTCCCAGTATTCTAGAGGCCATTCGATCTGGGTGAAAAGGCTCGAAAGCCTCTATCTTTTCACCGACACCCACAAATTTAATCGGACGATCTGTCACTGCTTTCACGGAGAGAGCAGCCCCACCTCGCGTATCGCCATCCAGTTTGGTCAGGATAACACCGGTTAACCCCAATTTTTCATGAAAAGTCCCGGCAGCGTTGACGGCATCCTGACCGGTCATGGCATCTACAACCAACAAGATCTCCCGAGGGTCCAACCGGGCCTTTAAGTTGCCCAGTTCGGCCATGAGTTCGGCATCGATATGCAGCCTTCCGGCCGTATCGAGGATCACGTAATCGTTTCCCTCCCGCGCCGCCTCCTTGAGGGCCAGCCGCCCAATATTTACCGGATCGTCTTTGCCCCGGCTAAAGACGGCAATCCCCGCTTCTTTTCCCAAAACCTCCAGTTGCTCTATGGCCGCGGGGCGATAGACATCGGCGGCTACGAGCAGGGGATTATGCCCTCCTTTTTTCAAAAACAGTGCCAGCTTGGCTGCGGTGGTTGTCTTACCAGAACCTTGTAATCCCACCAACATTACAGCCTGCGGGGGATGATCGGCGGGAGCCAATTTACTTTGTTTTCTCCCCATCAGCTCGATTAGATCTTCGTGTACAATTTTTACGACCTGCTGGCCGGGAGTAAGGCTTTTTAACACCTCCGCACCGAGGGCCCTTTCCCGGATGGTGTTGACAAAATCCCTGACAACCTTATAATTGACATCAGCTTCCAGCAGGGCGAGGCGGATCTCTCGCAAGGCCAGATCGATATCTTTTTCGCTAAGCTTACCCTTTCCTTTGAGCTTGCGAAACACCTCTTGCAATTTATCAGCCAGCGTACCAAATAACAATGTGCATCTCCCGGTTGGAAACCGCAGAAACCGGGATTACCTCCCTTGAATTAAACTATCCTCCAAAGACGCACTTCCCTAACAT
Source organism: Bacillota bacterium (assembly GCA_012798895.1). GTDB lineage: Bacteria > Bacillota > Dethiobacteria > DTU022 > UBA8154 > JAAZMI01. The sequence continues at coordinate 22,036 of JAAZMI010000042.1, forward strand.
TTATACACTATTCCAGCCTCAAAGTAAATACCCTTGCCTGCCGAATCCTTTCAGACCAACAGGGCTTCTACAAACTCCGTCGCCTGAAAAACCTCCAGATCTTCCTTTTTTTCACCCACGCCAACCAGCTTCAAAGGCACACCCGTCAGATCCTTGATGGCCACTACAATCCCCCCCCTGGCTGTTCCATCCAGCTTCGTCAGAACCAACCCGGTGAGGGGGACCGTTTCCTGAAAATATTTTACCTGCGACAGCCCGTTTTGTCCGGTAGTTGCATCCAGAACCAGCAACACCTCGTGGGGCGCCCCCGGCAGGGCTTTTTGCATCACCCGGTAAATTTTCTTCACTTCTTCCAATAAGTTCGCTTTCGTATGTAGCCGGCCGGCGGTATCACAGATAAGCAGATCCGCCTCCCGGGCTACAGCCGCATTCATGGCATCAAAGATCACGGCGGAAGGGTCGCCGCCGCTCTGATGCTTGACCAGATCGGCACCGGTAAGCCTGGACCATTCCTCCAGTTGCTCGATAGCCGCCGCCCGGAAAGTATCTCCGGCCGCCAGCAAAACTTTTTTCCCTTCCCGGATAAAACGGTAAGCAATTTTGCCGATAGTCGTCGTCTTCCCCACCCCGTTAACGCCCAGAATCAGATAGACCGTAGGAGGAGATGGGGCCAGAGAGAGCACAGCCTGATGATCGCTTTCCAACATGCCCGTCAACAGCTCTTTTAACAGTTCCCGGGCGGCAGATCGCTTCTTGATCTTCTCTAACCGCAACTGTTCCCGAAGAGAATCAACGATCTTCATCGTTGCCCCAACGCCAACATCGGCAGAAAGCAATATCTCTTCCAACTCGTCGAAGAAGTCCTGATCGAGCTCGCTGCTGCCAAATAGAATGTTAAATTTGCTTTTTAAAGCAAGCCTGGTTTTACCCAATCCTTTTTTAAAACGTTCCAACATAGCCTTTTATCACCCCACTTTTTCAATCAGGCTTAGAGATACAACCTTGGAGACGCCCTGTTCTTCCATGGTAATCCCGTAAAGGTAATCTACCTCCTCCATGGTCCGCCGGCGATGCGTAATCACAATGAACTGGGTGTCTCCGGCATACTTTCTTAGGAAATTAACAAATTTGGCCAAATTATGATCATCTAGGGCAGATTCAATCTCATCGAGGATGCAAAAAGGAACAGGCTTGTGCTTTAAAAAAGCAAACAGCAGGGCAATTGCAGTCAAAGCCTTCTCCCCCCCGGAAAGCAGGGAGATATTCTGCAGTTTTTTGCCCGGTGGGCGGGCCACAATCTCCACACCTGCAGTTAAAACGTTCTCCGGCTCTGTCAACCTTAAAAAAGCCTGCCCTCCACCAAAAAGTTTTGAAAAAATATCTAGAAAATTACTCTCGATATCTTGCAGAGCCTGCCTAAATTGTTTTTCCATGTGCCCATCCAGTGTAGCGAGGACCTTTTGCAGTTCTTTTTCACCTTGTACGAGATCTTCCTTCTGTGTTTGAAGAAAGGCAATCCGTTCCTGCAACCTTGCGTATTCCTCTGCGGCCCCCAGATTTACCTCCCCCAACCGGGAGATCTTTTCTTCCAGAATTTCCTTCTCTTTAAGTAATTCTTTCTCCGGTAGATCAACTTTTTCATGCAGTGCCGGATCTTCTTCCGGGCAGAAGTCGAATTTTTCGCGCCGGCTTTCCATCAAGTATCTGCGGGCTTCCTCCAACCTCGTATGCTCAATCCTTAGATTATGCCTGCGCTGTTCATATCTCTCCCGCAATTTTTGTGCATGCGTAAATTCAACATTCAGTTCTTCCCTTTGCCGGCGAGAGGATTTCAAAGCGTTTTTTTGTTGCTGTATATCTTCTTCAATTTGGGCCAGAGCTACGCGTTCTTTTTCGAGGGCAGCTTCAATTTCTCTCTCTTCCGCCTTCAGCTCCTGCAGCTTTTTCTGCAGTATACCTTTTTGTTCCGCAAAACCGGCCTCAAGCTTCTGTAGATGTTCTTTTTCTTGAACTTGTTTAAAAATAATTTCTTGCAGAGAACTTTCTTTTTCCTGCAAGGCGGCAAGCCTGATCCTTATCTCCACCAGCCCCTGCTCTATTTTTTTACACTGTTGCTCTGTTGCAGAAACCTCGCCACCGGCCTTCTCCAGATCGGCCTCGATCGCAACCAGCGATTCCTTTAAGGCCGCATACTCCTCCTTTTTGCCCTTTTCTTCCGCCCTAAAACGGCGAAATTGTGCCTCCAACTCCTTCCTTTCCTGTATCAATTCTGTGGTCTCGCCGCCTACTCTTTTTATCTCCGCAACGACCCTTTGATGATCGGCCCGGATTTTAATCTCATTCTCTGCCGACAATCTTTGTTGCCGGCCGGCTTCCTGAATATTTTTAGCCAGATCGGCCATCTTGTCGCCCAATACCTGTAGTTCATCGCTTTCCCGTTCAATTTGCTGCTTCAGGGACACCACTTCCTCCGCCAGATCCTTCAGCTCTCTTTTGCGTTCCAGGAAACCGCTGCGTTCTACAGGCTGATACCCGCCCGAGATAGCCCCCCCGGGCGTAATCATCTCTCCATCCAGGGTGACAATTCTCCAACCTTCTCTATTGCTCCGGGCCAACTTTAGAGCGGCCTCCAGATCCTCGGCAATCAAAATGTAACCCAGCAGATAATCGGCAACTTTCTTAAATTGGGGCGCGATCTCCACCAACTGGGAAGCAACCCCCAAAAATTTCCGCGGAAGAGAGGCACCCGGCATTTTCCGCCCCCCCGTCCGCAGAAGGTTTAGGGGTAAAAATGTAGCCTTCCCCGCCTTTTTTTCCTTTAAGAATTCGATGGCCGCCCGGGCTGCAGAATCATCGGTTACGACGATAAATTGCACCTTCGCACCCAATGCCACCTCGATCGCCCTCTCCAATTTGGGGGGCGTGCTGAGCAGATCGGCTACCGGCCCATGAATTCCCGGCAAGGCATCCCTATGAGCAGTCTGCATCACCGCCCGCACGCCACGGGAATAGAGGCTGAAATATTCTTCCCCTTCTTGCAAGTACTTCAGCCGGGCATTTTTTTTCTGCCATTCCTTTTCCAGGCGCCGGTTGAGGCTCTGCCGTTCCTCTTGCTGTTTGTAGAGCACCGCGTGATGCTGTTCCAACAGATCATATTCATGAACCTGATCCTGCTTCTCCCATTCGATCTTTTCCAATCTGGTGCAAAGTTCTTTTTCAGCACTTTCAAGGGTCTTCAGGGCGTTTTTCTTTTCCTTTTCTCGTTCAGCCAGCCGCTCCATGCTCATTTGGAATTCTTGGCCACGCCGGCTGCTATTTTTAATAAACTGCTGCAAAGCTGCCATCTGCATATTTTTTTCCACGAGTCGTTTTCTTAGAACCTTTAATCCTGTAAAATCCCGTCCTTCCTGCAATTTTCGCAGAGTATCGTTTAAAACCGCCGCTTTTTTGCCTAACTGTTCCTGTTCTACCTGGATGCCTTTCAGTTCCCTTTTGTTTTCCTGTAGAGTCCCCGCCAAACCGGTTTGGCGCTCCGCCACCTCTTTTATAGATTTTTCCTGCAGAGCGCTTTTCTCCCCAATATTCTTTTTCTGCTCTCGTATCAAGTCTAATTTGCCCTGCAACTGGGTGCAACTTTCTTTCCCAACTCGATAGAGTGCACCGCTATTTTCCATCTCCAATGAGAGAGAGTTTTCTTGTTCTTCCTTGGCGCTAATTTCCCGGCCGAGCTCTGTCAGCCCAGATTGTATCTCCCTAAGAAGGCGATCCATCTTCTTTTGTTCAGCGTTTAATTTCTGCAACAGACGCTCATTTTCTTCCCAGCGCAGCCGAAATATTTTTTTCTCCATACTGTCCAGCCTGGCACGGCAACCCCGATATTCCTTGGCCCGGGCAGCCGCCGCAGCCAGGAAGGGAAGCTGACCCTGCAGCTCGGCAAGCAGATCCTCAACCCTAAGCAGATTCCCGCTCATTGCTTCCAGATTTCTTGAAGCCTCTTTTTTTCTCTGCTTATACTTATGGATCCCCGCCGCCTCTGCAAACAGTTCCCAATGATCCTCCGGCCGGGCATTGATCAACCGTTCTACCTTGCCCTGCCCGATCAGAGAATAGGTTTCTGTGCCGATGCCCGTATCCAAAAACAAATCCAGGATATCCCTCAAACGGCAAGGCGTTTTATTCAGATAATATTCCCCTTCCCCGGAACGATAAAGCCTTCTTGTAACAGCCACTTCCCGGTAATCAAGGGGCAGGAACCGATCCGCCCGGTCGAAGACGAGGGTAACCTCCGCAAAATTCAATGCCTTGCGCCCGGACGAACCGCTAAAGATCAGATCGTCCATACGCCCCCCCCGCAACAACCTCACGCTTTGTTCACCCAAAGCCCAGCGTACAGCATCCAGCAGATTGCTCTTTCCACACCCGTTGGGGCCCACCACGGCAGTAATACCCGGAGAAAATTTAAGTTTTGTCTTCTCCGGAAAAGACTTAAAACCTGTTATCTCCAGAGACTTTAAATACATCTTATTCACCTTCAACCCCAGACTGGAAGGCAAGTTTAAATCTTTTAGATCCTTCAATAAAACCCACCCGAAACAGTTATTTCTGCCTTCAAAAGGAAACCTGCCCTAAGGGGCAGGTTTGTGGCAATTCATCCCCTTAACGCGGTTCTACAATAAATTTAATTGCAGTCCTCTCCTCCTGATCGATAACTATCTCTACAAAAGCAGGGATTGTAACCAGATCTATACCATTGGGGGCGACGTAACCTCGTGTAATAGCAATGGCCTTGATGGCCTGGTTAACTGCCCCGGCTCCCACAGCTTGTATCTCTGCCATGCCTTTTTCCCTGATCACTGCCGCCAGAGCTCCCGCAACTGATTTGGGTTTGGATTGGGCGGATACTTTGAGCAATTCCATATATAGTGGTTCCTCCTTTAGCCTCTTATTCCTTATCAGCGTTCTTATCCTTATTCGTTCTAGTGGTAATATTTCCCTGCAGGCTGGTAAAAAAACTATTTGTCATATTCTGCGTTTCCCAGGCTGCCCTGGCAGCCAGTTGCTCAGCCTCTTTTTTACTTTTACCCTCCCCCCTGCCGACAACTCTATTTTCTATTTTCACCTCTGCCTGGAAACTACGCGCGTGAGAAGGCCCGTATTCCGCAATTATGGTGTAGACAGGAGGTCTTGCAAATCTTGATTGGCACACCTCCTGCAACATACTCTTGTAATCCAAAAGAGGCTTCTCCCCCTGCCGGATTGTCTCCAAAATCGGTTCGAAAAGATCGATAACCAGGGGTTGGGCTTTTACGTAACCCTGGTCAAGAAACAGGGCACCGATCAACGCCTCCAGGGCACCGGCCAGTAGGGACGGTTTTTCTGCACCGCCGCTTAGGAGCTCCCCTTTTCCCAGCAATAGATAGGCTCCCAAATTGATATCTTTGGCGATCTGGGCCAGAGATTTTTCATTAACAACATTATGCCGCATCAAAGTCAGTTTTCCTTCCGGGTGAGCAGGAAAAAATTTAAAAAAATATTCCGAAATAACAAGCTCGAGCACCGCATCACCCAGATACTCAAGGCGTTCATTGCTATGAAGCCCAAACTCATAGGCATAAGATGAATGTGTCAACGCTTTTTGAAAAAGCTCTTTGTTATCCGCCGGCCAACGAAGCAGCGCCAACAGTTGTTCACTTTTCTGTGATCTAGTCGTAGCGCCAGCCCCCTTTCCTAGGGATAAACCTTTTTAATGACCAAACAAGCATTTGTGCCCCCAAAACCAAAGGAATTGGAGATAGCTATATCTATCTCTCCTTGTATCGCCTTATTAGGCACATAATTCAGATCGCAGGCCGGATCTTGATATTCATAATTTATAGTAGGAGGTATTATACCGTGATACATGCTTAAGATGGTGGCGATCGCCTCCACTCCCCCCGCAGCCCCTAAAAGATGCCCGATCATCGATTTGGTAGAACTGATCGGCAGCCGGTGGGCGTGTTCACCAAAAAGCCTTTTGATGGCCAGAGTTTCAACCTTATCATTATATTCCGTAGAAGTGCCGTGGGCATTGATATAATCTACGGCGGAAGGTGAAAGCCCGGCATTTTCCAGAGCTTTCCGCATGCAGAGATAGGCCCCCTGTCCTTCCGGATCCGGCGCCGTTACGTGATGGCCATCGCCCGACATACCATAACCCACAATTTCAGCATAGATGGGAGCGCAACGTGCCAAGGCATGTTCCAATCTCTCCAGAACCAGAACCCCCGCGCCCTCCCCCATAACGAAACCATCACGTTTTAAATCGAAGGGCCGGGAGGCTTTGGCGGGTTGTTTATTACGTGTTGACATGGCGCGGGCAGCACAGAAACCGGCAAAAGCAATCGAGGTAAGCGGGGCTTCCGCACCACCGGCGATCATCACTTCGGCTTCGCCTCTTTGTAAAATACGGAATGCCTCGCCAATGGCATGTGTCCCACTTGCACAGGCGGTTACCGGTGTCAAATTGGGGCCTTGCAGGCCATGTTCGATCGAAATATGGCCGGAAGCCATGTTGGCGATGAGCATCGGCACTAAGAAAGGGCTGACGCGGCGGGGGCCTCTTTCCAATAGAATCTTGAATTGTTTTTCGATCGTGCCCAGCCCGCCGATACCGGTGCCGATAACCACACCTATTTTTTCTTTATCTTCGCGTCCAAAATCAAGATGGGCATCCCCTATGGCCATCTGTGCCGCCGTATAGGCAAACTGGGTAAAACGATCCGTCCTTTTGGTATCCCTTTTTTCCATGTACTGCTGGGGCTGAAAATCTGCAACTTCAGCAGCAATGTAAGTGGAAAATTCTTTAAACCGGGGGATTACCTGCACACCGCTCTGCCCATTTTTTAGATTATCCCAAAATTCGTTTTTTCCAATACCGATCGGGGTTACTACCCCCATTCCGGTAACAACAACTTTATAACCAGCCACACTATTCACCTCGTACTACAACATCTCCAGCTCAATTTAAAGCCCCGCGAGAGGCAGGGCTTGCATGCTTCCGGCATATTCGTTGAAGGAAACTAGATACTTTTTTCTATGTAATCAATTATATCAGCCACGGTCTTGATATTCTCTACAGCCTCATCGGATATCTCCAGGTCGAATTCTTCTTCCAGAGCCATGACCAGCTCGACGACATCAAGCGAATCGGCGTCGAGATCTTCAAAGGTGGTTTTTGGTTTTATCTCCTCTTCATCAACATCGAGTTGCTCGATCATCAAGGACTTTACCTTGCCAAAAACATCCAACCGTGCTCACCTCCCTCCCACATCTATAACATAAAAAATGATTAAAGCGACATGCCCCCGTCGACAACAATTACAGAACCGGTTACATAGTGAGCACTTCGCGCTAAAAATAGAACTGCCTCGGCAACCTCTTCCGGGCGGCCGAACCTCTGCAGGGCAATATGGGGCAAGACCGTGTCCTTCAATTGCTGCGGTAGATCTGCTGTCATCCTGGTTTCTATCATACCGGGCGCCACAGCATTGACCAGAATTCCCCTCCGGCCCATCTCCTTAGCCAGCGATCTGGTGAAGGCAATCACCCCGGCTTTGGCTGCAGCATAGTTTGTTTGTCCGCTGTTGCCGGTGATACCGGCCACTGAAGAGATATTGATGATCCTCCCACCGCTTTTTTGCCTCAAAAAAGGCCTTAAAACAGCCTTACAGCAATTAAAAACCCCTTTGAGATTGGTATCTGTTACAGCATCCCAATCTTCCGGTTTCATAAGGGCAAGCAGATTATCACGGCGTATCCCCGCATTATTAATAAGTATATCAATTCTGCTAAAATGATCAAGCGTCGCCTTGATCATCCCTTCACAAGCCTCCGGCTGCGTAACATCCGCCTGGTATAGCAGGCCCCTGCCGCCAAGCAGTTCCACTTCCCGTAGAATCTCCGCCGCAGCCTCCTTCTGGCGGTGGTAGTTAATCACTACCGCAGCTCCATCCCGGGCCAGGGCCAGAGCGATCGCCGCACCGATCCCACCCGAACCGCCGGTGACCAAAGCCACCTTTCCCTGTAGATCCAAAACCTATTCCCCCTCCCGGAGCTTTAACATCCTCACCAGTGTTTTCCGATCTTCAACATGCACCGCTCTTACGTCCGGGGCAATCTTTCTCATGAAACCCGTCAAGACTCTCCCCGGCCCAACCTCGATAAAAAAATCGTAGCCGTCTTGGAGCAGCAGGCGCATGGAATCTTCCCAGAAGACCGGGCTATGCGTTTGTTTCAGAAGCGAATCTTTAATTTTTTCCGGCGAACCAAGGTAATCGGCTGCAATATTGGCTACAAACGGGACTGCCGGCTTTTTAAAGGAGATATCTTTCAAAAGTGAGGCCATCTTCCCCTCCACCGGCATGAGCAACCGGCAATGGAAAGGCACACTTACAGAAAGCATGATGGCACGAGCCCTAACCTGCCTGGCCCGGCGGCACACCTCTTCCACCGCCTCCTTGTGCCCGGCTACGACGATCTGGCCTGGACAGTTATAATTTGCCGGTTCCACGAGCCCGTAAGGGAGGCTATCCGTACAGAGCATCTCGACCTGTTCCGGCTCCAAGCCCAAGATGGCCGCCATCTTCCCCTTACCAAGGGGCACGGCCTCCTGCATAAATTTTGCCCGTTTATAGACGAGCAGAAGTGCTTCGCGAAAGCTTAGAACACCGGCACAAACCAGGGCACTGTACTCGCCGAGGCTTAAACCCGCCACGGCATCCGGTTTGAGACCCTTTTCCTGCAAAACAGACCAGACGGCGATGCTCGTAGTTAAAACCGCCGGCTGGGTTATCTCTGTTTTACGCAGTTCATCTTCTTCACCTGCAAAAATTATGCGGCTTAATCCAAAGCCCAGCACCTCATCCGCCTCGCGGAAAACAGCCTCCGCCACAGGGTAGAAAGCAGCCAACTCCCGGCCCATACCCACGTACTGTGCACCCTGTCCGGGAAAAAGAAAGGCACACTTGGCCATGTGGATCCTCCTCCCTTACCACTTCAAAACAGATGCACCCCAGGTTAGGCCTGCACCAAATGAGACCAGGGCCAAAAGATCGCCTTCGTTAAACTTCCCTTGTTCCACCGCCTCATCCAAAAGTATGGGGATGGAAGCCGAAGAAGTATTACCATAACGGAGAATATTTACAAGCACCTGCTCCCGTTTTAGGCCCAACCTACGTGCAGCAAAATTGATAATGCGAATATTTGCCTGGTGCGGCAACAGAAAATCCAGATCGCCCGGCGTTTTATTGCACATCTCTAAAACATGCCGCGTGGAATCGACCAAAACTGTTACAGCAAACTTGAAGATCTCCGGCCCATTCATTTTAATATAATGCAGGCGCTCTTTAATCGTCCACTGGGCAGCCGGAAAACGGCTGCCCCCGCCGGGAACGTACAACAATTCGGCTTTGTGACCGTCTGAAAACATTTTGCTGGCCAGAAGGCCCCGTCCATCCTCTACGGGAGCCAAAACCACAGCACCGGCACCGTCGCCAAAGAGTACACATGTATTGCGATCCTGCCAATCAACGATGGGTGAAAGCGTATCCACGCCGATAACGAGGGCGTTTTTCAGGGTTCCGTTTTTAATGAACTGTTCGGCGACATTCATTCCGTATAGAAAACCTGTACACCCCGCCGCGAGATCAAAGGCAGCAGCATTAATAGTATTAAGCCTGGCCTGCACCAGACAAGATGCCGAGGGGAGCGGCTGATCCGGCGTGACCGTAGCCACAATCAGCAGATCGACTTCCTCCGGTTTCAAAGCCGCTCTCTCTAAAGCTTTTTCGGCGGCTGCAACCGCCAACCCGGAACAGGTTTCATCATTACTGATAATCCGTCTTTCTTCGATCCCCGTTCTGGTCTTAATCCATTGATCGCTGGTTTCTACGATTTCTTCCAGATCTGAATTCGATACCCGGCCTACAGGCAAAGCCCTGCCTGTCGAGATGATGCCCACTGCTCCCCGGGATGCCATAGTGCCACTCCTCTCAGCGCATGCCGGCAGAGCTCTGCCGCAAAGCTTCCTCTATTTTTTGGTTTGTATTTCTGCTGACAAAAGGGTAAACCTGCTTCAGAATAGCCTGCCTGATTGCTTTTTCCCTTGAGGAACCGTGGCATTTGAAACATGCCCCTTTTACACCGATCAACAAACTTCCTCCGTATTCCGATTCATCAAGCACGGCCTGAATTTTTTGCATAACCGGGCGGAACGCAGATTGAGCGTCTCGTGCCTTAAGATCTTTTTTTATTTCCTGATCCAAGAAAGCAAACAGATCACCGGACAAACCTTCAATGGTCTTTAAAAGCACGTTACCCGTAAAACCATCGCAAACCAGAACATCTGTCTTGCCGCGAAAAATGTCCGTTGCCTCCAGGTTGCCCATAAAATAAGGCACATTCTCCCGCATCAATTTATAGGCACTTTTTACCTGGGCGTTACCCTTGTTTTTCTCACTACCAACATTTAGCAATGACACCCGAGGCTGTTTTTTCCCGAGCACTTCCCGGGCATAGATCTGGCCCATCAAAGCATAATGTAGAAGGTGTTCCGGCTTGGCATCCATATTGGCACCTATATCCAAAAGAACAGTCCCTTCTCCTTTAAGGATAGGGATAATCGTAAGCAGTGCCGGCCGCCTGATGCCGCCGATCCTTTCCAGGAAAATTAGACCTCCGCCCATCAGGGCACCGGTGTTTCCCGCACTAAGCACCGCATCGGCTTCCCCCCGGCGAACCATCTGCATGGCTGTAATCAAAGATGATTTTCGCTTGGAGAAAACTGCTAAACCCGGCTCCTCATCGTTGGTGATAACCTCTTCTGCATGGATCACTTTAACCCGGGGAGAAATCGGTTTATGGCCGATATTTTTCCTAATTATCTCCTCAGAACCTACGAGAAAAACCTGCAGGTCATCTTTTCTGTCGACGGCACCAAGGGCACCTTTAATCACCTCTGCCGGTGCATGGTCGCCCCCCATGGCGTCAACAGCTACCCGTAGCATAACCCCACATCCCCCCTGTAACCCATTTTACCCCTAAAATAAAACAGCCCCGGGCTCTACTCCGGGGCAAAACCCGGGTTTTTCATATATGCTTGATTTAATTTACAAAACCTCTCTGTTTTTATAATATCCACAGTGAGGGCAGATGCGGTGTGGCAATTTTACCTCGTGACATTGCGGGCAGGTCGATAGTCCCGGCATTTTCACTTTCCAGTTAGCCCTGCGCTTATCTCTTTTGGCCTTCGAAGTCCTTCTTTTAGGTACCGCCAAGGGTAACACCTCCATTTTCTAAAAAATAGAATCATCATAGTTGCTTTTTCATTTTTTCCAAGGCCGCCCAACGTGGATCGATCTCATCTTGCCGGCAGTTGCATTGTTCCCGGTTCCTGTTTACCCCACAAAGGGGGCAGAGTCCTTGACAATCCTCCCGGCATAAGATCTTCAAAGGCTGTGACATAAAAAACAACTGGCGGAAATATTCGCTTAGATCAAGGGTCTCCCCCCTGAAAGCATATCTTTCCCCTTTTTCCAGCTCCAACCCGCCGGCCAACCCCTCCGCTTCCGGGGCCGGACCCGGTAGGTGCGTAAATTCCTCACGAAAGCTGTCTTCAAGATAATAATTGAATTTATCCAGGCAACGGCTGCATTCCCCTTGCAGGTCTACCCGCCATTTTCCCTTAACCAAAACTCGTGTGGAAACATAGGCGGCCTGCAAGTTGACTTTTAATAATCCGCGGGCCCGATCCGCATCTGAATCCAGGGCGATGGCCCCACTAAAAGGCAGATATCTACCTTCATCCTTTTGCAGATCACGAATGGATAATATCATCTCAACCACCTTTAAAGATACACTTTTGAGCAAGCTTAATAATTATATCCGAGTATAAACCATTTTTCAAGAATTAACCGTCCGCCACCGCCGCCTGCACCCCGAAATACCGGAATAACGAACGCCCGCCCCCCGCCCGGATCCAGCAGAACAATTTGAAGGATCTAATGGGTAATACCGTCCACGTCATCTAATACTTTGTCGCGGAAGGAGATGATGATCCGGTTGGGCACACAGACGATGCTTTCATAACTACGGCTAATCCACCCCGTATGTGCACATATTCCCCGCGGGCAAAGGGATCTGTCCTCTATTGGCAGCAGGCGTACCCGGCCTTGCTTTATCTCCAAAACAGCAACATGCTCCCTGTTTTCACCAAAAGGAAAGGGAACCATCTCCTCTGTTTCCTCATTAAATGATATCTCCATCACAAATTCATTATCAACATGTACAATAACATACTTTTGTTCCCCGGCTGCCTCCAGGGAAAAATTTAAAACAAAGCCCCCCAAGCTGCATAGGAGAATTAAAACAATGAAAAACTTATCATAAAAGGTAAGTTTCAGCCTCATAAGAAAATTCATCCCCCGGCTCAACTGTAATCAACAGATCGAAAAGGCAGCCCCCCGGCACAACGGGGACAGCAATACAATTTTGGGCCCCGCGGAAAGATAACCTGAGGGCCCCAAAGGTTATTATAGCTGAAGAATAGGCCGGCCTCAACTCATCAACAATTTTTTTTCGACAACTTGTACGTGGCGCTGCCCAGGGCTATCAGCTCTTTCCCCTGGTGGATACGGGTCTGGCCAAAAGCGGTGGAACCCCTTTGATATACTATCTCCCCTGTCGCCACGATCGTCCCCTCTGTTATTGCTTTAAAGTAGTTTACTTTTAACTCTACCGTGGCAATAGCCTGCACATCTTCTTTATTTAACAGCACAAAACCCAACACAGCATCGATCATCGTAGCGATTATTCCGCCATGCAGCGTGCCCATCGGGTTGGTAAGTTTTTCTGCCCAGTTAAGCGTCAGCTTGGCGCGTGGATATTTTATTTCAACGATCTCTACTTCCAAAAGTTCTAAATATGGCGATAGAGGCACTTTTAACCGACCAGTCATCCTTCTGCTCCCATCTGAATCTATTTTCTGCAAAAAATTTTTAACTACCTCCAAACCGTTTTTATTCTCTAATTCCCCTTTTCGTCCCTTATTTTCTGTAATGTTTCCTCATATACCTGAAAATCATTGGCACCAAAAAGCACAAAGCGAACCAGATCCGGCGAGCTGTTCTGCTGCAAAAAATTAATTACAGCCCGCAGGGAGATCTCAGCAGCCTCTTGAAGAGGGTAACCGAAGATCCCGGTGCTGATCGCCGGGAAAGCAATGCTTCTGATCCCATTTTCCTTAGCCAGACGAAGGCTGTTCAGATAACAATTCTCCAGATCCACGGCATTTTGCGGGGTATTGTTATAAACAGGACCCACTGTATGGACTACATGGCGCGCTTTTAGACGGTACCCCGCGCTTATTTTTGCCTCCCCCGTCTCACAGCCATCCAGGTTTTGACATTCATCCCACAGCTCCGGCCCGGCAGCACGGTGGATCGCTCCGGCAACCCCGCCACCGGGGGCCAGACGTTTATTGGCCGCGTTGACGATGGCCTCCGTATCCTGTTGGGTAATATCTCCCCGTACGATCTCCAGCAAAGATGTTCCCACTTTAAAACTTGCCTGGCTCAAAATTTCTACCTCCTCAGTAAAACGTAATGGTTTTCCCTAAAAGGCCGGAATTATTGTTAAACTGATCCTTTGGAAAAATACTCCTTCTTCGTTATTATAGCACAAGATTTTATCCTTTTAAAAAACAACTGTTTGTTCCCTCCCAATAGGCCTATTCAACGGCAGCTCAATAGGATAGAATGTTCTTAGATATGAGGAAGGGGGAGAAGAAGTGCCTGTTCTACAAAATCTGATGGAGGAGATAGTATTTGCAACTATAGATGAACTGCTAATCGGGGAGGATGTGTGCAAGTGCGAGCAATGCCGCAAGGATATTGCCGCCCTGGCTCTTAACAGCCTGCCCCCGCGTTACGTTGTCACGGCAAAAGGGGCCTCGTATGCCCGGGCAGATCTGCTGGAGATACAAAAATACATCGATGTCATTGGCGCTGTTACTAAGGCCATCAAGCTGGTTCAAGAGCACCCGCGGCACAATATAAAGCCTGAAAAATAGTAGATTCATGGCAGGTATAGAAGCCTTTCCCAATCGCTTTCCGTTAAAATCTTTACACCTGCTTCCCGGGCTTTCTGCAGTTTGGAACCGGGGTTCTCACCGGCTAAAACATAATCTGTGTTTCTACTTACACTGCCGGCAATTCTGCCTCCTCGGGCCTCGATTATCTCCTTGGCTTCACGGCGTGAATACTTGGGCAGCGTGCCTGTAAGCACAAAAGTAATCCCTTGCAATGAATTGTCCCCTTCAACTTCTGTTGGCATATCACCGGGCTGAGCCCTAAAATTAACCCCGGCCCGGTTCAATTTCTCCAGAATCCGCCGCGTTTCTTCCTGTCCAAAAAATTCCCGCAGGGAGGCTGCAATTCTAGGCCCGATCTCCGCCAGGCCGCACAGCTCATCCTCTGTGGCTGCCGCCAACCCGGACAGCGTCTGAAAATGATCGGCCAAAAGGCGCGAAACCCGCTCCCCGACGAAACGAATGCCGAGGGCGGCTATCAATTTATGGAGGGGATTTTTTTTGCTTTTCTGCAGGCTTTCCAGCAGGTTTTCCGCAGACTTTTCCCCCATGCGTTCCAGTTTTTTAAGCTCTTCCTTCTGCAGGTAATACAGGTCGCCGATATCTTTGACCAAACCGGAGGTATAGAGCTGTTCAGCCAGGGCTTCCCCCAACCCCGCGATCTCCATGCCGCCCCGGGAAGCGAAATGGATAATGCGTTCGATTAGCTGCGCAGGACAAGCCGGATTTAGACAGCGCAGGGCCACCTCCCCGGGCAGACGTTTAAGATCTCTTTGACAGGAGGGACAGGAGGCCGGCATAAAGAAAGGTTTTTCGCGGCCGGTTCTTTTTTCTTTCAAAACCTGCACGATCTCCGGGATGATATCCCCGGCCTTGTGAATGATCACTTCATCACCGATCATCACTCCCTTTTCCCTCAAAACATCCTCGTTATGCAGGCTCGCCCTTTTTACTACGGAGCCCGCCAACAAAACCGGGGTCAGCTTCGCCACCGGCGTTACGGCACCAGTCCGGCCCACGTTTACTTCTATATCCTCGAGGCGCGTGCTTGCTTTTTCTGCAGAAAACTTAAAGGCTACCGCCCAGCGCGGGGCCCGGCTGGTAGATCCCAACTGCTGCTGAAAGCCAAGGTCATCTATTTTCAGAACAGCTCCATCGATCTCATAGGGCAGTTCATCCCGGAGGTCATTCATCCGGCGACAGAAAGAAAGAGCCTCTTCCAGATCACTGATTAAGGAGACATGGGGGTTGACCTTAAACCGGAGTTCACGTAGATATTGAAGCGTCTCCCAGTGAGTTGCCAAGGGTTTGCCTTCCCGGATCTGGATTAGAGAAAAAACGAAAAGATCAAGGGGTCTTTCTGCCGTCACTTTGGGGTCCAACTGCCGCAGAGAACCGGCAGCAGCATTGCGTGGATTGGCAAAAGGAGGCAACCCCTGCCTTATTTTCTGTTCATTCAATTTCAAAAAATTTTCCCGGGAAATAAAAACTTCACCACGGATCTCCGCCGTGAGCTGCGATTTAAGCCGCAAAGGAAGGCTGTGAATCGTCAGCAGATTATGGGTTATATCTTCCCCCTGGTAACCGTCGCCCCGCGTGGCACCCCTTTGGAAAACCCCTTCTTCGTAATATAGAGAAACCGCCAGACCGTCGATCTTCGGCTCCCCCACCCAGGAAAGTTTTCCGGTATGAAGATTTTTCTGTATGCGCCGGTAGAATTCACGCAGCGCGTCTTCTGTAAAAACATTTTCCAGACTGAGCAAAGGCTGGACATGCCTAACCTGTTGAAAAGCAGTCAGCGGCGTCCCGCCAACCCGCCTCGAGGGCGAATCCAGCGTAACGAGATCCGGATAAAGTTTCTCCATCTGTAAAAGTTCCTGCATCAAAGCATCAAATGTTGCGTCGCTAATCTTGGGATCGTCTAAAACATGGTAATTGTAGTTATGCCGGGCAATCTGTGCCCGGAGCTCAGCCAGACGTTCAGCAGCAGACTCTTTATTCATCAGTTCTGGACTGCAGCCCCGGGCAACGCCACGGGGATGCAGCATTTCACTCCCTATCTAGATGATTAATTTACAGAGCACGGTGGGCAATATCCCGGCGGTAATATTTACCTTCAAAATCGATCTCCGCCGCAAGTTTATAGGCCCCCGCCAAGGCAGATTTTAGATCGGCCTGCCAGGCCGTAACGCCCAGCACTCTCCCTCCGGCAGTCACGATCTTATGATCTTGAAAAGATGTTCCGGAATGAAAAACCATGGCACCTTGTTGCTCGCGTGCTTTTTCCAATCCCCTGATCTCCTTGCCCGTTTCGTAGGAACCCGGATAGCCCTGCGATGCCAGGACTACGCAGACTGTGGCCCCCTCCTCCCAATCCGGCGGCCAGAGCGAACGCAGATCTCCCCGCGCCGCCTCATAGAGAAGGGGGAAAAGATCTGTGCGCTGGCCGGGAAAGAGCACCTGTGCCTCCGGATCGCCAAAGCGCACGTTAAACTCCAAAACCTTTGGTTCACCCTCCGGTGTAATCATCAGCCCCCCGTAGAGAACTCCGCGATAAGTAATGCCTTCTTCACGCAAGCCCCCGAAAACCGGATCGAAGATCTCCTTACATACCCTCTTCAACAGCGCACCCGTGAGCACCGGAGCCGGCGAATATGCGCCCATGCCCCCCGTGTTGGGACCGCGATCCCCTTCATAGATGGCTTTGTGATCCTGAACCGAGGGCAGCGTAAAATAGGTATACCCGTCAGTAACAGCGAAAACAGAGACCTCTTCCCCGGACATGAATTCCTCGACGATTATTTTTTCCCCGGCGGCACCGAAAATTTTGTCTTCCATGATGGCACGCACAAATTCGCCTGCCTCTTCATAATCGGATGCAATGAGCACACCTTTGCCGGCAGCAAGGCCATCGGCTTTTACGACCAGGGGATAGGCAGCAGCCTGAAGATAAGAGAGGGCCTCCTTCAGGCCGTGAAAGACTTCAAAAGCAGCCGTGGGAATATTATGCCTGGCCATAAACCTTTTTGCCCAGCTTTTGCTTCCTTCCAGGAGCGCGCCCTTCTGTGTCGGCCCGAAGATCAACTGGTTTTTCTCCTGGAACAGATCTACAATTCCTCCGGCCAGGGGTGCTTCCGGGCCAACCACAGTGAGGTGAATCTTTTTTTCTTGGGCAAAAAGCAGAATGTTTTCCAGATCATCTGCTCTTATGGGCACACATTCCGCCAGGGAGGCGATGCCGGCATTACCCGGTACACAAAAGATCTCTCCAACCTCGGAGCTTTGTGCCAATTTCCAGACCAGAGCATGTTCCCGGCCTCCGCCCCCAACAACCATTACACGCAATTTATAGTTCCCCCCATGAAGCTCATATTTGCCTTAATATATCCCAAATTTAATGCTTAAAGTAACGTTTTCCGGTAAAAAGCATCGCCACATTGTATTCCTCGCAAGCAGCGATAACCTCCTCGTCGCGGTTGGAACCACCGGGCTGCACAATTGCAGTTACCCCTTCACGTGCCGCGATCTCTACGCCATCCTTGAAGGGGAAAAAAGCATCAGAGGCCAGAACGCTCCCCTTAATCTTTTCCCCGGCCTGTTCAGCAGCGATCCTGACGGCGCCGACGCGGCTCATCTGCCCGGCACCGATGCCCAGGGTCTGCTGCCTCTTGGCAATTACAATGGCATTGGATTTTACATGTTTAACCACTTTCAAGGCAAAGAGGAGATCCTTCATCTCCTGTTCCGTCGGCTCCCTGGTGGTCACAGTGCGCCACGCCTGCAGATCATAGATCTCTTGCAGATCTTCCTGCAAAAGAAGCCCGCCGCTCACCTTTTTAAAATCGAGCGCCTTTTTCTCGTTTTCCGGGAAGCCTGGCGTCATCTCCAGGAGGCGGACATTTTTTTTGCGGCTGAGAATTTCCAAGGCAGCCGGAGAGAAAGCAGGGGCGGCGATCACTTCCAAGAAAATCTTCGACATCTCTAAAGCCGTCTGCTCATCCACTTCCCTGTTCAAAGCAACGATGCCCCCAAAGATGGAGATCGGGTCGGCAGCATAAGCCTTCTGATAGGCCTCCCATAGGGTGCCGGCTTCACCGACCCCACAGGGATTGGTATGTTTAACCGCCACCGCCGCCGGTTCCGTAAATTCCTGCACGATCTCCCAGGTGGCATGAAGATCATTAATATTATTAAAAGAAAGTTCTATCCCTTGCAGTTGTTTGCCGGCGGCAAGCGAGGTCTTATCCGGCAGCGGTTCCCGGTAAAACGAAGCCTTCTGCTGTGGATTTTCCCCGTAGCGCAGATCTTGCACCTTCTGCCAGGGCATGGTCAATGTTGCCGGAAAACGTTGCCTCTCCCCCGTATCCCTTCCACGAAAAAAATTGCTGATTATGCTGTCATAATAAGCTGTCTTCGAAAAGGCCTCCAGCGCCAGATCGTAGCGACTGGAAAGGGACAGATCCCCATCCTGGCGCAGCTCTTCAATAACCATGCTGTAATCGCCCGGATTAACCACCACAATTACATCGCGGTAATTTTTAGCCGCGGCCCTAATCATCGTCGGACCGCCGATATCAATATTCTCCACGGCTTCTTCCAAACTTACACCTTCTTTGGCGATAACATCCGCAAAGGGATAGAGGTTAACCGCAACCAGATCGATCGCAGCGATGCCATGTTCCTGCCACTGCCGGCGATGCAGTTCGGAATCTCTGCGCCCCAGGATACCGCCATGAACCAGCGGGTGCAGAGTTTTCAGGCGCCCTTCCAAAATTTCTGGAAACCCGGTCAGTTCGCCCACATCCTGCACCTTCACTCCGGATTCTCTTAAAATAGCAGCAGTTCCCCCGGTAGAGACGATCTCCCAGCCCATCGACTCCAGTTCCTGTGCAAAGATCGCTATTCCTGTTTTGTCAGAGACACTGATAAGAGCTTTTTTAGGCTTCATTTTGAAAACATCTTCTCCCTTCCAGGTTCAATTTTCCTGCAATAAATAGTTGTATGGCCCGGGGATAAAGGCGGTGTTCAACCTCATGAATACGCTCCTGAAGAGAATCTGCTGTATCGTGATCATAAACCGGCACGGCCTCCTGCAAAATAATTGGACCTGTATCGAGTCCCTCGTCGACAAAATGAACGGTACAACCGCTGACCTTTACACCGTAATCGATTGCCTGCTGCACGCCATCCAACCCCGGGAAAGATGGTAACAGGGAAGGGTGGATATTCATTATTTTACCCCGGAAACCTTCGACTAAAACAGGGGACAGAAGGCGCATGTAACCGGCCAGAACCACCAACCCAATATTTTTCCCCTGCAGCAAAGTAAGGATAGCCCGGTCATAGTCTTCCCGGTCCGAAAAACGGCGCGGGTCGATATGAACCGCTGCAATATCATGCCTCCCGGCCCTTTCAAGGGCATAAGCATCTGCATTATCGCTGATAACGATCTCCACGCGCCCCTTTATTTTTCCATTCCCCACGGCGTCTATGATCGCCTGCAGATTGCTGCCGTAACCCGATGCCAGCACTGCCAATCGCATCCCTGGCGTCCCCCCTTTCATCTATTGCTTTACCTGTTCATCTGATCTCTATAACATCCCCTTTTCCGTCTTTGACGTTACATCTCTTAAGATAACCAATCTGCCGGGCCTTGCCGCCCTTCTCATTGATCTGCTTTAGAACCGGCCCCGCAGATTGCGGAGAAGTGATCAGAACGAAACCAATGCCCATATTAAAAGTACGGAACATCTCCTGTTCGGAAACATTTCCGTACTCCTGAATCAGGGAAAATATAGGGGGGATATCCCAACATTCTTTTTCAATAACCGCCTTTAATCCTGCTGGGAAAACCCGGGGCAGGTTAAGCTTCAGCCCTCCGCCGGTAATATGTGCCAGCCCCTTGATCGTAAACTCTCGCAAGAGAGGCAAAACGAGAGGAACATAGATGATCGTCGGTTTTAACAACTCTTCTCCCAGGGTAGAATCCAATTCTGGTAGATTAAGATCCAATTTTAGGCCTGCATGTTCTAAAAGGATCTTCCGCACCAGTGAAAAACCGTTGCTGTGCAGGCCGTTGGAAGCAATGCCAATCAGGATATCCCCGGGTATGATCTGCCTGCCATCGATGATTTTGTCTTTTTCGGCGATGCCAAGAGCAAAACCGGCCAGATCATATTCTCCCGGGGCATAGAAACCGGGCATCTCCGCAGTCTCGCCCCCCAGAAGCGCACAGCCCGCCTGACGGCAGCCGTCTGCAACACCGCGCACGATCTCCGTAACCTGGGAAACATCCATCTTCCCCACGGCCAGATAATCAAGGAAAAGGAGGGGCTCGGCACCCTGAACAAGGAGATCATTGACACACATGGCTACAGCATCAATACCCACCGTACCATGTTTATCAAGCATAAAAGCTATCTTCAATTTGGTTCCGACACCATCAGTTGCCGCAGCAAGAACAGGGGTGTGATAGACACTAAGGTCCGGCTGAAAAAGGCCGGCAAAACCGCCCAGATCCGTTATGACCTCCGGGCGAAAAGTGGAACGAACCACCTTCTTGATCTTATCAACGACCTTTTCTCCGGCTTCCAGATCCACACCGGCTTTCTTATAATCAAAGCTCTCCATAAACCATTAACAACCTCCCCTTAAAAAGGATACTTGCCGGAAAAACAGGCCGTGCAGAGCTTATCCGGCGGTATGCCTACCGATTCGAACATGCCCCTGTGACTCAGATATTGTAAGGTGGTAGCCCCAATCTCCCGGCGGATCTCTTCAATGTTCTGCCGGGCCCCGATCAACTCACTGTGATCAGGAGTGTCAATTCCATAGTAACAAGGGCCGATGATGGGGGGCGAGGCGATCCGCAGGTGCACCTCTTTGGCACCGGCTCGCACAAACATGTTTACCAATCTTTTGCTGGTTGTACCCCGGACAATAGAATCATCGACGACCACCACCTTTTTGCCCTGAACTACCTGTTTTACAGGGTTTAATTTTAACTGCACGCCTATATCGCGAGTTTCTTGGCGAGGCTGCAGAAAAGTACGCCCGATATAGCGGTTTTTGATTAGTCCCCATTCGTAAGGAAGCCCCAACTCCTCGGCAAAACCGGAAGCTGCTGTTAAACTGGAATCCGGAACACCGGTTACCAGGTCTGCCTGCACAGGATGCTCCCTGGCTAGTTGGCGACCCAACCTTTTGCGGACGAGATAGACATTTCTATCGTGGATGTCGCTGTCCGGCCGGGCAAAGTAGATAAATTCAAAAACACAGAGCGCCAGGCGCGGGGAAGGCATAACCTGAATACTCTTTAAACCGTCCCGGCCGATTACTACCATCTCACCAGGCTGAATATCCCTGATCTTTTCCGCGCCAATCGTATCGAAAGCACAGGTCTCCGAAGACAAAACAAGATGACCCCGCCAACGGCCCAGGGATAGGGGTCTCACTGCATAGGGATCTCGCAACCCGATCAGCCTGTCCTCAGTTAAAAAAATAAAAGAGTAGGCACCACGCAAGGCCGGCAAAACGTTCTGCAAAGCAGATTCCAGATCGCGCCGGCCGGAGCGAGCCACCAGGTGGGCAATCAGCTCGCTGTCCGTCATAGTTTGAAAGATAGAACCCTCTGCCTCCAACTTTTCCCTTAACTCTGAAGCATTGGTAAGATTACCATTATAGGCAACAGCCAGATTTCCCTGCCGGTAACGTACAAGCAACGGCTGTGAATTTTCCGGGCGGGCCTTCCCGCGTGCCGAATAATAGACATGGCCTAGAGCGCCAACGGCAGTAATATCGTTAAACCCCTCCCAATGGGGAAAAACCTCCGCCACCAGACCCTGTCCCTTTTTTAAATGGATATCGCAGCCGTCGCTAAGCGCAATCCCCGCGCTCTCCTGGCCGCGGTGCTGCAGGGCATATAAAGCAAAATTGGTCAGGCGAAACAGATTCTCACCGGGAGCATAGACGCCGAACACCCCGCAGGCCTCCTCCATTTTATCGGAATTGGATAAAATAACCCGGTTGCTTTCCCCCTCTTTCCTTGAACAATAACAACCAGAATTGCACATTGAACAAAGCCTCCCCGGCCCATAGTGTGGGAACATAGCTTTAAATGGATATGTATATTTACGCGGGCATCCCCCCGGCATAATCGGAAAATCCGGTGGCGATCAAGGACTTAAGTATTGCTGTAGATATTGCCGGTAACCGATCTTCTGTAAATATTCGTCCTTTTCCCTGACCCCACGCGCCAACTCCCGCTTATAGTCCATAATCCGTTCCCGTAGCACAGGATCCTGCACAGCACAGATCTGCGCCGCCAAAATTCCCGCGTTATGAGCACCATCCACTGCCACCGTAGCTACGGGGATACCCCCCGGCATCTGAACCGTAGCATAGAGAGCATCGAGCCCCCCAAGTGAAGAGTTGCTTAATGGCACAGCGATAACAGGCAAAGGGGTCCAGGCAGCGATAACCCCGGCCAGATGGGCTGCCCCCCCAGCCCCGGCAATTATTACCGCAACACCTCTTCCTACAGCATTTCGGGCAAATTCAGCCGTTTCCTCAGGCAGACGGTGCGCTGAAGAGATCCGCACTTCATAAGGAAGCTGAAATTCTGCCAAGACATCCAGACAAGACGACATGACAGGCAGATCCGAATCACTGCCCATCACCACGCTGACCAGCACCATAATAGAAACACCTCCTACGCCAGGCAAAACAAACTAGATCTTTAAATTCCCGACTCCCATGCTATTATTAACCTTTGTATTGATGTTATTCTCTTCGATTCCAGCCGTTCCTATTGTCTCATATTCGTATATTCTTGTCTATAAATTAAAATAGCCTTGGTTTCTCTGTTTATAAAGGTTCCAAGACTTCTAAACCTCTATTTTCTACTCCCACTCGATCGTTCCCGGGGGTTTGGGGGTGAGATCGTAGACGAAGCGGTTTACGGCGGGAATTTCCTGCACAACCCTGTCGGAGATAGTGCGCAGAACATCCCAAGGAAAAGGATACCAGTCAGCCGTCGTCCCATCCCGGCTGATTACCGCACGCAGGGCGATCGTATGCCCATAAACGCGACGACCTTCTTTGACGCCGACGCTGAGAATGCCCGGCAGTACAGCAAAAACCTGCCATATCTTGCGATAAAGGCCGGCTTTTTTAACCTCCTCGAGCACTATAAAGTCCGCCTCCTGCAGGATGGCAATCTTTTCCGGGGTGATTTCGCCCAAAATCCGCACCGCCAGGCCGGGACCGGGGAAAGGATGCCTCCAAACAATTTCTTCCGGCAAGCCCAACCCCGTGGCAACCTCGCGCACCTCATCTTTAAAAAGATGGCGCAACGGCTCCAGTAAGGTAAAAGGCATCTCTTTCGGCAAGCCTCCCACATTGTGGTGTGATTTGATCAAGGCAGCATCCGGCGTGCCGCTCTCCACAATATCCGAACGCAGAGTACCCTGCACTAAAAAATTGATCCCAGCGGATTTTCCCGCCTCGCGGGCAAAAACATCTATAAAATGATGACCGATAATCTTTCTTTTCTTTTCCGGATCGGTAACACCCCGCAGCAGTTCCAAAATCTCTGCCGCAGCATCGACGGTAATGACATTTAATTTAAATTTATCCTGAAAAATATGCTGAACTTGTTCCCTTTCACCCTTACGCAACAGCCCGTTATCCACAAAGATACAGGTCAATCTGGAACCGATGGCCCGGTGAACCAAGAGAGCTGCCACGGCAGAATCAACCCCACCGCTTAAACCACAGATCGCCTTGCCCTGAGAGCCTACCTTGGCCCTGATCTCTTTGATGCTATGCTCAATAAAGCTTTTCATCGTCCGTTCCCCACGCCTTTCGCTCCTTCAGCCTTTTATTGATAACATTCTTTTATTCGCCAGATATTTCTCTATCTCCTGCCAAAATATTACCCTCCGGCCGTCACCCTGTTTTTTTTAACTTCCCAAAAAAAACGGGGGAAAACCCCGTAAAACAAGTGGTTTTCCCCCATCCGGCTCCCCTCTTGTCCACAGGGGAGCGATCTGTACCCTTTTCTTTTTGTACCTGTTTACATCGGTGGCATGTCGCCCATCCCTGGAGGAAAGCCCTTGTCTTCTTCCGGGAGATCGGCAACCACCGCTTCTGTGGTCAAGAAAAGTGAAGCGATGCTGGCCGCATTTTGAATGGCGGAACGGACAACTTTCGCCGGATCGACGATTCCTTCCCCCATCATCTCAACGTAGGCACCGTTAAGGGCATTAAAACCGACCCCTTTATCCATGCCTTTAACTCTTTCTACAGCGATAGAGCCCTCTTCCCCGGCGTTTTCGGCAATCTGACGCAGGGGTTCTTCCAAAGCACGGCGCACTATCTGGACCCCTACAGCCTCATCTTCCTGCAACTCCAATTCTTCGAGCACTTCCACAGCATTAAGATAAGCAACCCCCCCGCCGGGAACAATACCTTCTTCAACAGCAGCCCGTGTCGCGGAGAGAGCATCCTCGATGCGCAGCTTTCTTTCTTTCATCTCCGTCTCCGTGGCAGCACCCACTTCGATTACGGCTACCCCGCCGGCCAACTTAGCCAGGCGCTCCTGCAGCTTTTCCCGATCAAAATCAGAGGTGGTATCCTCAATCTGCACGCGAATCTGGTTGATCCGCTTTTCAATCCCTTCCGTCTCCCCGGCGCCATCGACGATTACGGTATCATCTTTATCGATCCTGACCTGGCGGGCACTGCCCAACATTTCGATATCCACATTCTTCATATCCAGGCCCAGATCTTCCGAGATAACCTGCCCCCCGGTAAGAATGGCAATATCTTCGAGCATGGCCTTGCGACGATCACCGAAGCCGGGAGCCTTAACAGCTACACAGGTAAAGGTTCCGCGGATCTTGTTAACAACCAAAGTTGCCAACGCTTCACCTTCAACATCTTCAGCAACCAACAAGAGCTGCTTGCCCTTCTGGACGATTTTTTCCAGCAACGGCAGTATGTCATGAATGTTACTGATCTTGCGATCCGTAAGTAAGATCATCGGTTCTTCCAAAATTGCTTCCATCTTTTCAGTATCCGTAACCATGTAGGGAGAGATGTAACCCCGATCGAACTGCATCCCTTCCACAACCTTTAGATCGGTCTGGAAGCCCCTCGATTCTTCTACCGTAATCACACCATCTTTGCCCACTTCTTCCATAGCATTGGCAATAATATCCCCAATAGACCCATCATCTGCAGAGATAGAAGCAACCTGGGCAATGTCCTCGCGGCTTTCTACCGGTTCGCTCTGGCTTTTAATATGTTCCAAAACTTTTTGTACCGCTTTATCAATGCCCTTTTTCATCAGCACGGGATTAGTACCGGCCGTTACGTTTTTAATACCCTGTTTAATAATGGCCTGCGCCAGGATAGTAGCAGAAGTAGTTCCATCGCCGGCAATATCCTGCGTTTTATTGGCTACCTCTTTAACCAGCTGGGCACCCATATTTTCAAACTGGTCCTCCAGCTCAATTTCGCGGGCAATAGTAACCCCGTCGTTTGTAATTTGCGGCGAACCAAACTTTTTATCCAACACCACGTTACGCCCTTTGGGTCCCAAGGTGACCTTAACAGTATTAGCCAGCTGGTCTACCCCTTTTTCCAGGGCATGACGGGCATCCTCACGGAAAATAATTTCTTTACG
>JAAZMI010000200.1 GCA_012798895.1 Bacillota bacterium
CGCACGAGCCGGTGATCATCGGTGGGGAGAGAAAAAAGGAGACTTTTGGTGAATTTCAAAAAGAAGTGGATATGCTCAACCTCGCATTTTGCGAAGTGATGATGGAGGGCGATGCCCGGGGCCGGATCTTTACCTTTCCCATTCCAACCTACAATCTCACAAGAGATTTCGACTGGGAGAGCCCGGTGGCGGAGAAGATCCTCGAGATGACGGCGCGCTACGGGATCCCTTATTTTGCCAACTTCATCAACTCCGATCTCTCCCCGGAAGATGTACGCAGTATGTGTTGCAGGTTGAGGCTGGATAACCGCGAGTTGCGCCGCCGCGGCGGCGGGCTCTTCGGGGCAAACCCCCTGACCGGTTCGATCGGGGTCGTGACGATCAACATGGCTCGCCTCGGCTACCTCGCAGATAGCGAAGAGGATTTTCTGCGGCGCCTGCAAAGGCTGATGGAGATGGCCCGCGACAGCTTGCTCATTAAAAGAAATGTTTTGGAGAAACTGACGGAACAAGGACTGTACCCTTATTCCCGTCATTACCTGCGTCTCGTCAAGGAACGCTTTGACAACTTCTGGTACAATCATTTCAATACGATCGGCCTCGTGGGGATGAACGAAGCCCTGCAAAACTTTTTGGGCCAGGATATCTCCACGGAAAAAGGGCGGCATTTTGCCCTGCGGGTGCTCGATTATATGCGGGAGATGCTCATAAAATTCCAGGAGGAGACGGGGCAGCTCTTTAACCTCGAAGCCACCCCTGCAGAAGGGACCGCTTACCGGCTGGCCAGCCTCGATATGGAATCCTTCCCGGAAATTGTTACCGCGGGGGAGGACGAGCCTTACTATACAAATTCTACACAGCTCCCGGCCGGTCACACCTCCGACATCTTTTCTGCCTTGGATCTGCAGGATGAGATGCAAGTTCGCTATACGGGGGGCACAGTTTTCCATGTTTATCTCGGGGAGAGGATCGAGGATATCCGCACCTGCAAAAAATTGCTGCAGCGCATCATGGGGCATTACCGCCTTCCTTATGTAACGATTACGCCCACCTTTAGCATCTGCCCAGATCACGGTTACCTGAACGGGGAGCAATATACCTGCCCTACCTGTGATAAAGTGACCGAGGTCTGGAGCAGGGTGGTCGGGTTTTACCGGCCGGTGCAGAACTGGAATAAAGGCAAACAAAGCGAATTTCAAGAACGAGAAGTGTTTAAGGTATAAAGTATGAGCGGGATATGATCGCGATCCGGCCCGGAAACCCTGGCTGCGGGGCATCTCCCCCGAAATAGCGAACCATGCCCTTGATAAATGAAAAAATTGCTGAACCGTGTTCGAAAAAATGGTTTAAAAAAGGAATAATAGGGAAAAAACGAAGCAATAAAAAGATGATAGACAGAAGGAGCGATTGTTATGCGCATAGATATCCACGTTCACCTTTTCCCGCCGGATATTGTTCCCAAGATCCAACAATATACCGCTAAGGATCCTTTTTTGAAGCTGATCTGCGACAGTCCAAAACAAAAATATGCAGCCGTGGAAGATCTGTTGGCGGTCATGGAGAAAAACGATATCGCCAAGGCGGCGATTTGCGGTTTTGCCTCCCGCGATGCGGGGCTTTGCCGCGTCATGAACGACTATATCTTGGAGGCAGCGCGCC
>JAAZMI010000201.1 GCA_012798895.1 Bacillota bacterium
ATACATTATACCAGATATTTTTCGACATCAATAATAAAAAAACCCTACCTTATATCCCCACGGATAAATCCGGGGGTTTTACGGCAGAAACGATAAAAAAAATCAGGGGATGCGCAATCCCCTGAAAATATATTTTGTAGGAGGTTAGGTTTTACAGTTTAAAGGCTTTGTTCTACTATTTAAACTATTCGCCATTATTCAAAAAAGTCCTGCTAAATTTTAAAAAAAATTTAAAATCTTTTTTCGATCACGATAGGTATTACCTTGATCAGAAAATAAACAGATTCATTTCCCTGAAATTTCTAATTTATAAATTAATAAATACACGTAAAAAGGGTTAAAATAAGATCGTGAAGGGTCTGCAGTGGCCGGGCGAAGATTACTGTAAGGTCTAAGCAGGCTTTACAGTAGCCGACCCCAGGTTGGTGGCGGGTCATAAAATGGTTCGGTACCAGCCAAAGGAAGATCATGTTATGTCTCTTTTTAGATTAAAAACGGTTATCTTAAAGCGCCCCTATAACAGTAAAGGGATGTAACCTGGTCGAGCGCAGATCGATATGAGTTCTCTGTAACAAAAAATTTATACACCTGTGTGTAAACACAATTTGAGAATAAAGAAGTCGGGAACAAACAAACAGTTCGTTGCCGGCTTCCCAGAGGATTTATACCGGTCGAGCCGCGGTTACAGCAGGTTCCTTATTAATCTGCTGCAATCAGAAGGTTGTAGCGGGTTAAAAAAAGGATTCCCTGTAGCCAAGGTCGAGGTCATTGCAGGCTCTTTTGTACAATATAAAAGATCAGCAGATCGATTACTTGGATTTTCCCGGATCTCGTCCCTGATAATTCTGATCGCCTCTCCCCTTTTTTTTCAATCTTTGTGCCATATAGCCACCAATTTTTCCTGTTTCCCGCGAGGAGAGATTGGCCCAACCCCGGCGCGCAATATGGTTATCTAACCCCAAATCCCGGGCAATCTCCTCTTTTAATTCGTTCAATTTTTCAGTTCCCTTCTCTGTTGTCCTCTTTTTCCTTATCTTCTTCCTTTTCTCTGTCACGGTTTAATTCACTCCTGGCCAGGGTTTATTTTTCTTCTCCTTTTTAGCTTGACCAGAAAGCAGGTTTGTTATGTAAACATTTTAAGCACCGGGATCTTACTGTTAACAATAAGTTATACAAGCAGCTAATTCTTGTTCATCCCGGTTCTGCGGACAAAATATAAAAACCCGGCCCCACAAAATTTTTACATTATATTTACACGGGCGTATCCCGGATTCAAGCTGCCTTTGGGGCCGGGGGTAGGGGAAGAAGTGAAAATCGATCTCACAAAAATGTACTGCCCAATGAAATTACCCTGCGAACCATTCTTTCTCATACAAGCTATCCAAGATCAAAGGTAAGATCACTTCTGCATTTCCCCTTAAAAAACGATTAGTAGCGTAGGGTGTAAGAAAAGATGGTTCGGGATTGATTTCAATGATATAAGCACCATGTTCTTTGGCTACATAAGGGAGACTTGCCACCGGTTCTACTGCTCCCGATGTGCCGACGATCAACATTACCCGGCACTGCCGTGCGCTTGCTTGTGCCTGCCATAAAGCGTTCTGTGGTATGGGCTCTCCAAAAAAGATGGCGCCTGGCTTAAGCAAGCCATTGCAAGCAGGGCAATAAGGGGGTAGCAGATCCAGATTGATCTCTTTAACAGAGTAACTGGCCTTACAATCCAGGCAGAGCAGCTTGCTGGTATTGCCGTGAAACTCGATAACCGCTTTGCTGCCCGCTTTCTGATGTAACCCATCAATATTTTGAGTAATAATGCTTTGTACCAGCCCCCTTTCTTCCATGCGGGCCAAGGAATAGTGTGCTGCATTGGGAAGCGCGCTTTCGACGACCTCCACCATTTCTTTGAGCATTGTCCAGGAATGAAGCGGATTGCGTTTAAAATTATCTATATGGGCTACTTCCTCCGGGTTATATTTTTCCCAAAGACCTCCCGGACCACGAAAAGGCATAATCCCGCTGGGCACCGAAATACCCGACCCTGTTAGTACCACAACTTTGCCCAAAGCAATCTCATCGACAGCCTTCCTTATCCCCGAAAAGAATTGGCTTTCTCTGGAACTATACATTGCTCTTAGCCCCCTTTATATATAATTGAAGAAGCAGCCGGCATCCCCGACGATTTAAAATATTGTGCCCGCTCCATAA
>JAAZMI010000202.1 GCA_012798895.1 Bacillota bacterium
ACACATACAGAGCAGACCTAACTTCTGCCATAAATAATTGGAACTGGGGTGTTGCAGGCAGTTACATCCGAATGGATATCGGAGAAAAAGCCGGTTATGAAATTGAAATAAGAAATATAAAAATTGTTTTTAAAGATTAGCAGCTTACTCGTTGTCAACTGTTTCTCTGATCTCCTGATACAAAAAAAGAAATTAAAAGTCAAGTAAGACAATTGCCTAATCATAATTGGATTTAAATGGAAGATTTTATGAAAACATTACTGTTACTTTTAAGTTTTCTTGTTGTTTCAACTGCCTTTGCCCAAGAAAGCAATAAGAAACAAATCAAGTTAGGCGCTTATTATTTTGCCGGATGGGCTGGTAAAAATGCCAAAGATGACGGAACGCCGGAGAACGCCTGGGCCAAGGGAATGCCGGGTAATGCTACAAAGAAACTGGTAACAGAATATTCCGATCGCATGCCGCCATGGGGCTGGAGGGATGATGCACCGGGAATGATGGAACATCAGATTGACCTGGCTGCTGACCACGGCATATCTTTTTTCTCCTTTTGCTGGTATTGGTTTGATAACAGAGGCCCAATAAACAGGGAAGCCATCAACAGCTCCCGTTTACATCTGGCCATGCAACGATTTATGAAAGCCGAAAATAACCACCGGATGGAGTTCAGTATTCTGGTAGCCAACCACGGAGGGTTTGAGATTATTGGCACCCAAGCATGGAAAGATGCAGCAGATTGTTGGATTGAACTTTTTAAACATCCCCGTTATCTGAAAGTAAACGGGAAGCCTTTGGTGACCATCTTTTCTCCCCAGACTGTTGACGCTGAAGGTGTAGCATATTTGCAAGAGGCTGCACAAAAAGCGGGTTTTCCTGGAGTTGATCTGGCTTGTTGCGGAAAAGGCGACCCCAACATATTCTCATTTCGCACACGATATAATGTGATTCCCGGATATGGAAAACCGGATGAAGAACATCCATACTCTGAGCTGGTACTGGCTCATGCAAAGGAATGGTACGGCACACCGCAGCAGCCTTGCATTCCTGAAGCCACAGTAAGTTGGGATGCACGTGCGAGAGGAACAAAATCCTGGTATTATATCGGTAGCACACCGGAAGCTTTTGACATTTTTCTCACCTGGATGGTGCACTGGATGGATGAGCATCCGGAACAGGTTAACCAAGATCGCCTTGCGGTTATATGTGCGTGGAATGAATTGGACGAAGGCTCTATTCTTGTACCTACCCGAAGAGATCCCGACGGAAAATATCTGAAAGTAATCAAACGTATAGTTTACGGAAAATAAAGCATGCAATCCATGATCCCGCGCAGTCAGGTAGAAAACGCAAAAGAGACCTGTATTACAAAAGGTAATTATTATGGGAATATCAAGAAGAAAATTTATCTCTCGTTCGGCAATGGGATCCTTGGCTATTCCTTTTGCCAAATCGAATTTTAACACCGAAAATCTCGCCGACAAGCAGGTAACGAATCCTCAAGAAACTTTCTCTGTCCTGTGTTTAGGATCAGGGGCTGCGGATTGGGATATTAAAAAGTATCCTCAGGACAAGGACATTTTATTGTCCGGTGCTTACAGAGGACAATCATCCATTCTGATCAACAATTCTATACTGGTAGATTGCGGTATTACGGTACCGGCAGCATTGGATATTTTCGGCGTAAATGTCGATACAATTACGGATATTGTAATTACGCACACCCACGGGGATCATTTTAATATAGAGTCGATAAAAAGAATTGAATCAAAGAGAAGCAAACAGAACAAACTAAACCTTTGGATAGAATATCGTGCCGCATCCTATTTTAAAACTCTGGAAAAAGATACCGGATGCGCAGTTAAGCCGGTAAAGTGCTTTGAAAGATTTTCAATAAACGAGATTGAAATTATGCCTGTCGAAGCCAATCATTTTCGTGCAGATACGGGGGAACAGTGTCTCCATTATATTTTCACCACAGCCAATAAATCGCTCTTCTATGCTCTGGACGGAGGCTGGCTTACTACTAAAACGTGGAATTTACTAAAAAAAATAAAGTTGGATGCAATTATCTGGGATGCTACATGGAGTTCAGATGTCTATTACTGCATTTTTAGCCACAACAGCATTCCTGCAATCCATTTAATGAAAAAACAGTTGTTTAAGGATCAGGTGTTGATTCCGAATAGTAAGGTTATTGTATCGCACTTGTCAAAGAACAGCCATCCTTCACACGGGAACGTGGCAACAAACATGAAAACGGAGCAGATCATTACCGCTTACGACGGAGCTAAATTTTCAATCTAAAAGCAAAGAAATATACGCTAATTTTACAAACAGCAACTAAAATAAGAAATCAAGATGAAAACTTCAAAAAAAATGACTAAACAGAATTCCTTTACAGTTTTATGGCATTGGGGAGTATTGCGGGCAACCCTTTTCGCACTGATTCTCTTGTTCGCTATATCTTGTGCAGGCAACACAAATAAGGGAAGCTCAACCCCTGAAAAAGACATCCAAATAGGGGTCTACTTTTTTGACGGATGGTCCGGAAAAAATCGCTATGCAGATGATCCAGACCAACCCTGGGCCAAAAACGCCCCCACTCATTTAACAAAACGGCTTGTTGAAGAATTTCCAGAGAGAGAACCGCTTTGGGGATGGCGAGGCGACACGCAGGAAATTGTTGAAAAGCAGATTGATCTGGCAGCAGATCACGAAATAGACTTCTTTTTGTTTTGCTGGTATTGGAGAGATAACAAGGGATCAATAAACACGCAAGCTATTGAAAATGAACCGTTACACACTCAGATGCATATGTACCTTAAGGCAAAAAACAAAGAGAGGCTTAAATTTGGCCTGTTGGTTGCTAATCACGGCGGAAGCGAAATCGTAGGTGCCGACAATTGGGAAGCGGCAGCCCGGTACTGGATGAAATACTTTAAAGATGAGCAATACGTGACGGTTGACGGAAAACCGCTGGTTGTTATCTTCAATTCATCCGGAATAGATAAAGAGAGCATCGCTCGCATGCAACAGGTAGCCATAGACAATGGGTTTCCGGGACTCGCTATCGCCGGGTGTGGTAATCCAGCGCCTGATGTTGGGTTTACCCATCGAACACATTACA
>JAAZMI010000203.1 GCA_012798895.1 Bacillota bacterium
AAAACTGGTATGCAGCAACGAGACAAGATCACCACCGTCATCGACTATCAGACGAGGTTTTGTAGCTGCAGTTTGATAAAGATGCTCCCTGTACTCCTCTACTGTGGCATCATACCAGGCATGAACCTCTACCCCTTCTTGAACCAAAGCTGCAGCTACATCGTCTTGGGTCGAAAGAGGATTACTTCCGGTAACGACGACCCGGGCACCGCCTGCCTTTAAAGCCAGGGCCATAAAGGCTGTTTTGGCTTCGAGGTGGATGCATACTGCAATTTTTTGCCCCGCAAAAGGCTTTTTTTCCCGTAAATCCTCCTGCAATTCCCGCAAAACGGGCATGTGCTCCCTGGCCCAGGCGATTTTTTCCAGCCCCCGAGGTGCAAGGCTCTGCTCTTTAATCGATGACAAGAGGTTCACCCTTTCCTAAAAATTAGTATGTACATTTTAAAATTTCGATACCCCACCTATATTCCATACTTCGTGAAATTTAAAAGCAATTCCTGCCATTTTACTTTTTCCCAGCCTGCCCAAACCGGCCGAAAATGAAGAAACTCCCGAATAGATCAAGTCTTCAGGAGTCCCATAAAAAAATTGGTGCGAGAGGGGGGATTTGAACCCCCACATCCTTGCGGACACCAGGTCCTGAACCTGGCGCGTCTGCCGTTCCGCCACTCTCGCATTTTTGGTGAGCCATCCAGGATTCGAACCTGGGACACCCTGATTAAAAGTCAGGTGCTCTGCCTACTGAGCTAATGGCCCAATAAATTTTGGAGCAAAGATCTTCTCTATTAAATATAATGGTGGAGAGGACTGGATTTGAACCAGTGAAGGCGAAAGCCAGCAGATTTACAGTCTGCCCCCTTTGGCCGAACTTGGGTACCTCTCCATTACCAATCCATATTTTCTCTGGAGCCGACGATGGGACTCGAACCCGCAACCTGCTGATTACAAATCAGCTGCTCTAGCCAGTTGAGCTACGTCGGCATAGAGATGTCCTTAAGCAAACCAATTCGTATTATAACTCATTTTACTTTGATCGTCAACTCTTTAACCGCAAAATTTTTTTGGGTAAAAAATATCATTTATAAAACACGGGGAATGACAAAAAATAAAGGAACAGCCGATATCAAATTATAAAGGTGGTAAGTATATGTTTTCTCAAAACTTTATCTCGATTTTTAATTCCATGCAAGAAATCGAGGAAAGATTGAAAGATGAGCCTGCTCAAACAGAGAAGGAAGCGCTGCTGCATAGATTGTTGGGGCTGCGCAATTCTATGGATCAATGTGTAAAATACTGGCTGCAATTTGAAGAAAAGATGAATAAGCTGCAAAAAGAATATAATTTTTGCCTACCGGATGAACTTCCGGAGGGATTTTTGCAGGATATTGAGCTACGGAACATGGAAAAAGAGAGCATAAATGCTCCTGAATACACGTTCTATCAGGAAAACAATGCCGGAACACGTTCACTTTTAAAATTAGAAAGCGAACAGGGCATGGATTCATTTCGTAAGGGTTTGGGATTTTGGGATCTATCCATGTTGAAGGAAGCAGCCAAGGAGTTTGAAAAGGTGATTAAACTGGAACCAAATTTTATCTTCGGTCATTTTTGCCTGGGGTTGGCTTATAGCCAGTTGGGATTGCACGAACAAGCCTTAAGCAAACTAAGGTTGGTAAAAGCCCTAACCCTTGATCCCCATTTGAACACCTTTGTGCACAATGCTATCGGCAACATCTATGCTATCGAAAAAAAATATACAGAGGCCTTAAATGAATTTATCTTATCTGTAGAAGAAGACCCTCATTTTCATATCGGCTATTTTAATTTGGGTGCAATCTATTTTAATCTGGGTCGCTATGCAGACTCCGCCACAGCTTTTGAAAAAGCAAAGACAGCCCTGCCCGACGATTGGGAGGTATGTTATAATCTGGGCCGGGCCTATACCATGAAAGGTGAATACATCAAAGCCTTGCAAAATTTTAAAAAAGCACTGGCTATCAATCCTGCCGAGATAAAAATCCTTTTTGAAATGGGAGTCCTCTACGAATACTTAGGAGACAGAAAAAACGCCTCACATTGCTTTGGCCGCATCATTAAAAACGCGTACTAGCACACAAACCTGCCCCCTCTTTTATCACATTGTTAATGGAAACAATGACTAATATATGGAAGCTACTATTAACCTACGCTTCTATTTTTTTCCGTTTAAGAAGGAATTTTTCCATCTCTGTCGAATTAATATATTACAGATAGATTACAACTATATTTAAGGGGGTGTCTTTTTGCGTTTTCACAAAATTTTGGTCCTGTTGGTAGCACTGATGTTGCTGGCCTCTTTTGCAGCCGGTTGTGGTGAAGTGGCTGAAGAGATGGATCCCGATGGGCCAGACGCTGAAGGGACAGA
>JAAZMI010000204.1 GCA_012798895.1 Bacillota bacterium
ACTTTCTTCCCGATCTTGAATCATTGATACCGGATATCCCGTTTTCAAACAGAGCAAAGCTGCCATACAATTTAGGGCCAGGTCAGATTTCCCACCAAAACTCCCCCCGATGTAAGGCGCGACAACTTGCACTTTTTCACCGGGCAAATCCAACACTCTTGCAATCTCCTTTTTATCAAGATGTACGCTCTTGGTCGTAGACCATACAAGGAGACCATTTTCATCCTGTTCAGCCAACACAGCTTCTGGTTCAAGGTAAAGGTGTTCTACTGTTTGTGTACGGTACTCCCCTGAAACCACAGCTGCCGCTTTCCTTACCGCTTCCTCCCAGTCACCATGCACTATCTTTTTATGCCAGCAGAGATTTCCTTTTTCAGAAACAAGAGGGGCATCATCACGCAAACCCTGTTCCGGTGTTTCTACTACCGGTAACACTTCATAATCCACTTTTACTTTGCGAACCCCCTCTTTGGCTGCAGCCAGTGTTCTGGCTGCCACGACAGCCACCGCCTCCCCATAAAAGCGCACCTTTTTGTTAGCCAACACCTGCTGATCCTTATTGCCGGTCATACCTACAAAATTTGTGCCGGGTATATCCCGGGCCGTAACAACTGACTCCACCCCAGGAACAGAAAACGCAGCCCTTACGTCAACGGATAAAACTCGTGCATGTGCGTGAGGGCTGCGAACAGCCTTGGCATAAAGCATATTTTCTCTTTTTAGATCTCCAACATAAAGTGCCTTGCCAGTAACCTTATCCAAAGCATCTGGCTTAACAACATTTTTACCGACCAATTTTAGAGGCATCTTCTTTCCCCCCTTCTATTTTCATCTGGCGTGCAGCATCTTGAACAGCCTCTATTATCTTCGAATACCCCGTACAGCGGCATAAGTTTCCCGATAAAGCCACCTTGACCTGTTCCTCGGAAGGATCAGATTCCCCATCCAACAACGCCTTAGCTGATAAAATCATGCCCGGGGTGCAAAACCCACACTGTACTGCACCTTTTTCGATAAAGGTTTTCTGTAAAGGATGTATTTCTCCATTATCCTCCAGGCCCTCAATCGTCGTAATTTTAGAACCCTCAACCGATAAAGCTAATACTAAACAGGAGTTTACTGCTTTGCCATTCATAAGAACCGTACACGCTCCACATTGCCCTTCACGGCAACCGACCTTGGTACCTGTAAACCCCAATTTATCACGCAATAAATCCACTAATAGGGTATCAGTGCTAATATCTACACAAACTGGTGCCCCATTTAATGTAAACTTTAACCTGCGCTCATTCATTTTTTTTGCACCTCCAATTTTGCATTGTAATAAAATTTATCTGGTTATGTAAGCAGAAATAGTGCCCGCACCAAAAAAATGGATAGGTAAAAAACTGGTACCTTCCATACCCTTCCTCAACATACGTATTTATTAAAGTTGCAAATACAGTACCAAAAACTTTTATGATAAATTTGCCGGCACTTACCTCCTTTTCACTTCCCCGGAAATTTAAGGATATTACCTTTCAAACAGCGTTTATTACCGGAATTTTTGATAAAAATTTAGAAACACTAATAATTTTAAAATGTAGCTATCTACTCTTATTTCTTTTCCCTTTTTCTCCGCCGAAGGTATTGTATCAATACCGACACAACATTGCACCATTGACGATACAATATTTCCCGCCTGACACACTATTGCCTATCTGCTTCAGAAAACTTTAGTAGTATAGCAGAAGCCCGGCCCCCCTTTTCAATTGCATTAGAATCTGTTATCTCCTTAAATTTTAAGAATGACCGCCGAA
Source organism: Bacillota bacterium (assembly GCA_012798895.1). Taxonomy (GTDB): domain Bacteria; phylum Bacillota; class Dethiobacteria; order DTU022; family UBA8154; genus JAAZMI01. The sequence continues at coordinate 1,800 of JAAZMI010000204.1, forward strand.
ATTAAATAAGCCCTTCAGAAGGGCCTATTTAAGTAATTTCAGTCATCTATTCAGGAGCAGTATTTTCTACCCCCTTACGTATTTTTTCTCTAACCCCCGTATTTCAGGCAGACCCATCAATCTGTTAAACTCTTCAAATGGAATCATTTTTTCCATACAGAATTCCGTGGTACCTTTATTCTTCAGCTCTTGCATCAGGTCCAGCATGGATTTTGCAGCGGTGTAGACGGATGCTGTGGGGAATATAACCAGGGCATATCCCATTTCCCCCAATTCTTGGGCAGTAAATAAGGGGGTCCTCCCGCCTTCTACCATATTGGCCATCGTAGGCACTTTAATCGCCTGGTTAAGCTTCATCATCTCTTCCTTGTCTTCCGGTGATTCAAAAAATATAACATCTGCCCCGGCTTCGGCATAGGTTTTGGCCCGCTTGAGAGCCTCCTCAAAACCCAACGCTGTCCGGGCATCAGTACGCGCAATAATGACGAGGTCCTCGTCTTGCCTGGCATCTATTGCCGCCTCTATTTTACCGACCATCTCATCTATCGGGATTACCTGCCTGCCGATCATGTGCCCGCATTTTTTGGGAGCAACCTGGTCTTCCAGTTGGATGGCGGCTACCCCGGCCCGTTCATATTCTCTAACAGTCCTGATCACATTCACCGCGTTCCCAAAACCTGTATCTCCATCGGCGATCACTGGTATATCCACAGCCGCGGTGTACTTTCGGGCCAGATCTTGCATCTCCGTCATAGTCAGTAGGCCTACATCGGGCTTGCCCAAGTAACTGGCCGCCTGGCCATATCCCGTCATGTACACTGCTTGGAAGCCAACTTTTTCGATTACTTTAGCCGTTAATGCATCATGGGCTCCAGGCGCTACCAAGATCTTTTCGTCTTCAATCAGTTTCCTAAGCAGAGTGGTTTTCCTCAACTTTAGTTCCTCCTCGTTGTAATTGGATCATGCTTTCATATTTCAAAATAATTTCCAAGCAAGTTTAGAGCATACTCTTTATCGATCTGCGAGATGGCACCCGCGGCATAGAGAATGTAATCTTGATCGATCAGTATTTCGGGGTTTTCCGGGAGAAGGGAAAATTCAGGATTTTTGAGGGCATTCCCGATAATTTTTTGTGCTTCGCCAGGTTTATTATGAACGAAATATCCGCCCACCCCGATGATGTACTCTACTTTTCTAAGATCTCTACCAAAGGGCATCCCGGGTACTGTCCCCATAACCGGATCGTACTCCTGGGTTATAAACCCGGCGTGGCGTTTTAAGGCAACTTCTACGGCAGCTTCGGCCAACAGCTCATCAAACAGTTTTTCCTTTTCATCTTGGGGCAGATACCCGGGGTTTTTTTCTAAAAAACTTGTATATTGGCTAATCTCTTCCCGGGCGGGCCGGTCATCATCCAGATTTCTTTTCTTTAACAGCCCTTTACCACCCACAACATCGAAGATACCCCGGGCACTGATGCGCATCCCCAAATTTCCTTCAACAGTTCTATAGGTAACCTGTTTTTCATTGGTTACTATTAGTCCCTTTTCCTCATCCGTTAATTTTTCCAGGCTCGGAAGCACTGAATGAATATCTGTAGTGGCCCCCCCCAGATCGATCAGCACCGAATCGCCCAGCCCTTTTTCATCATAGATACCCCTTGCCAAAAGTTCGGCCCCTATGAGCACCGCTCCCGGGGTTGGTATTATCTGATCAGTAGTAATCTCTTGTCTCAGCGCAGCAAGGCCGGGTGCCTTTGTAATCTGCCGTATAAACTCTTTATGGATTGCTTCCCTGGCTTCCCTAACCCGCAGTTCATGGATTGTGGGCATTATATTTGGCACTCTTTCGAAAGCCACCCCGCCCTCATGTAGAATTTCGGCCACCTTGGATTGGGCGTTGGCATTGCCGGCTACGATCACGACTGCCTTTATTCCGCTTTCTACGACCAGCTTAGCATTTTCAACGATCGATGATTCGTCACCGCCATCGGTCCCGCCGGCCAGCAAAATTATATCCGGGTTTATCTCCTTTAAGATCTCTATCCTGTATTCCAGGGGATCTTCCTGGGACACGATCTCCAACACGCGGGCCCCGGCGTTCATAGCAACCTCTTTAGCAGCCTTGGCTGTAACTCTGACCATATAGCCCATGGCAACCATTCTCAGCCCGCCCGCAGCACTGCTGGTAGCTATAATGTGAGAAGCATTGATGGAGGTACCTCCAACATCCTTCAGGATCTTTTGTTTTCCAAGGGTGATCCCTTTATGCACATTTTCGATAGTCGTAGGGACCTGGGCCGTAGCAATCAATCGAAAATTATCAAATAGGCGTAGTTTTGTGTAGGTGCTACCGATATCTATCACAAAGTAGTCGTGCTTTGACACGGATATCACCTTTCTTGGGGTACATAGCAGTAGCCGTCCATGATCCTTCTTGCTGTCCTTTTAATGGCAGCCTTCGTAAGAATCCATTTTCCGGTATCGTTTTCGGCAGAGACATCGATCGTAATAATTCCCGCCGGATGCCCAATTCTAAGCACGGAATCTTGGCCCCGGTTTTTCTGCTTCATCGCTTCATTTACTATAGTTCCCTCGATCCTGGCAGCAGCACCAGTACAGATGGTACCTGTGCCGGCATAAGTCTTGTGTATTATCTGCATGTACATCAACCTGGAGACAAAATCCACCTCTTCTTCTTCAATCTGCCGCCCCGTAGTAAAATCTTTATATCCCTTGGCTGGCGATACAAAAGCGACCATGGGAAATGCGGGAGATTTTTCCGTAGCTTCTCTCCAATCATCGACCATGCCGATGGTTTCTGCGGCCTTCGCCCGGATCTCTTCGAGGATGCCCAGCATCTTTTCATTGCTGTCGATCTCTTCGGGGGTTTCGGTTCCTGTAAGCCCTAAATCTTTGGCCCTGACAAAGACCATGGGATTAGCAGCATCCACTATGGAGACCTCCAACTCCCCCAACCCCGTTACCTGTATCTTATCTTTTGCGTTTTCCGTTGGTAAAAGTTTTCCGGTTTTGGCCCCGGCAGTATCGGAAAAATCTATGGAGATCCCGGCCCCTGTTCCCGGCACCCCGGCTATCTTATAATCTCCCAGCACCTTGGCCTTTCCATCGACCACTTGTACTCGTTCTACCAGAATCGAATTGGTATTTGTATTGTGCACCCTTACCGTTGTAAAAGGTTCTTTGACCTTAACCAGCCCTTCATCCACAGCAAAAGGCCCTACTCCCGATGAGATATTGCCACAGTTGCCCGAATAATCAACGGTGGGCGCCACATAAGATACCTGTGCAAATGTATAATCTACATCTGCATCCGGCCTCGATGGAGAACCGATGATCGCCAGTTTGCTCGTCAAGGGTTCTGCACCCCCGAGCCCATCGATCTGCCTGATATCCGGGCTGCCAAAAATCCTTAAAATTGTCTTATCCCTTTTATTTTGATCCTGAGGCAGATCTTCGTCTTTAATGAAAATACCTTTACTGGTTCCCGCCCTCATGATTACAGTTCTAATTTTTTCCTGTTCCACAGTCTTCTCCTCCTCTAAAATTATTGTTTACTCCTTTGTCTGGTCATCGATCCAGGCCACAATATCATCAAGTTTGGAACCGGGGCCGAAAAACCCGTCAACCCCCAGAAAACCTGGCCCTTCCTTCTGTATTTTCTCCTCAAATTCCTGATGGTCTTCTTCTTTTTCTGCGATCCTGCCCCCGGCCATCAACACTACCTCATCCCTTATATCCAGTTCTTGCAAACGCTGGCTTACCCTCGGGAACAAGGTCTGACCCAACCCCAAAAGATTGCTGACCCCGACTATTTTTGCCTTGGTTTCTGCAGCCACCTCGGCCACGGTTTCCGGCAGATTCATGCCCCTTAGAAATATTACCTCATAACCTGCCTGCTGGATCGCTTCCCTCACCTGGTTTACCCCAACCACATGGGCATCCGCCCCTACGGTGGCAAGAACAACCTTATGTTTTTTAGATACCGGGACCTCCTTGGGGAGCTCTACCTCCTCTTCAGTAAGAGGCATATATTTTTTGTCCACTCCCAGCGGGGTATAGCCCGGTACATAACGTCTTATTCCATCTGTATCGCGATGGGTTTTGACAAACCGCTTCAGATCCCACCCCCCGGCCCGGGGCGCATCCAATACGCCGCTTTTGCCGGCTTTTACGATCAGATCAACGAGCTCTTCGGGGTTGTACCGCCTCCAAAAGGCCTCCGTAACCTGTTCCGATTTCAGCAAAGAAGATTCGCCCAGGGCGGCAGTCAGTACTGCCAGGGCCTCCTGTTTAATCTCATCTTTGCGCTGTTTGATATATTCGCCATCGATATTGATCTTGTAGGTATTTTCAAATACGTTCATAGTCGCCCAGATAGCCCTGGCCATGGATTCGCCCGTAGGGATCCCCACGGATTCGGCCGCCTTTGGCCTGTAGAAGTTGGCCCCGCCCAACTTGGCGCTGAGCGCCATTCTGGCAAAATGAGCCTGTTCGGCAATTAGATCGGCAGGCGGATTTTGAAAGGTTTCGGGAACCACGACGATGAATTCGCTCCAGATCATCTCCTTGAATGCTTGCATCTGCGCAAGATCTGCGAGAAGGTTAATACCGGATACATTCATCTGTATGCAGCTCAGAGCACGATCGAGCCCGCCCAAAATTGCCAATCCTTCAGCCAATAAGCACATTGCAAGGGCCATCCCATCTGTACCCTCGATGTTGTTTAGGTGTTTATGGGAATCGAGCTGGACAAAAATGTTGTTTTCGGCACAGATCTGGATCGCTTTAAACCCGTTCAACACCTTGGTCTTGTAATCGTGAATGCCCCGGCCGCCAAAATGCACGTGGATAACCGGCCCAATGTCGGTACCGTCAAAACCGGCAATGAAGGAATTTAATATGGATAGGTGCGGGGTATCCCCGGTGGCATTGATGCGCATGGGATGCTTCGAGCCCCCGCCCAGTTTTACAAATTCTCGTTCTCCAAAAGGTGTAATCCCGCCCCTGCCCCGCGATTGTTCTATCAATTCGATACCGTCTTTGGGGTCCAGGTGGCGTGTGGCTTCGGAGTGCACAAAATGGAAGAGGGTAACCCCCAGCTTTTCCGCCATTTCGTACATGTGTTTAGATTCGCGATAGGTTTCCTCGGCCGTGTTTCTACCCAGTATGGGATTCATGATCGGGATGTTATCTTTTGCCGCCTTCCGCCCCAATTCCGTCAGCCTATACCCGCTCCTTATTACCCCATCGATCTCTCGTGGATAGGAATCCGGAAGCCCACAGACCGCTCC
>JAAZMI010000205.1 GCA_012798895.1 Bacillota bacterium
GCCTTGGAACCTTATTTCTTACAGAGCACCACCAGCCGGATCTGCAGCCACATCCTTGCCCCCTTCCAGGCGGCCAAACTGCCCACGATATTGCAGGATAGCTTATCCTATCGTTTTATGAAATGGCTGTTTACCGACGATCTTAATTAATACAATGGCCCCCTTTTCTACCGGCTAATAAGAGACGCTGCTCTAAAGCCAGGGGTAAATGGCAGTTTCGTTCCCCCGGCCCCGCCGCTCAAACGGCAATAGATTGCCCCAAACCCAGGGGTGAGTGACAGTGCTTAATATTTAAGTTATCCCCACCACTTCTTTGACGGTTGAATCAATATTAAGCAACAAAACAGGTGATCATCATGCAAAATGTCGTTAAAAAACAACATACCCTCATTCTTTTCGCCCTCGGCCTGCTCCTGGGGGCTATGCTCTACTTTTTCCCCGTTGCAACCGGGCTAAAATATGCTGCTGCCGCAGCCGCGGGCCTTCTGGTTCTCTACAACACAACCTCGGGGCTCTACCTTTTAGCGGGAACCCTGCCCTTTTTGCCCCACTTAAGCCTCTTGCTGCTGGCCGGGCTGCTCACTATCTCCTTCCTCTTTCACAGGCTACGCAGCCAAAATCTTAAGCTGTTGCCAAACACCTGGGAACCGGCCGTCGTCCTCTTTATGAGCGCTGTCGTTGTCTTTACCCTTACCTCCGTTACGCCGGCCGGCAGCATGCGCGATTTTAGCATCCATCTGCTCTCCTTTGCTCTCTTCGTCGTGTTCATCAATCAGTTGGAAAACAAAAACGAACTCTACGTTTTCATTCTCTGCGCACTGTTAGCTGCTTTTGCTGTCTCGCTCTACGGCCTCTACCAATTCATGGCCGGCGTCCCCGTCGAAAGTGCCTGGGTGGATGCCGCTCAGAACCCCACCCTGCACACGCGCGTCTATTCCATCTTTGGCAACCCCAATATTCTGGCCGAATACCTGATCATGCTCATCCCCTTCGGGCTGGCGCTAACTTGGACAGTACGCGACTACCGCAAAAAGTTGCTGCTGCTGGCCATCACGGGGACCTTAACCCTTACCCTCCTGCTTACCTTTTCCCGGGGCGGATGGCTGGGCCTTGCCGTGGGCCTCTTTCTTTTCACCCTCTTGCGTGACAAAAGGGTCTTTATCCTCCTGCTTCTGCTACTGCTGCTTTTAGCCCTGGCCGGCGCTGTCTTCATGCCGGAGACGATCTTACAAAGGGTGGCCACAATCGGCAGCACCAAAGACACCTCCAACCTCTACCGCTTTCTGGTCTGGAAGGAGGCCCTGCTGATCATCAGAGATTTCTGGGCCACCGGTGTGGGATTTGGCCATCTGGCCTTCAGAAAAATCTACCCCTTCTACATGCTCAACCGCGCCAAGTTTCCCTACCATGTTCACTGCACCTACCTGCAAATTTTGGTTGAAACAGGGGTCGCCGGTTTTCTTATCTTTCTCTGGTTTCTCATCAGCATCTTTCAAAAAGGCCTGCAAAACCTCGCCTCGGGCTGCAGTGAATTCTCAAAAAACGTTACCATTGCAGCCCTGGCCGCCACCGCAGCCCTTTTAACCCAGGGCTTCGCAGAACACGTCCTCTACATGCCCAAAATAATCATGCTTTTTTGGCTCAACGCTGCCTTTATCTTTCGCCGGCAGTGAGATAAAATAAGGGTTTGGGGGATGATTATATGTTTAACTATTCGCTGCCCTGCCTCTTATACCGGGGGCTAAACAAAGTGGGAATCTATCTGCCGAGATTCATGGCGAAGTTGATAGCCAGAACCACTGAAAAAGTAGAAGAAATTACCGGAGTAGAACCGGTTAAGCTAAACACCTACGATGGATCAAACCAGGCCGTCCATCCCGATGTGGTATTAACAGATGGCCTGGGCCTGGGGGGATACAGATATTGGATGGCCGTAACTCCCTACCCGTTTAGCATCGATCACTTTGAAAACCCCAGCATCTTCAAAAGCCGGGACGGGGTTCTCTGGGAAGCTGGTGCATCCAACCCGATCGTTTTGCCCACGCGGAGGGAAAACGCACACCTCTCAGACCCCGCTCTGATCTGGGAAAAAGAAGCAGAACAACTGCGTCTTTTCTACCGCGAAACACAATACCGGAAGCAGGGCATGACCAATTTAATCCTTACTACAACCTCCAAGGATGGAGCACACTGGAAACCTTCAACTGTAATATTTAAATCCAAGCGGGATGATCTCTGCCTGTCGCCTTCAGCGGTGGTGAACAGCGGTAAAATAGAAGTTTTCTATGTAAGCACATTGCAGAACAGGTACCGGTTAAAAAAGAAAAGTTTTAGGAGAGATTGTAAGGGGGGCATCGGGGAAAATTTCGAAAGCAGCGACGAAAAAGAAACAATATGCCAGATCGACGGCGGCCCTGCCGGCAGGTTCTTGTGGCACATCGATATCCTGAAAACCCCGGCACGCTACCTGGGGCTTTTCGTCTTTGCCCGGGAACCCGGCGACATGACAAAATTATACCTCGGAACCAGCACAGATTGTGGTTTAACGTGGAGAATAGAGCGGGAAATTACAGTTACCGGCCGGAACAAACAGGAGCGGGCGTTTAGGAACATATATAGAAGCTGCCTCGTTCCTAACACCACAGAAGCCGGTAGCTTTGATCTATATATCTCTGCACAGTTGCACGATTACTCCTGGTATATTTTCCACCGGCCGGGGTTTACAATCTAAGGAAAATGATCTGACAATGCCTTGCCGGTAAAGTAAACCGGGAAGATAGACAGGAGGATTATTGAGATACTCTAATGGTTAAACTGAAAGCGCTCACAAAAGACGATAAATATGTTCCAGAGCTGGTAGAACTCTTTAATTGCGTATTTGGCGGCATGACCGCAGAACTATGGGCTTGGAAGCACCTGCAAAACCCGCTTTTAGAAGCAGCATCCACCATTGCCGCCATGATAAACGGTAAAATCATCGGGGCGATCAGCTTTATGCCGGCCGAGTACATCGTTCAAGGTGAACGTTGCAAAGTGCTTCAATCATGTGACGCTATGGTTCATCCCGAATACCGTGGCCGGGGCATCTCTACAAAAATCAGAACCGCCGCAGAAGAGTACTATAAAGACCTTGGCTATCAATTTATGATCGCCTTCCCCAACGAACAATCCCTCCCCGGTGCCCTAAAAGTTGGCTGGTTACACCTGTTCAATTTAGATAGCTTCGTCCTCTTCCAAAA
>JAAZMI010000206.1 GCA_012798895.1 Bacillota bacterium
GTGAAGCGAAGCATAGAGTTCATGGCGAAGCCTGTGGCCGTAGCTGAGCCGTAGAACTCTCTGAGCTGAACTTGGAGCTCACTACATCCTTCACCACCCCGGAGAGGAGAACACCGATGCGCAAGGATTGGGACGACTATTTCATAGATATTGCTTTTCAGGTAGCCGAGCGGAGCACCTGTCCCCGCCGCCGGGTTGGAGCCGTGATCGTCAAAGACAAAAGAATCAAGGGCACGGGATACAACGGCAGCCCTTCCGGGCTTCCGCACTGTATCGACGAGGGTTGCCTGATGGTCGGCGATCATTGCGTTAGAACCATACACGCCGAGATCAACGCCTTACTGGAGTGTATGCCCGATGAAAGGCGGGGGGCTACCATCTACGTTACAGACAGGCCTTGTGCCGAATGTACAAAGTGTATCATAAATTGCGGGATCAGCCGCGTTGTTTTTGCCCGGGAGTACCCGGTGGAACACGATTGGTTTGCGCTTGCCCCGTGGGTTGAAGTCCTGTTTTTACCACGGGACGATTGAGCGGGACAGGTATTTTGGATATACGGAGGCGATACCACTAAAATTAGCTTGATGCCTGTGGAAATAAACGCCTTAAAATAATGTAAATATGGTAATGTTTAATAGACGAGTCAGTTGAACAGGGCTTTTGCAGCGGAATCGAGCGTTAGTGGATCTGATGTTTATCAGGGGGCTTTCATCGTGGCCAAACCTCTTCCTGCCTGGAAAAAAGGGCTGGGGTTTTCTCTAACATTAAGCGTTGCTACGGCGCTTTTTATCTTTTTTCGGAACTTTGACGAAGATACCTGGGAAAGTTTGTTAAAAATAAAAACAGTATATCTCTTTGCAGCGTTTGGCCTTGTTCTGCTGCTCTGGTTCTTGGAGGGCTTACGGATCGGGCTGCTGGTCAGAACGCTTCACAGCAATAAACGCCTGCCACTCTGGGATACAGTCCAAGTTTTCTTGATGACCTTTTTCTTTGCTTCGGTGACGCCCTTTGCTTCCGGGGAATGGCCTGCGCACATCTATGCTTTAAGGAGACGCGGCCTGTCGTTGGGGGAATCTTCTGCAGTGACGGCCACTCGGGCACTGATTACCAGGCTGCTCTTTACCTTTACGGCCGCCTTCCTATTGATCGCCTTTACCGGAGAGCCGGTACCCACCTTTATCAATAAGATATTTATTTACGCTGTGTATATCTCCATTCTTACAGCATTTTTTCTATTTTTTTTCCTCTGGAAACCACAGATCTTCGATTGGCTGCTGCAAAAAATCAGCTCCTTTGGCATTTTGAGGCGTTGGCTCGGGGAAAATCCGACCGGGAGAAAGGCTTATCACTATATTAATCGCGAATTCCGCGAGTTTTTGGAGACGACCCGTTCCCTGAACCGTTTCAAGCTGGTAAATATAAGCGTGATCGTTCTGCTTACGATCGCTTTCTGGGTTTGTTTTTTCAGCATTGCCCCGCTTATTTTGTTGGGATTGGGTAAACCGGTGCCCTACCTGCAGGCCTTAATCTGGCAATTTGTCATGCAGATGATCATCGTCTACCTGCCTCTGCCGGGAGGCAGCGGCGCTGCAGAGCTGGGTTTGGCCAGCTTGTTTGTTTTCTTTGTGCCCTCATCTGTTTTAGGAATCTTTATCTTGGCCTGGCGCCTGCTTACCTATTATATTTTGTTGTTTTTCGGCGGGCTGATTGCTTTGGGCGAACTAAAACCTCGTTAAACTTTTCCCCGAATATAGGTAAAAAGGAACTTTGCCAATTATTATTATTTGCCGCGGTGACAGGAGCTTGTCGATAAAAAGCGAATAATATTACTAAGTAGGGATGATCTTCGTTGTGTCTAAAAAAAAATTACAATGGGTAAATTTCCTACGCTATGCTAATTTAGCCATTTCTTTTGGGCTGACGATGGTTGCAGCAGTTTTCCTGGGGATCTATGGCGGATGGTGGGTGGATCGCCGCCTCGGCACTTTCCCGGTTTTTATGCTGATCGGGATTTTCCTGGGAGTGGGAGCGGGTTTTTATAGTTTGTGGAGCGAGTTGGCCGGATTAACGGAAAAAGAATCGAAAAAGAAGTTAAAGCGGAAAAAAGATGGAAATGATGAAAACGATGCAAAAAGGGAATAAAAAATTAAACCCCGCCGAAAAAATTTCAGTGGTGCTGAGCATGGGGGCTCTATGTGCAGCACTAATGCTCGGTTACCGGGAATATGCCCTGGGCGTGGCTTTGGCTGTGCCTGCTGCTCTGCTTCTCTACCACTGGCAGATGAAGGCCGTGGACAACCGGGGGGGTCTATCCCCCCAGAGGGCAACCATCAACCTTGTAATCCGCTCCACGTTGAGACACCTCATCTTTTTAGGCATGGCCGGATTGTCTCTTTTAGGTGGAAAGCCATTTTTTTTCGGGGTAGTAACCGGCCTACTTCTGCAGATCATGGCTTTTGCCGGGCAGGCTTTCTTCATAATTTCAGGAAAGGAGGGATAATCAATTGGGCTTGGAAGCATTGGAACATGTATTGGAACACGTCAGGCCCACGGTGTTGTTTCACCTGGGCCCTGTTCCGATCACCACTACCGTGGTCAATACTTGGATCATCATGATTATTATTTTTGTGCTGGGATATTTTATTTCGAGGCGCATATCTGTTATGCCTCGGGGGATTCAGAATCTGTTGGAGATGCTGGTGGATTTTTTCAACGATCTGCTGGAGGATACGATGGGCAGAGAAGGACGCAGATACATCCCGGTGGTTGGCACGCTCTTCCTCTTTATTTTGCTGCTCAACCTCTCCTGGTTCATCCCGGAGATGAAGCCTCCTACCACGGACCTCTCTACCACAGCCGGGTTTGGCGTGGTGACGATTATTCTCGTCCAACTGATCGGCATTAAAAAGCAAGGTCTGGGAGGGTATATCAAACATTTTTTCCAGCCCACCCCTTTTTTGTTTCCATTAAACTTCATTGAAGAACTGGTTAAACCTGTTTCGCTCTCTCTTCGTCTTTTTGCCAACATGTTTGGTGAAAAAACGGTGGTTGCAGCTTTATTTCTGATGTTTCCCTTATTCATCCCTGTTCCAGTGATGGTTTTAGGGGTGATTATGGGCGTCATTCAGGCCCTGGTATTTTCCCTGTTGACGGTTATCTATATATCTTCTTTTATTCAAGGACACTAGAGGTTAATTGATACTTAAGGAGGCAGGAATAATGGATGGATTAGCTTTTATTGGTGTAGCTTTGGCTGTATGTTTTGCTGCTTTTGGTTCCGCTATCGCGCAGGGGATTGCTACCAAGGGTGCAATGGACGGCATTGCGAGGCAACCCGAAGCCAGCGGGGATATCCGTACCGCTTTAATTCTCGCCCTGGCTTTTATTGAAGCTTTGACCCTCTTTTCCTTTGTTATTGCCATACTCCTCTGGACCAAAATCTAAGATTTTAAAAAGCGGATCTAGCTAGTTAGCTTGAAGGGGGTAGTACTATGGAGGCCGTTTTTGAGGCCCTGGGTCTTAATGGTTGGACATTTTTACTGCAGGCCGTCAATGTTCTGGTGGTTCTGGGGGGGCTCTACCTGCTCCTTTGGAAACCGCTTGGCAATGCTATGGCCAGCAGGGAAGAAAAAATTGAAGGAAACTTTAGAGAGGCAGCCTCTGTAAGAAAGGAAGCGGATGAGATCCTGGCTTCCTACCGGGAGCAGTTGAACCGGGCCCAAGAAGAATCTAATGCTATATTGCAACGGGCTGCCGAAGTGGCGGAGACTACCCGCACGGAAGCATCTGTTCAGGCCAGGGAGGAGGCGGCACGGGTTTTAGAACAGGCCAGGCAGGAGATAGAGAAAGAAAAAAAGCTGGCTATAGCGGCCATCCATAACCAGGCGGCAGATGTTGTGGTAATGGTCACGAACAAGGTTTTGGCCCGTACCCTCGACCCTGAAGATCAGGAGTATCTGTTACAGGAGGCTCTCGCGGAGGTGGAGAGGCTACAGTGAAACGTAAAAGAGTTGCCCGTTACTATGCCGAAGCCCTCTTCTATGCCGCTCAAAAATGGGGGCAGGAAGAAGAGGTAGGAGAAAATTTGGCTTCCGCAAAAAATATGCTTGAAGAATACACCGAATTTCAGAGGATCCTTGCAGACCGGCTTATCCCACCCGAGGAGAAAGAACGGGCTCTAAAGGCCCTGCTCCCACGGGTGTTAAGCAGGGAAAAAGAGGAGGTTATTACCGCTATTGCTCCGGAATACCAACGCCTTCTCGATGAGGCCAAGGATATGGAGGCAGTCGAAGTAGAGGTGGCCGCACCGCTTTCTTCTGCCCAGGAGATAGAACTTAAAGAGAGGTTATCCCGTCTCATCGGCAAGGAAGTCCGCCTCGAGGTAAAGGTGGAGCCTAAGATACTGGGGGGGCTTGTAATACGTTGGGGGGACCGGGTTGTAGATGCCAGTATTAAGAAAAAGCTGGAACTTTTAGGTGCCCACCTGAAGACAGCTTCGCACCCGGTCAACTGATGCAAAGGGGTGAGTAAAAGGTTTGGAGATAAAAATGGATGCGATTACCCGATTTTTAATGCAGCAGGTAGAAAACTATGAATTGGAGATAGAGGTGGCGAACAAGGGTGTCGTTACTTATGTGGGTGACGGCATCGCGCGTGTAAATTTAGAACAGGTTATGGCCAGCGAGCTGCTGGAATTCCCCGGCAGGGTGTACGGTATGGCCTTGAACCTCGAAGAAGAAAGCGTGGGCGCGGTCATCCTGGGCCCGTACCGGCACATCAAGGAGGGGGACGCAGTAAAACGAACCGGGCGCATTATGGAGGTGCCGGTGGGCGAGAACCTAATCGGGCGCGTGATAAGCCCGGTAGGCGAGCCCCTGGATAACAAAGGCCCCCTCGAGACCGAAAAATACAGGCCGATCGAGTACCTTGCTCCGGGGGTGATCCAGCGCCAGCCGGTGGATACGCCGCTGCATACCGGGATCAAAGTTATAGATGCCATGTTCCCCATCGGACGGGGGCAGCGGGAACTGATTATCGGTGACCGACAGACAGGAAAAACGGCTATTGCCGTGGATACAATTATCAACCAGAGGGATCAAAATACAGTCTGCATCTACGTGGCCATCGGGCAGAAGGCTTCGACGGTAGCCAGTGTTATTCAAAAACTGGAGGAGGTAGGGGCCATGGAGTACACCACGGTGGTGGCGGCCAACGCCGGTGAACCGGCCCCGCTTTTGTATATCGCCCCCTATGCCGGCTGTGCTTTAGGTGAATATTTTATGTATGAACAACAGGGAGATGTCTTAATCATCTACGACGATCTCTCCAAACATGCCGTTGCTTACCGGGAACTCTCCCTGCTTTTAAGGAGACCGCCGGGACGGGAGGCTTACCCCGGCGATATCTTCTATCTTCATTCCCGCTTATTGGAGAGATCTGCCCGTTTGAACGATTCGCTGGGCGGGGGTTCGATTACAGCCCTGCCTATTATTGAAACACAGGCCGGGGATGTCTCTGCTTATATCCCCACCAACGTCATCTCCATCACTGACGGCCAGATCTACCTTGAAACGGAGCTGTTCTATGCCGGCCAATTTCCCGCCGTCGATGTGGGGCTCTCTGTTTCCCGGGTGGGGGGGGCGGCGCAGTTGGAGGCCATGAAACAGGTGGCGGGACGCCTGCGCCTGGACCTGGCCCAATATCAAGAATTAGCGGCCTTCTCACAGTTTGGGACGGATCTGGATAAAACTACCCAGGCCAGGCTGTCCAGGGGCGAGAGGATGATGGAACTATTAAAACAGGCCCAATATCAACCGATGCCGGTAGAAGAGCAGATCGTCGTCATCTACGCCGGCGTGAACAGGTTTTTGGATGAACTGCCTCTCGAAAAAGTAGTGCCCTTTGAAAGAGAATATCTCCATTTTCTAAGAAGCGGTTATCCCCAACTACTGGAGGGGATCCGGGAAAAGAAGGCCCTGGATGAAGAACTGGAAAATCTTTTAAAGAAGAGCATCGATGAATTTTTAAAAAGTTTTGCTGCAACCGTCGAGCCTAACTCCTAATCGTCTTGGCGTTTAGGCATTAGGCAGGCAGACCGGTTCCGGCATGTGGTTAGTGGAAGGTAAAGGCGGTGTAGATGTATGTCCAGCATAAGAGAGATAAAACGCCGTATTCGGGCGATCAAAAATATACAACATGTTACAGGGGCGATGAAGATGGTCGCGGCGGCCAAGCTCCGACGAGCCCAGGGCCGGCTGTGGGCGGCCCGTCCCTATGCACAGAAAACAGCAGAAGTGGCCGGACGTCTGGCCCTGGCGCCCAGCGCCCGGATGCTGCCGTTGGCGGCCTCGCGGGAAGTTAAAAAAAGGGTCTATGTTCTAATCGCCGGAGACCGGGGTTTGGCCGGTGCCTATAATGCCAACGTAATTCACCTTGCCGAAGATTGTCTGGCCCGGGGGGAACAGCCGGCCTCATTAATAGTGGTGGGCCGCAAGGGCCTGCAATTCTTTCGCCGGCGTTCGGTAGAGATTCTTAAATATTATCTGGAGATCGGGGACGAGCCGGATCTCTCCCTCGCCCGGGAGATAGCCCGTTACCTCATGGGGATCTTTCTGGAGGAGCGGGCGGACGAGGTGAGCTTAATCTATTCGCGCTTCTATTCCGCTCTGCGGCAGGTTCCGCAGGCAGAGAAGCTTTTGCCGCTGTCGCCTCCACCCGCGGAAACATCTTTAGAGATCGATTATATCTATGAACCGGAGCCCATTAAGGTGTTGGAGGCCATCTTGCCGCGTTATTGTGAAACGAGGGTTTATCAGGCCCTTTTAGAGGCTAAAGCCAGCGAACTTAGCTCCAGAATGGTGGCCATGGACGCTGCTGCTAAAAACAGTGGCGAAGTGATCGAAAAATTGACCTTATCTTTCAATAAAGCACGTCAATCTGCTATCACCACCGAACTCTTGGAAGTGGCATCCGGTGCTGAGGCCTTGAAGGCCCAGGGGTAAAGGAGGGATGGACACAGTATGAATGAAGGAAAAGTGGTGCAAGTTATTGGCCCGGTTGTTGATGTGGAGTTTATGGAAGGAAATCTACCTGATCTATATAATGCTGTCGTCATCGAGGAAAACGGGATCGATCTGACCATGGAGGTCATGCAGCATCTGGGCAACAACATGGTCCGTTGTGTGGCTCTGTCCTCCACTGACGGTATGCGCGGGGGAATGAAGGCTAAAGATACGGGTTCACCTATCAAAGCTCCGGTTGGGCCTTCCACTCTCGGAAGGCTATTTAATGTGATCGGCGAGGCCATCGATGAGAAGGGTTCGTTGGAGGCGGAAGAGTGGTGGCCGATTCACAGGCCCCCTCCTTCCTTTGACGATCTCATGCCCTCGACGGAGATACTGGAGACAGGCCTGAAGGTGCTGGATCTTTTGGCGCCGCTGCCCAAGGGCGGGAAGATGGGCCTTTTTGGCGGAGCCGGTGTAGGGAAAACAGTTCTGATTATGGAGCTCATCCGCAATGTGGCCTACGAGCACGGGGGATATTCCGTTTTTGCCGGTGTAGGTGAGCGGACCAGGGAAGGCAACGACCTCTACCTGGAGATGACCGAATCTGGGGTTTTGGATAATACAGTGCTGATCTTCGGCCAGATGAACGAACCCCCCGGAGCACGGATGCGGGTCGGTCTGACGGGGCTAACTGCCGCCGAGTATTTTCGGGATAAGGGGGGCCAGGACGTGCTCCTCTTTGTCGATAATATTTTCCGTTTTATCCAGGCTGGTTCAGAGGTCTCGGCGTTACTGGGGCGCATGCCTTCGGCAGTGGGCTACCAGCCCACCCTGGCCACGGAGATGGGCGAACTGCAAGAGCGCATTACCTCTACCAAGCAGGGTTCCATAACCTCGGTTCAAGCCATCTATGTTCCGGCCGACGACCTTACGGATCCGGCCCCGGCGACTACTTTTGCACACCTGGACGGAACCATCGTGCTTTCGAGACAGTTGGTTGAGCTGGGGATCTACCCGGCCGTAGATCCTCTCGATTCGACCTCGCGGCTTCTGGATCCGCTGGTCGTAGGGGAAGAACACTATGAAGTGAGCAGGGGCGTGCAGCGCATCTTGCAGCGTTACAAGGAACTACAAGATATTATAGCCATTCTAGGCATTGAGGAACTTTCAGAGGAAGATAAAGTTGTGGTGGCCCGGGCGCGCAAAGTCCAGCGTTTTCTTTCACAGCCTTTTCACGTGGCGGAGACTTTTACGGGGAGACCGGGCGCCTATGTTCCCTTAAAAGATACGATCAGGGGCTTTAAAGAAATTTTGGCCGGCCAGCATGATTTTCTGCCGGAAGAAGCTTTCTATATGGTTAGCGATATCGAGGAGGCAATTAAGAAGGGACAGGAGTTGACCTGATGGGCAGTATCAAATTAGAGGTTGTCACTCCACAGAGAAGGATCTTGACTGAAGATGTGGAAGGAGTTACGGCTCCCGGTGCAGAGGGATATCTAGGCGTTCTACCCCGGCATGCCCCCCTTATTACCTTCTTAAAACCCGGCGTGGTCTACTATCGCAAGGCTGGAAATAAAACGGAGCGCATGGCTGTATCTGGAGGCTTTATGGAAGCAGGTCCCAGCAAGGTGATTATTTTAGCAGATATGGCTGAATTATCGTCTGAGATCGATGTGGAAAAGGCTCGTCAGGCAATTAAGAGAGCCGAGGAGTATCTGCGGGAACGTCCCAAGGGGTTTGATCTGGCGTGGGCAGAAGAAGAGCTAAACAAAAATACCGCTCGGCTTAAAGCTGCCGCAGTAGATTAAAGGCCGCCACCTTGGGGTTGAGGTTTTTATCTAAGAAGAAAATCAAAATAATTAATAATGCCAGTAGATTAAACTGGTATCCCCTCCTTGTAAAAAAAATGTATGAGGATGGGCTTTTTTTTGATGGATGATAGATGATAAGGAGTTGCTCACATGGGCTTTGGTGTTAGTTGGGCATCTTGGGCCTCTCTAATAATTTTGGCCTCACATTTTAAGCAAAAGGACCTGGCATTTTGAGGAATATCAGCGAAAGGCACCTCGTACAAGATGGTTTCGGCTAAGGGATCGATCTCGATCGGCTGACCGCAAGCCAGGCAGCGGTTCAGGGGTTTTTCAGACATGGTTTACCCTCCTCTCAATGGGATGTGCGGTGGCGTTCTAGTTCTATATTTTTCTGACAATTGCCACTTTACAAAATTGTGTTAGGTATTCTAATTATAACAATGCCCTGCTGCGATTGTCAACCATAAAATTCATAAAATTATCGCTAAAATTTCGCCCTAATTGCGGACGAAGTAGAATTTTTGCCACTTTCAACACCCATGCAAAATTAAGCCTAAGTTATTTTTTCAGAAGGTTAAAGGAATTTATAAGATAATGGAGAAATTAATAATATAGACGGCGATGAATTTGCGTTCTTGCGCAAAGATTTAATACCGTTTAATTCAAAGAATTGAAAGAGGGTGGTGAGGCGTTTGACGTTTAAATTGGTGGAATCTATTAAAGAATCAGAACGCCAGGCTGATGATCTGATTCGGGAAGCTCAACAAGAGGCGCGGCAGCTTATCCGGGAAGCTGAAAGCAGGGCCGCGCAACTGTTGAAAGAAGAGATCGCTGCTGCCCGGGAGCAATCCAGGGAGATGTTGGCCAAAGCCGAAGCAGAGGCCCGGCAGGAAACGAAAGCCCTGGCAGATGTTCATCGCAAAGAAGTGGAAGAAATCCAGTCTCTGGCCAGAGCCCGGTTGCCGGAAGTTGTAGCAATGATCGCGGAAAGGGTCGTGAAAATAGATGCCAATCGTTGATATGCAGAAAATCTCTCTTTTCGCCCACCAACAGGAAAAGGATCAGATCGTTAATATCCTGCAAGATCTGGGGAGCGTGGAGCTGGTAGATCTGAAGGAGAGCCGGGACTGGGAGGAGATGCAGGCTTTGCTTAGGCCGGAAGAGGCGACGGAAGAAACGGCACGCCTTGAAACCAGCCTGGGCGAGATCCGTTACTGCCTGGATTTTCTGCAGCGCCATTTTCCTTTGCGCAAGAGCTTCGTCGAACAATTTACGGGCAGCAAGATAAGTATATCGATGGAAGAGTACGCCGATTTTGTTGCCCGCGGGGAAGAGGCCAGAAACGTTTTTGAAGTATGCCGGGAAGTGGATACGGGGCTGACCAACCTACGCAATGAGGAGACACGCTGCCATAATCTGCTGGCGGGGCTTCTGCCCTGGGCAGATTTTTCCCTGCCGTTGGAAGAGGTGAAAGATACGCCGCGGCTCAAGATGCAGCTTTTGGCGGTTCCAGTGGACAGGTTGAAGGATCTGCAAGAAAACCTGGCCGAATATACTCCGGAGCATCATCTTGAGGTTGTGTCGGCGGGCAGGGAGCTGGCCAATTTCTTTTGTATCTATTTTTCGAAGGATGAGATGCGGGTGCGGGATCTTTGGAAAGAAACCGGGGTTACAGAGGTACATTTTCCCGGTATGACGGGGACCATCACCCAGTCCATAGAAAAATTAGAGGGTAAAATAGAGGGGATTCAACGTGAAAGAGAAAATTTAAGGCAAAAGGTGGTGGGGTTGCTCGCTCGGCGAACACACCTCATGGCCTACCACGATCATTTGAAGGGCCTGCTTGCCCAAAAAAAGGCGATCGGCAATCTGGCCCGGACGGATGCCGCCTTCTTGCTGGAAGGCTGGGTACCCGAGCCGCTTGTTGCCGACCTTAAAAAGATGCTGTCAGAAAAAACGGAGACGGCGTTGCTCATAGTTCGCGATCCGGAACCGGACGAAGATGCACCGGTTTTGTTGGAGAACAACCGGGTAACAGATGCTTACGAGGTCGTCACCCGCATGTACAGTACGCCTCGCCGGCATGAACCAGATCCGACACCGCTGATGGCGCCTTTTTTCTTTGTTTTTTTCGGCATGTGCCTCTCCGATGCCGGGTACGGGGTGATCCTTTCCCTGCTGGCCTATTTTTTGACCCGTAAGATGAAGCTGAAGGGCATGGGCAAGCAACTCATCAAGTTGCTTTTTTTAGGGGGGATCTCTGCATTTCTGGCCGGCATCCTCATGGGTAGCTGGTTTGGGGATCTAATCAACATCAGGCCCTTGTGGTTCAACCCGCTGGACGATCCGATGCGCATGCTCATCGTCTCCTGCATCTTAGGCGGTGTGCACATCTTTACGGGAATGGGTGTCCAGGCTTACCAGAATATCAGAGGCGGAAAGATCCTCGATGCTGTCTTCGACCAGGGGTTATGGTATCTCTTCCTGATCGGGCTAGTCATGTTATTTTTGCCTCAATGGAGCTCTCCCGGCAAGTGGATGGCTATCGCCGGTGCAGTGGGGTTGGTTTTAACCCAGGGGCGCAGCCAAGAGGGGATCTTTAAAAAGTTTTCCAGTGGTCTGGTCAGTCTCTATGATGTGACCGGGTTTTTAAGCGATGTTTTGTCTTATTCGCGTCTTCTGGCCCTGGGGTTGGCAACCGGTGTAATCGCCTCCGCCATTAATACAATGGCCGGGCTTTTGGGCGGGGGGGTTGTCGGCACGATTGTAGTGATTTTCATTCTTCTGGTGGGGCACTCTTTCAATTTGGCGATCAACACTCTGGGTGCTTATGTTCATACCAGCCGTCTGCAGTATATAGAATTTTTCGGTAAATTTTTTGAGGGTGGGGGACGGCCCTTCCGGCCTTTTAGCAAAACTACCAAATTTGTGGAGATTGGGGAAAGGGAGGCATAATAAATATGACAGGAGTAGTATTAGCATTTCTGGGAGCTGCCCTGGCAGTGATCCTGGCGGGTCTTGGTTCTGCAATCGGAGTGGGACTGGTGGGCGAATGTGCGGCCGGTGTAATCACGGAGGATCCCGATAAATTTGGGCAGACCCTCTTGTTGCAGGCACTGCCCGGCACGCAGGGGATATATGGTCTTTTGACCGGTTTCCTCATCATGCAAAAGGTGGGCATCATCGGGGGGGCCCTCGTTGATCTGACCCTGCACCAGGGTTTCTACATTCTGATGGCCGCTTTGCCCATTACCGTTGTGGGATATCTCTCTGCCATCTGCCAGGGGAAGGCAGCAGCAGCCGGGGTTGGGCTGATCGCCAAGCGCCCGGAAGAGCTGGGCAAGGCAATTGTCTACGCAGTAATGGTTGAAACTTATGCGGTGCTGGCCCTTTTAGCCTCTATCATGCTGCTTTTTGGAATTGTTATCTAGGGAAAGCCAGAGAAAGAGGAGGGTTTGGCCATGAGCGAGGGAGCGGAAAAGATTAGGCGGCGCATACTGGACGATGCCCAATCCCGGGTGAAGGAACTTCTGGCAGAGGCCCAAGAGAAGGCTGATGCTATTATCGGTGCGGCAGAAGAAGAGGCTGCACAGAAGAAAGGGCAGGTTTTGGAAGACGCCGGTAAGGAAGCAACAGAACAAAAAAGACGCATTTTAGGTATGGCACAGTTGGAAGCACGTAAGGAGACACTGGAGGCAAAACAAGCACTCATCGCCGAGGCTTTCCAGCAAGCCCTGAGAAAAATGGCAGATCTCGAAGAAGAGGTCTATTTCGATTACCTGCGCCAGATGTTATTGGTATCGATTAAAACAGGTACAGAGACCATTATTCTCTCTTCACGGGATAGAGAGAGGATTCCAGCCAAGTTTTGGAAGAGCCTTGAGAGAGAACTTAAGGCTTCGGGCCGGGGGGGAAAGATTACCTTGGGGCCGGCATCCCCGGAGATGGAAGGCGGCTTCATCCTGCAAGCGGAAGGGTTGGAGATCAATAATTCTTTCAATGCACTTTTATCCATGCATAGAGAAGAGCTGGAACCGGAAGTGGCGGCCATACTTTTTAAAGAAGGATGAGCATGAAGCTACGGGAAGGGAAGGAGGCGGGGAGAATGCCGGTTAACGAGACAATCTATGCCTACGCGGTAGGGCGGATCCGGGTTTTGGAGACACGGCTTTTAGATAAGAATAAGCTGGATAGGATGGTGGAGTCTCCTTCAACTGACGAGGCTTTTAAAGTTTTATCAGAGACAGAATATGCCCCTATGATCGCGGAGCTGGACAATGTACATGACTTCGAAAAAATTTTGCAAGCGGAGCTGGAAGAGGTCTATAGTTTGATGCAGAAAATAAACCCCCAGGTTCACTTCACGGATCTGATCGCCTTAAAGTATGATTTTCATAACCTGAAGGTGTTGCTAAAGGCAAAATATCTGGCGGAACCCGGCGATGAGCTTCTATTTCCTGTGGGCACATTTCCCCTCATAAAATTACGGGCGGCCGTTGCAGAGGAAAATTTTAGAGAATTGCCCGCCATTCTTTGTGCCGCGCTGGAAGAGATCACCGAAGAATTCGTGATCTCCGGCGACCCCCAGGCCATCGATCTTTTTCTGGATCAAACCCTTTATGAGATGTTGATCGGCGGTGCCCGGGAACAGCGTTCTACTTTTCTGGAAGGCTTGTTCATCAGAGAGGCGGATCTGACGAACCTTAAGACATTTTTGCGCGTAAAACGCATCGGCCGCGATCAGGCATTTTTGAAAAAAGCGTTCTTGCCGCACGGTCATCTCCCCATTGAAATTTTTGGTAGTTTGTTGGATGAACCTTTGGAGTTTCTGGCTGATCGCCTGGCCATGAGCGAATATTCCCACGTAGTGAACGAGGGTATACGCGAATGGCAAGAAAAAGGAAGCATTGCCAATTTTGAAAAGCTGGCCGATGACCTGCTGACTGATTATCTGCAGGTTGGCAAACGTAAAACTTTTGGATTGGAACCCTTGATTGGTTATCTCTACGCCAAAGAGACTGAAGTAAAAAACATTCGGATGATTCTCGTAGGAAAAATTAACGGATTGCCCATCGAAGTAATCAGGGAGAGATTGCGCAATGTCTACGTATAAAATTGGTGTGATCGGTGATAAGGATTCCATTTTGGGATTTAAAACCTTGGGGGTAACAACTTTTCCGGTGATCGATTCCCAGGCTGCGCTTTCGGTATTAAAACAGGCGGCCAAAGATGATTATGCGGTGCTCTTTATTACGGAGGAGATCGCGCAGGATCTCGAGGATGCCATTGCCGAGCTAAATAAACGTTTCCTGCCGGTTGTCGTTCCTGTTCCCAATAACAAAGGCACGCTGGGCATCGGTATGGGCAAGATTAAAGAAAGCGTGGAAAAAGCGATTGGTGCAGATATCTTATTCAGGAAAGAGGGTTGATAACTTGGAAATTGGTCGCATTATCAGAGTTTCCGGTCCGCTGGTCGTTGCAGAAAACATGCCGGAGGCCCGGATGTATGACATGGTCAGAGTTAGCGAAGCCGGGTTGCTGGGCGAGATCATCGAAGTACGCGGGGATCGGGCTTCTATTCAGGTATATGAAGAAACTGCGGGATTGGGTCCGGGTGAACCGGTTTATAATACAGGGCTGCCCCTGAGCGTGGAGTTGGGCCCCGGTCTCATCGAGGCCATCTTCGACGGGGTTCAGCGGCCCCTGGATGTTGTCTGGAAAAAGGCGGGCGATTATATTACCAGAGGGGTGGAGGCCGAGGCCTTGGACCGGGAACGCAGGTGGGAATTTGTGCCCCGTG
The DNA here is from genome assembly GCA_012798895.1 of Bacillota bacterium. GTDB lineage: Bacteria > Bacillota > Dethiobacteria > DTU022 > UBA8154 > JAAZMI01. The sequence continues at coordinate 14,616 of JAAZMI010000206.1, forward strand.
TGAAAGAGGGGGATGTAGTGCAAGCCGGCGATATTTTAGGCACGGTGCAGGAGACCAAGCCGGTGGAACACCGCATTATGGTACCCCCCGATATCGCTGAAGGGAAAGTGGTGGAGATCTTTCAGGGAGAGGCAACGGTAGTCGATACAGTGGCCCGTTTGGAGACGAAGGAGGGCATCGTCGAGCTGAGCATGATGCAGAAATGGCCGGTACGGAAGGGACGCCCCTACAAAGAAAAACTGGGACCCTATGTGCCCCTGATTACCGGGCAGCGCATCCTGGATACCCTTTTTCCGGTGGCCAAAGGGGGGACGGCCTGTATACCCGGCCCCTTTGGCAGCGGCAAAACTGTAACGCAGCACCAGTTGGCCAAGTGGGCCGATGCTGAGATCGTTGTCTACATCGGCTGCGGGGAACGCGGCAACGAGATGACCGATGTGCTCATGGAATTCCCGGAGTTGCTGGATCCGCAAACCGATGAGCCGCTGATGAAGAGAACAGTTTTGATTGCCAACACTTCCAATATGCCGGTGGCGGCCCGTGAAGCCTCTGTATATACAGGGATTACTATCGCCGAATATTTCCGGGATATGGGTTACAGCGTGGCACTGATGGCCGATTCTACCTCCCGCTGGGCCGAAGCATTAAGGGAGATCTCCGGCCGGCTGGAAGAGATGCCGGGGGAGGAGGGCTATCCGGCCTATCTTGGTTCACGTGTGGCGGAATTCTACGAGAGGGCGGGGCGGACGATCTGCCTGGGCAGCGAAGAGCGTGACGGTGCTTTGACGGTCGTAGGTGCAGTTTCACCGCCCGGTGGTGACCTCTCAGAACCGGTAACGCAGGCCACGCTGCGGGTGGTGAAGGTTTTCTGGAGCCTGGATGCCGCGTTGGCTTACCGGCGACATTTTCCGGCTATTAACTGGCTTCTAAGCTATTCTCTGTATCAGGAAAATGTCGACCCTTATTTTCGTGAGATGCTGGGCGAAAAATGGATCGAGATGCGGCGCGAAGCAATGCGCATCTTACAGGAAGAAGCCGAACTGGAGGAGATCGTGCGTTTGGTGGGGATCGACGCCCTTTCTCCCCGCGAAAGGCTCGTGCTGGAAACGGCCAAATCTATTCGTGAAGATTTCCTTCACCAGAACTCTTTCCATGATGTGGACACCTATACCTCTATCGAGAAACAGTTTCGCATGATGGAACTGATTTTAAATTTCCACCGGGCAGCATTGAAGGTGGTCGAAAAGGGTGAACTCGATCTGGATTTAGATAAACTTTTCGTCCTGCCGGTGCGGGAGCGGATCGCCCGCGCCAAATATGTGGCGGAAGAAGATCTGGCGGAATTGGATGATATTGACGAGGAGATCAAGGTGCAGATGGGAGCACTGAGCGGGGAAGGAGGGGAAGAGGTTGCTTAGAGAATATAAAACTGTTGCCGAAGTGGCCGGCCCCCTGATGCTGGTCGAAAATGTGGAAGGCGTGACCTACCAGGAACTGACAGAGATCGAGCTGCCCGGCGGGGAGATGCGTCGCGGCCAGGTTCTGGAGGTTAGCGGAGATACGGCCCTCGTTCAGGTTTTTGAAGGAGCCAGCGGGATCAACATTCACCGGGCCAAGGTCCGTTTTCTGGGCAAAGGCATCGAGCTGCCGGTCTCCCGGGATATACTGGGCCGGGTATTCGACGGCATGGGACGCCCACGTGACCAGGGCCCCAATATTATTCCGGAGAAAAGGCTGGATATCAACGGCTATCCGATTAACCCCTACGCCCGGGATTACCCCTCGGAATTTATCCAGACGGGGGTTTCTGCCATCGATGGGATGAACACCATGGTGCGGGGACAGAAACTGCCTATCTTCTCCGGGGCGGGGCTTCCTCATTCCCGGCTGGCGGCGCAGATTGCGCGACAGGCCAAGGTGCTGGGCACGGAAGAAAAGTTTGCCGTTGTTTTCGCGGCGATGGGCATCACCTTCGAGGAATCCGAATATTTTATCAGCGATTTTCGTCGCACCGGCGCCATCGAACGGGCGGTGATCTTTATCAACCTCGCCGACGACCCGGCGATCGAGCGGATTGCCACCCCGCGCCTGGCTTTGACGGCGGCCGAATACCTCGCTTTTGAACAGGAGATGCACGTTCTGGTGATCCTTACGGATCTGACCAATTATGCGGAGGCCTTGCGGGAGATATCCGCGGCGCGCAAGGAAGTGCCGGGGAGGCGCGGGTATCCCGGGTACCTCTACACCGACCTCTCCAGCATCTATGAAAGAGCGGGCCGCATCAAGGGTCGGAAAGGTTCGATTACACAGTTGCCGATCCTTACTATGCCGGAAGATGACAAGACACATCCCATCCCGGACCTTACCGGTTATATTACCGAAGGGCAGATTATCATCAGCCGCGACCTGCACCGCAAGGGCATCTATCCCCCGATCGACGTCCTTCCCTCTCTCTCCAGGCTGAAGGATAAGGGTATCGGCGAAGGCAAGACAAGAGAAGATCATGCCGATACGATGAACCAGCTCTACGCCGCCTACGCGCGGGGCAAAGAAGCCAAAGAGCTGGCGGCCATATTAGGGGAAGCAGCTTTGACGGATATTGACAAGAGGTTTTCTCAGTTTTCTGATGAATTTGAGTACCGCTATGTGGCACAGGGAGAAGAACAAGATCGCACGATCGAAGAGACACTCGATCTCGGCTGGGAACTGTTCAAGCTTCTGCCGCGCGCCGAGCTGAAACGAATTCGGGACGAATATCTCGAAAAATACCTCACATCTGCGGGGGAGGATTAAAGATGGAGATTAGAGTAAACCCAACGCGGATGGAGCTTAACCAGCTTAAAAAACGGCTGGAGATGGCCCAGCGGGGTCATAAACTGCTCAAGGATAAGCGCGATGAACTCATCCGCCAATTTTTAGAACGGGTGCGGGAAAATAAAGAGCTGCGTGAACAGATAGAGGCAGAACTGACGGCGGCGATGGCCAAATTTTTGTTGGCACGTGCCGTGATGCCCCAAGAGGTGCTCGAAGAAGCGCTGATGTACCCGACAACGAGGCTCTCCCTGACGGCGAAGAGGCAGAACATTATGAGCGTCTATGCGCCGCGTTTATCCTGGCAGCAGACAGCCCGCATCCGGGGAGAGAGCGAGGGGGAGAACAGTAACATCTACCCCTACGGTTTTGTGGGCACCTCTGTCGAATTAGATGCTTCTATTGAAACATTGGCGGAGATCATGCCCAGGCTTTTGAAACTTGCCGAACTGGAAAAAGCCGTCCAGCTCTTAGCAGATGAGATCGAAAAAACCCGCCGCCGGGTCAATGCGTTGGAATATGTCCTCATCCCTAAGATGCAGGAAACCGTTCGCTACATCACCATGAAATTAGATGAAAACGAGCGCGGCGCCTTGACGAGATTGATGAAAATCAAAGACATCGTGCGAGCAAAAGTCTAGAAATATTTAGCCGTCCTCAGCGTCCACGGCGAGGGCAATCCCCTACCGGGGCGACAAGACAGCAGAAAGCACACGAGAGGAGCACAAGAGAGAGCACAAGGGGACGGTTCTTCTGTGTACCTGTTGAGAGCACAAGGGGACGGCAGAGCACACGGGGACGGTTCTTCGAGCACACGGGGACGGTTCTTCTGTGTACCGGTTTTGGGTACACAGAAGAACCGTCCCCGTGTGCTCCCGTGTGCTCCTATTCTTACCCCAAGCGGCAGGTTGTATCTTGGCCCAACTAAGACAACAAATGATGCCAAAGGACTGGCGAAAATGATCGGTCGCCTCGGAGAAACAGAAAAGGCGCTGGAGATCAAGCCGGCAATAGTGCTGGAATCAGCTGATCATCATTCCGAGCGCCTCGTCTGTTTTTTTATAAGAAACGGCTGTAAAGTGTTTCCAATAGGCCCTCTACAATCCCACCCTATCCAGATTTTTACAGCAACCTTACAAAAAATAGCCGCTAACCCCTGATATTACCGGGGGTTGCGGCCTTTCAGTTTTGTCATAAATATGTGGCGGAACAACCCGTTTTTTAGCTCCGGTCAAAATTTTTGCAATATCTGTCTGCTAGGGGTTCATTGATAAAACCAAGGTTTATTGCAGAATTTATCTGTTTGAGTATATGATTTTCCGGGATCATTTGATATAATACACCATAAGAAGCTACATTGCTTAAATAAAGGTAGCTTCTACCAATATAAAAAGCATCCCCCTCTGGTGTTTTATTTGGTTGTTACAGACTAATTATACCATAGGTGGGCATGCCTTTTATGTTTTTAGGGGACTTTTTCAGAGGTTTTGGATGGTTTCTCTGTGTTGTTTAAGATGGTGTTGGTATTTTTGTTTCCAATCAACTACTACACAAAAGAACCGCCCCTTGTGTCCCCTAGGTATTGATAAGGAGACAGTAGCGTATGCTGGGAACGATTATTAATGCTGCAGCGATTCTTTTTGGTGCGCTTTTGGGGCGTTTGTTAAAGGCAGGTCTGCCGGAAAAGGTCAGGAGCATCATCCTACAGGCGATAGGATTGATTACCATTTTAATTGGTTTGCAGATGGTTTTGGAGGCCCGCAACGTTTTGCTAGTCCTTGCCGGCATGTTGGCCGGCGCGATTACCGGAGAACTTTTGGCCCTGGAGGAAAGGCTTCAAAGGTGGGGTGAAGCCCTGCAGAGGCGTTTTTCTTCGGGAAGAAGTGGGGTTTCTTTTGCGCAGGGGTTTGTGACAGCCAGCCTGCTCTACTGCGTGGGGGCTATGGCTGTGATGGGATCTCTCGAAAGCGGCTTGACCGGGCGGCACACGACGCTTTTTGCCAAATCTATATTGGATGGCACCACCTCTATTATGCTCAGTGCCGGCCTCGGGCCGGGGGTGGCCTTTGCGGCGCTGCCTGTTTTTCTCTACCAGGGGGGCATTACCCTTCTGGCCGGTTCCTTGCGCCATTATATGACGGGGGCGGTTCTGGCGGAGATGACCGCGACCGGCGGCCTATTAATACTAGGCATCAGCCTGAATATTTTGGAGATCAAGCAGATTAAAGTGGGCAACCTTCTGCCCGCTCTGTTGTATGCGTTCTTTTTGGCGCATTTCTTTGGTTAGAGCACAAAGGGAAAGCACAGGAGCACAGGGGGACGGTTCTTTTGTGTACACAAAAGAACCGTCCCCCTGTGCTGCACAAAAGAACCGTCCCCCTGTGCTGTCCCTGTGCTCTGTGGCCTTATTCTTGGCCGAGGCGGGCGATCATCTCCCAGATGATCAGCGAGGGCAGGAGGACGTGGTCTTCGGTTGGCAGGTAATCTACGGCGGAGGCATCGTAGAGGATGTTTGCCGTGGCGGGGAATTCTTCATCGCCTTCCCAGAAGACAAAGGTGAGCGGCAGGCGCGGAAAAGGGTGGAGGGTGACGGCGTAATCCCCGAATGTGGTGCGTTGGCCGCCGAGGTCTTCTGCTAATTCCATAAATTTTTCCGGCTGTTCCCCAAAATTTTGCAGCAAGGGCTGTATCGTCCTTTTTTGGTAGGGCCCGGTGTAGATCTGCCCCCCGGGAATTTCTTTGAAGGTAATCCACTCGTTTTGCAAGGGTGCCCCGCCGGCTTCGCTAAGATAATGCAAGAAGAGGATCCGCAGGTGGATGGATACTTCTCCTTCTTCATCGGAAAACGGTTGAACCTCGCCGGTACAGTGTTTGACGAGATATCTCCGGTTTAGATAGGGCAGGATGTAGCCCTCCTCTTCCCGGTTGAAGATCACGGCGCTGTTTAGACAGACCGTGCGTGGGTCGCTTTGGGCCAATTTTTTGATCGCTTTTTTTAGGGCCACGCCGATATTATATTTTTCTTCTTCCGTCAGATCTTTTCGCAGCATAACTGCGCCTCCTTTTACTAAAATAGATTTCCGGTTCCCGGTTCGGCATCTGAAGTTAACGCCCGGCATATTGAACAGTTAAGTTAAACAGCCGGATACTTGGTTTTTGGTAATGCAAAAACAATTCCAATTCCTGCGGTGATCAGGTAATTTTCTGCAGTATTTCCGCCGGCACTTTCCCTGGAAAGCGCCGGATCATTTTTTTATGGTTAAACAGGGAGTAGAGGCATTCTTTGAACATCTGCAGGCGGTAGCAGAAACCTCTTAAGAACCCCAGTTTTTCCTCTTTGGTGACGTGGGAGATGCCCAAAAGTTCCGGGTGGCGAACGATCTGCCCGGCCAGTTGGGCGTATTTGCTGAGCAGGATCTCCACACCGAAGCGTGACCAGCGCAGGTCGGGCAATATCTCTACAAATTCCCGGCGCAGGGCGCGCTGGCCGTTGAGGATGGAAAAATAGTGTTGGGCCATGTTGACGCTCGCTTTGTTGCCCTGGCGAAAGATCCCCACTGTCATGGCCGCCGGTTGTTCCTCAGCCAAAGGGTCGAGCAGCTGGGCGATATGCTTATGATTGAGGCGGAGCAGATCGGCATCGAGGAAGAGGTAGTAGGCGGCATCTTTCGCTTCTTCCATCCCGGCCTGCAGGGCGGCTCCTTTGCCTCTGTTTTTTTCCCAACGTAGGATTTTTACAGGAAAATCGGCGGCCACCTCTGCTGTTTCATCTGTTGATCCATCGTCGATGACGATGGTTTCATCCACCCGCGGGCTGGTCATGATGATCTTCAGGACGGCGGCCAGACGTGGCCCCTCGTTGTATGCGGGCACGAGGGCAACTGTCTTTTTTTTCTTGGAATGCATGGCTAGCCCCCTCCTTTTTTGATTTATTATCCTCTGTTTCATAACTACCCGGTTGTTGTTCCCAACCGGCACCCTTTATCTCTACCTTCTATCAACTGTGTTTTTCCTATCAGTCCTA
>JAAZMI010000207.1 GCA_012798895.1 Bacillota bacterium
ATCGAGATCGCGCAACGCACCGGTATGCCCCTGATCCTGGCCGGGATCATCCAGGACGACGCCTACTATGAACAGCATGTCAAGCCTTTTCTGGACGGTAAAACGATCACCTACATCGGCAGCGTCGGGCCCAAGGAACGCGACAAAGTCTTGAGGGAGGCCTATGCCCTGCTCCACCCCATCAACTTCAACGAGCCTTTCGGTCTTTCCGTCGTGGAATCGATGGCCTGCGGGACGCCGGTGATCGCTTTCCCCCGCGGCAGCATGCCCGAGATCATCGAAAACGGTAAAAACGGCCTGCTCGTCAACGATCTCGAGGAAGCCGTCTTGGCCGTAGAAAAAATAAAGACGCTGGACAGGCAACAGTGCCGCCGGATCGTGGAAAAACGTTTCTCCAAGGAGAGAATGGTCGAAGATTATATTAAAGTATACCGGCGCATCCTTGAATCCGGCAGCGGCGGGAAAATAACCTCTTAGGCCAGCCGTCTTACCGGCGCCGGCATTCTATTTTAAAACATAGAGGGAGGCATACTGATGAAAAAACCCCTGGTCAAAAGACATCCCGGTAACCCCATTCTGACAAAAGATGATGTTCCTTACCCCGTGGCCACAGTGCACAATGCCGGAATAGTCAAACATCGAGGCCGCTATATCATGCTCTTCCGTTCGCACCGCCTGAACGGGAGATCGATCATCGGTCTCGCCGAGAGTAGAGACGGATTTAATTTTTCGGTGCACCCGGAACCGTTTTTGGAACCGGCCAAGGAGGAGCCCTTCGCCACCTACGAGGAATTTGGGGTGGAAGATATGCGCATCTGCCCCCTGGCCGGAGAATACCTGCTGACCTACAGCGCCTACTCCCGGCATGGGGTCAGGGTGGCGTTGGCCAAAACGCAGGATTTTAAACAGGTGGAACGTGTTGCACTGATCACCGCTGCAGATTACCGCAATGTCGTCATCTTCCCACAACGCTTCGGGGGACGCTACGTGCGACTGGAGAGGCCGCACTCGGAGATCTCGCCCTGGTCGATCTGGATCGCCTATTCTCCCGATCTGATCCACTGGGGAGATGCCCGCCTGCTGATGAAACCGCTGCCCTACCACTGGGATGAGATGAAGATCGGGCCCGGGGCCACCCCCTTAAAGACCGATCGGGGCTGGCTGCACATCTACCACGGGGTCTTCTCCACCATGGACGGCGCAATCTACAGGCTGGGCGCAGCCCTGCACGACCTGGAAGATCCTGCTAGATTGATAGGAGTAGCCGATGACTGGATCCTTCAACCCGAAGATCCCTGGGAGGTTACCGGTTACGTGCACAACGTAGTCTTTACCTGCGGGGCTATAGCGGAAGAAGACGGCACCCTCAAACTCTACTGGGGCGGGGCCGATACAGTGATGTGCGCTGGAACCGCAAACATAGAAGAGATCATCGAACTCTGCCTGCAAAGCTCCCGGGCACCTTTACACCCTTAAGCATGGTTCGTGCGGCGAACCGCCCCGAACGTAGCCCGCGGGGACGCGACGTTTCGCTTGCCACAATGCGTGGCCCAGGGTCATTTCGCTTGCCACGCCGCTTCATTCCGGCGCAATAATGCCAATGATGTTGTCCAGGGGAACCTTTTTTGTAGCGCCAGCGACCCGTATAAAGATCTCTCGACGTGGTGGAACGTATCTATAGACAATCCCCCTAAGCGAATGTACCCCGTGTTCGCCCGCATAGCGAACCAACAGTTCCTTCTCTTGCCGCAAGGCGGCGGTGAGCAGGCGATCCCATAAAGCAAGCTGTTGTTCATCAAAACAAGGGCGGCGTGTCTCTTCTTTTTCCCGTTGTTCTCTGCGGCGGCGCTCGAGAGCATCACGGTGTTCCGGGAGCATCAGGCTGCTGCAGAGAAACTGGTTGGATATTCTTTTGGTCATGCAGGTTTCAACCCCCTTATTTTCCCGCTCCCCCCTTGGTCCTCCCCCTTCTTCCCTTTCCCCTATTTCCCCATTGCCTTCCCTCCAGTTCCTTCCTTTGCTTTTCCCTTTATCTTTTCACCCCCACCGGCCGCCCCTTTTTCCCGTGCCCCGAACGCCTGTTCCTATCATATCCCCGCCCATCTCACCCGTCAAGAGGAAAAGCCTTCCAATAACCGGTGTCCAAGGGGGGTAAATCCAGCCTCACCCATCAAGAACAGCCAGTGGGAGAAAAGGTTTGAAAGATAATTTACCCGCCAGGCATTGACACAGTGGCCACAAACCCGCGTGTTGCCATAGTTCATCCCTGATGATATAATTTTACATGATTTTTGAAATAATAATGGGGGCTTAAAGTGGAACAGCAGAACATCAGGAATTTTTGTATCATTGCTCATATCGATCATGGCAAATCTACCCTGGCAGATCGCCTTCTGGAGGCAACGGAGGCACTATCCGCCAGGCAGATGAAAGAACAGGTTCTGGATCAGATGGATCTGGAGAGGGAGCGCGGCATCACCATCAAACTGCAAGCTGTACGGCTAAAATACCGGGCCCGGGACAGGGAGGAATACATTTTAAACCTAATCGATACCCCGGGACATGTGGATTTCAGCTACGAAGTGTCCAGGAGCTTAGCCGCTTGTGAGGGCGCAATCCTCATCGTGGATGCCGTGCAGGGGATAGAAGCGCAGACTTTGGCCAATGTCTATCTTGCCCTGGAACAAAAATTAAGGATCATCCCGGTCATCAACAAGATCGATCTGGAAAACGCCGATCCGGACAAAATAAAAAATGAACTGAAAGAAATTCCCGGCTTAGATGCCTCAGAAGCCCTCCAGGTTTCTGCCAAAGAGGGGCTGGGCATTGAAGAAGTCCTCGAAGCCATCGTCAAAAAAATACCGCCGCCCGCCAAAAGGGATCCCAGCGCACCCCTGAAAGCTTTGATTTTTGATTCGCATTATGATACCTATCGCGGCGTTATCGCCTATATCCGCGTTATGCAGGGGCGCATCCAAAAGGGTGCGGAGATAAAACTGATGAGCAGCGGCAGGGTGTTTGAGGTGACGGAGACGGGCATCTTCCGGCCGGAGATGGAGCCTACCACCGGCCTTGTCGCCGGGGAAGTGGGCTACCTGATCGCTTCTATTAGAAAAGTCGAAGATGCCCAGGTGGGCGATACGATCACTACGGCAACCGATCCGGCAACAGAGGCCCTGCCCGGTTACCGCCGGGCCTTGCCGATGGTTTTCTGCGGCCTTTTTCCCCAGGATAATAATGATTACGCAGCCCTGCAGGAGGCGATCGAAAGACTGAAGCTCAACGATTCGGCCCTGACCTATGAACCCGAAAAATCCACGGCCCTGGGGTTGGGTTTTCGCTGCGGATTTTTAGGCCTTCTGCACATGGATATTGTCAGGGAGAGACTGGAAAGGGAATACGACCTGGACCTGATCGTGTCCGCACCCAGCGTGATCTATAAGGTGCATAAAAAAGACGGCGAGGTGGTAGAGCTGGATAACCCGGCCTTGCTGCCCCCGGTAGAAGAGAGATTGAGCATTGAAGAACCCTATGTAAAAGCATCGATTTTTTTGCCCGAAGACTACGTGGGACCAGTCATGGAACTTTGTCAGGAGAAAAGAGGGGATTTCGAAAACATGGAATATCTGGAATCAGGAAGGGTCAAACTCTCTTACCTTCTTCCTTTGGCGGAGATCATCTATGATTTTTTTGACCTGCTTAAATCACGCACCCGGGGCTATGCTTCCCTGGACTACACCCTGCACGGCTATAGGGAATCCCACCTCGTTCTGGTAGACATCCTCGTAAACACCGAAAAAGTAGATGCTCTTTCTTTCATTGCCCACCAGGATAAGGCCTACCAGCGCGGCAGGGTAATCGCAGAAAAATTGAGGGAAATCATCCCCAGGCAACTTTTTGAAGTACCCATACAAGCCGCCATCGAAAAAAAAGTCATCGCCAGGGAGACAATCAAAGCTTTGCGCAAAAATGTTACAGAAAAACTCTACGGCGGGGATGTAACCCGCAAAAGAAAACTACTGGAAAAACAGAAAAAAGGCAAGAAGAAGATGAAACAGATCGGCCGCGTAGAGATCCCCCAAGAAGCCTTTACTGCCGTGTTGAAAACAGATTAAGAGCAGCCTCTTTACTAAATCGGGGGCTTTCTTCTGAAAAGGGGTACAGAGGTGTCCCCATACTTTTATGCCTTTATAAATTGCCGGCAATTCCCGTGCATAGCGGCTAGATCAATCCCCCACCCCGGCCTTGATTATTTTGGCAAGTTCATTTTTAGGCGGCAATTTACCGCAAAATTTTACATCATCATCAATCATTAAACCAGGGGTGAGCATCACCCCTGCTTTGGTAATTTCTTTTATGTCAGTTACTTTCATTACAGAAGCATCAACGTTTGTTTCTTGTACAACTTCCCTGACCATTGCTTCGAGTTTCCTGCATTTAGGGCAACCCATCCCTAAAATTTTAATTTCCATCACTACCACCCTTTTCTTGAATTTTTGCAGTTTAAACGCAATTAAACAACAAACCCATAAATCATACCCGCTACCGTCGCCATAACGATAACCAACAGAACGAAAACGAGAGTTTTTTTTGTACCTAAAACACTACGAATAACAAGCATACTAGGCAGGCTGAGTGCCGGACCGGCCAAAAGCAGGGCCAAAGCCGGCCCCTGCCCCATTCCCGAACCAAGCAGACCCTGCATAATCGGTATTTCAGTCAAGGTTGCAAAATACATCAGAACACCAACTACAGAAGCGAAAAGATTAGACTGTATTGAATTGCCGCCAACAAGGACTTCAATATAACGCGCCGGTATCAGACCAGAATCAATTCCTGGGCGCCCCATCAGCAACCCTGCAGCCAATATTCCCCCTAAAAGAAGCGGCAAAATCTGCTGAGCAAAACCCCAAGTTGATTCCAGCCAGGCAGAACGTTCATCACCTTCAAACCAACGAACCAAAATAAAAGCCAACAAACCCAATAAAATGATTACCAGATACCATTTAACGCCATAAATAACATTCCATAAGCCTACTGTTTCATCCGGTTTTCCCCAGGCCGCAAAAACCAGGATCATAATCAGCAAAAGAAAATAAAACAAATTCTGCACCGGCCGCCGTCTTTCTTCCTGCGCAAAGGATTGGCCTAAAACAGCTTGGACCTTTTCTTTTTCTTCCCTATGGAAAAGGAAGGCCATCATTAAGCCGATCACCACGGAAAAGAACACCGCCCCGATGGCACGCGCCAAACCCAGTTGCCAACCTAAAACCCGCGCGGTAAGAATAATAGCCAAAATGTTAATAGCCGGACCGGAATAAAGAAAGGTGGCCGCCGGGCCGATTCCTGCCCCTTTTTGCCAGATCCCGGCGAAAAGGGGCAGCACTGTACAGGAACAAACAGCCAAAACGCTTCCAGAAACAGAAGCCACTGTATAAGAAAGCCACTTTGCTGCATCACCGCCAAAATATTTGAGCACTGCTTCCTGTGAAACAAAATTGGCAATTGCCCCAGCGATAAAAAAAGCGGGAATAAGGCAAAAGAGAACATGCTCCCGGGCATATTCCTGCAACATGTGGAAGGCTTCCAGCAAAGAAATTTCCACCCGGGGATGATTGAAAGGAACAAAATAGGCCACGAGAAACACACCTAGAATTAGGCTAAATTTCTGCCATTCTTTCATCTTGGAGTCACCCTCCAAAAATAATTTTACAAGTATTTTGTATTACAAATCGTATTAATCAACTACGGGCCTGAAAGCACCCTGTTTTCAATCCTCCATATTAAAGCATTCATTGATTTACGCAAATATTTTTCTCTTCTTTTCCCAGTGTGCTTTCAATATCTCTTTACTTAAATCCAACAACTCAAATACATACGGATCGTTTACCCAGTAGATTACCTTAAGCCCGTCTTTACGGCAAGACAGAATCCCTTCTTTTCTGAGAATAGAAAGGTGGCGAGAAACACTGGGCTGTTCCATATCCAAAGCAGGCACGATCTCGCAGACACATCTTTCCCTGTTTTTTAAAAGCTGTAGTATTTTTACCCGCGCCGGATGGGCCAGAGCTTTAAAAATATCTGCCTGAAGAATAAATACTTTGTCAGACAACTACCTCATCCTTTCTTCATATTTTTCATACCAAAGTATATACATTTATAGCTATATAGTTACCTATTTATATTTTTAAGTATACAAATAGATATATTCCTATTTTGCTAATAATAAATTAAAAATTTTTTCTTGTCAAGCTAGAATTAAGAGGGTGGCAAAATTATCTTCCAGTCAACAAGAGATAGCTTATTTAGGCACGATATGTTGCCCTTGCAGAAGTACGCGGAGATGGGCCCTAATAATTAGGGAGAACGAACCGTTCTCCCTAATTTAGAAATAATATTCTGCCTTGTTCCGGCCGCATCACTAAAACAATTTAACACCCTTGCTGAACTTGCCTAAAAATAATACTCTGCCTTAACCCTTGCCATTACCTCAACATCATCCGGAAGTATGGGCGTGGGTGCAGCACCCCCGCCGGCCATCTCTTTAAAATTGCTGTCTTCCATTGAAGCACGGTAAGGAGAATAACCGGTCATCTCTTCATGTATAACCTTAATCCCCCTGATGGTTATCCCTGCACTTTGGGCAATCGCCGCTGCCTTGGCCTTGGCCTGGCCTGTAGCATACTGCAAGGCTTGCAGCTTTAAGGCTTCTGCGTCCTTTAGTTCAAAAACAACGGAGACAACCCTATTGGCACCGGCCTGAATGGCGATATCGACCACGTTGCCCACTTCATTTAAATCACTAAGACTGATATCTAGTTCATTGTAGGCCCTATACTTCGTAACATGTTTTTCCTTATCCCTGGGATCGGACGGTTCCATGTAGCTATATAACCGGTAGCCGCTCGTTTTGAGCTGCTCCTCATCAAGACCGGCTTTTTTCAGCGCTTCGAGCACAGCATTTGTAAGGCGTGCATTCTCTTGGGCGGCTGTCTTTGCCTGCTCGTGCGTCGTCTCCACCGCTAAAACTGCCCGGGCCGAATCCGGTTGCGCTGTAATCACAGCCTCCCCGTAGACACTGATAATACCATAATCCGCACCGGCATTCGCCTCGGCAGTAGAAGGAGCGGCCAATACCGGTAAAAACATTGCAGATAAAAACAACAACCCAGAGATCATAGCTACAACATTTTTTCTCTTCATAAAGATCCTCCCTTTAATTGTGCTTTACCCTTTAGACCTATCAGGACGAAAAAAGTTCCAAAATATGAGGAAGGATTACCCTGCAGAAGATTTAAAACAATTGACTGTAGGATCGAAGAGAGAGCATACCGGAAAAGAAAACATTAATCGTGTAATACTACATCACTCAAGGATGTTTTTTGCAAGACCAATTTCCCTGTTTGTGCAAAGTAACTTCAGCAGCGCCCCCGGCAGGGAATTTTACGCGTCGTAACCTTTCATCAGTGAGTCCCTAATCCGGTAACTTTGACCTTCAAAAAGCAGCAGGTAACTATGATGCACCAGCCGGTCAATCATTGCTGCCGTCATCTGCTCGTCA
>JAAZMI010000208.1 GCA_012798895.1 Bacillota bacterium
GTATGGGATTCATGATCGGGATGTTATCTTTTGCCGCCTTCCGCCCCAATTCCGTCAGCCTATACCCGCTCCTTATTACCCCATCGATCTCTCGTGGATAGGAATCCGGAAGCCCACAGACCGCTCCATTCTGATCAACATAGGGCATCTTAACCCCGAATGCCTTTTCGTAAGCTTTTATTCGCTCCAGATCCTCTTTGATAATTTTTTCAGTATTGGGTCTCTCTACGGTCAATTAGTTCCCCTCTTTCACGCAGTATATTTCTGACACGATCTATAAGGCCGCCCGCCTTTAGCGTGGCGGAAGCCGGCTCTGAAAATTTGTTTAGCGGGTAGGTGCGGCCTGATTCAAGATGCAACAGGGTTCCTGATTCAAGATCCACTTCTACATAGTCGCCTTCATCAATTTCCTCTTTCATTCTTTCGGTACATCCAGAGGAGATTGCCGGCAACCCTATATTTACAGAATTTTTCCTAAAAATCATGGCAAAGGTGGCAGCAACTACAGCACCAACCCCGCTGTCCTTTAAAGCAACCGGGGCCTGCTCCCGGCTTGAGCCGCACCCAAAATTTTTACCCCCGATAATCACATCCCCGGGGCTCACTTTTTCGGCAAAATCCGGAATTTGGCTACCCTTCAGAGCGTATTTTTTTAGCTCGTTGAGGGGAACTGACATCGCGTACCCGGGCAAGATCTGATCTGTATCTATATTGTCCCCCAGAAAAAACACCCGGCCCTTAATTTTTTCCAAGCTTATCCCTCCCATGATGTAACATTTTTTGGATCTACTATCGATCCTGCAATGGCGCTTTCTGCAGCCACCCTCGGAGAAGCCAGATACACCTTGGCCTCTTTGTGGCCCATGCGGCCGGGAAAATTCCTGTTTGTGGTCGAAACAGCGGTGTCCTCCGCGCTAAGCAGGCCCTGATGAGCGCCAAAACAGGGGCCGCATCCAGGGTTGGCTATAATCGCACCTGCATCGCGAAATATTTTAGTAAGATTTTTTTGTTCCATCTGTTCAGCAATCCTCTTGGATGCCGGAATTACGATCATAGTTACCGCATCAGATATGCTTTTATCCTTTAGAACCCCCGCTGCAATCTCCAGATCAGAGATACGGCCATTGGTGCAGCTTCCGATTACGACCTGGGTTATGGGTGTTCCTTCGACCTCCTTCACCAGTTTGACATTGTCGGGAGAATAGGGGCAGGCTATCTGTGGCTCCAGATCAGACGCCTGTATTACACAAGTCCCTGCAATTGCCCCGATAGGTTCCCCTTGATCCACATAGCCGATCATCGCTCCCGCTTCTATGGCCATGTTGGCTATGGTCATCTTCTCTTCAAAGGACATGTTCACAATAGCATCACCGCTAAAGATCACCGCTTTATCGGTAAATCCATGCGCGCCGAATTTACCGATTATATACAGGATAAGATCCTTGGCATATACGCCGGGCCTAAGAGTCCCTTCCACCTTAATTAAAAAAGCATGAGGTACTTCCATATCTATAGTTCCCAAGGCCATTACCGCCGCCAGCTCTGTAGCCCCTACCGGGATCGCAATAGCCCCGAAAGCGCCGGCTGTGCATGTATGCGAATCGGCACCCACCACGATATCGCCCTTTTTATATAGACCTTCTTCAGCCGCAACCTGGTGTATAACTCCCTCGCCGCGCTGGTATAATTTTACCCCCGTCTGCCTATGAAAATCTCTTAAAATATTGTGCTGTCTTCTGGAATCTACCGAGGAGGAAGGTATGTTGTGATCTATAACAAATGCTACTTTGTCTTTATCGTATACCCTGGCTGCACCAATCTTGTTAAATTGTTCGATGGCCATGGGACCGGTTACATCGTGTGCCAGAACCAGATCTACCGGAACGCTTAGCTCATCCCCGGCTTTTACTTTTTTTCTTCCAGCCTTCTGCGCTATAATCTGTTCAATGATATTCAAAGCTTAATTCACCACCTTTAGGGATTGACGATCACAATACCTAGTTCTTGCGCTATCTTTAAAGCCTTATCTTTGGAAGGGCTTGCATTCCGCAATACCAACCGCCCCCCGCCCCTGTTTAAAGCATCTACCTTAGAACTTACATCATCCGTTATGATGGTAATTCTCTGCACCTGGTACTCTTGGGTCTGCAAAATCTCTATTTCTGTGCCCTTTTCTTTGACTTTTTCCATAATTTTAGCATACATTTCATAATCGGCTGTAGACGCGCCAAACAAAGCTGCCATCAAGATCCCGGGAATATTAATACCCCGCCGGGCAAAAAGTTCGGGATAGAGTTCGATTTTGATCTTTTTAATGTTCCCCTTGGATAGAAAATGGGCTATTCTGGCTGCATTGGTGGGAGAACCTACTGCCTGGCTGCTGCCACCGATCACAGCTTCGCCCAGGGTCTCCGTAATCGGTTTTGCATTCGAAATAAGCTGCTTGGAAATTTTCTGAGCTTCCCTGATAGTAGCCTTTATCCTGGCTTTTTCTTTGGATTTTACTGTATCATCAATAAGTTCTTCCACCATAGGCTCTGTTTTGAAGAAGGGTTCCATGAATTTGATCACAGTGGGGACTATCTCTTGGGCTGAAATAGGATGGATTTCGGTGGCCATAGCTACCATCACATCTATGGGCACATTCACTTCGAGGTTGGTCTTTATGGCCAGTCCGGCCGATAGCGCCCCTACCAGCACGGCCCCGCCGATATGCGTAGCACACAGGCCGGGGACCATTACCCTGGGGGTGCACGGAACAGCGATGGTGGGAGACAGAGCCAAAACCATGGCCTTCTCCATCGCCCGTGGGCTGCCTCCTTTGAGCTCAACGAAAGCCGCGGCTATGGCACAAGCCCCTGCAGCAAAACCCTCCATGTTGCATCCGGTGCTAATTTTGCCCACCCTGAATACAGAACCCACCTTCAAAATAAGGCCGGCTAAAAGGGCAATTTTTTCTTGTTCGCAACCATCATCCAACAAGGCTTTAATAAAACCTGTGTAGGGACAAGGATCTCCTGTACCCGCACAAGGCCTAAGCCCTATAGTGTGATTGCCCACCTGGGCCGCCAGAGTATACATCACTGCTTTATCAATAAATTCATCTTCAAAAATTTTATTTTCGTTAATAGCCGCGAGCTCCGCTCCCACTTTTCCGAAAAGCAGGCTTTCACCCGTAGTCACACCTATATCTACAGCCTTAAGATTGTGCTCAAATTGTTTTAAGACGTCATCCTGCACTTCACCTCTGGTCTTGCCCGTTTGGATCTGTGCTTCTTCCAAGATTATCTCTGCCGGGGTTAATCTTGTTTTGTCTGCAATCTCTATTGTCTCCCCCAGTGTTAACGGCATCTTGGACTTAATTATCTCCTTGATCTCCATGGTAGTCATCTGATCACTCCTTACTTTCTGAATCTAAGTCCCCTCTAACCTCAACACCGGACCATTTTTCATAGAGATTTATCACAGAGGAGATATCCTTCTGACCCAATCCTTCAGCCTTAGCCATCTCAAATATCTGCTGGGCCATGTTTCCCATAGCAAGGGGCAATCCCATGTCTTTTGCCGTATCTACCGCCAATTGTAGATCCTTGTATTGTAGATCGACCATAAAGCCCGGTTCAAAGTTGCCCTGTGCTATAAACCGGGGATATTTGGCCTGAAGTGCATAGGAGCTACCAGAACTGTTTGTTATAATTTCAAACATCACCTCGGGGCTTAAACCGGCCTTTACCCCCAGAGCCAAGGCCTCGGCTGTAGCGACCATATTAGCTCCCAACAAGAGGTTGTTTACCAGCTTCATCGTGTCTCCGGCACCGACATCCCCTACGTGGTAGATTGTTTTACCTATTATTCTCAAAATTGGCATTACTTTGCTTAATATTTCTTTTTTCCCGCCGACCATGATGCTCAAGGTGCCGGCCTCGGCACCTGCGGAACCGCCACTGACGGGTGCATCCAATATTTCAATTCCTTTCGGCCCCGTCATCTTATAGATGTCCCGTATGGCTTTTGGAGTAATGCTGCTTAGATCCACAATAATGGTGCCGGGTTTTGCTTTGGAGAGAATGCCCTCTTCCCCTAAGACCACATTCGTTACGATCTGTGAATTGGGTAGAGACATTATCACTACTTCATTGTCTGCTGCCACATCGCCGGGAGAATCACCAACCGCCGCGCCCAGCTTTTGGAATTCTGCTACGGCGTCTTTCAGCACGTCGTATACCTTAAGCTTGTACCCCGCATCATTCAGCCTCTTTGCCAGGCGTCTTCCCATTACACCCAGACCTATAAAACCCACCTTCATTTTGTTTTACCTCCGATGTGTTTTTGATTTAAATACAGGTAAAGCATGTTTTATACACTTAGGATCTACAATAACATAATACTTGCAAATATTATGCCAATAAAAAGGCACCGCCATCTAATAAAAAAGCCTGGAAAACATTAAAACCACGAAATGTTTTCCAGGCTCACATTAAATGCATCAATATTAAGACACTCTTTGTATCACAGTTAAGACAATGGCTGGTTCGTAATGAAATAGATACAGTTTAAATTCGTCGGGCTTTGGCCAGAAGCAATGCCGGAACCGCCATCATCTCCCCTTGGATGAAGATAAAGCCTCCTTTAATTATACCCTTTTCGATCAAGCAGAGCGCAGATTCCTCTCCTCTTTTTAAAGCCTCTTTAATTATCTCCGGAGGCAGGGCAGATACTTCTTTGGTAACCATCTGGCCTACAAGATCTGTTTGAGGATCCAAGGTTTCTGCTTTAACCTGCAGCACCTCCGGCGATTCAACCAGGGTGGCATTGGCAACAAGGGTGGCACAAGCGTCGGCCAGCCTGGCATTGCCCGCCAAAATTACTACGGCATCCGCCACACCCTTTGTAAAACCGCGTCCGCCATAGCCGCTGGTAGCGACTCCCCCGATGCCTTCTTCGCCCGTCAATGTCAAAGTATGCGTAACCTTTCCCCTGGCCAGGGAAGATACGATCCCGACGACAATTTTTTCTCCCGGCCCCACCTCCAGAGCAATATCGCCACCATTATTGGCGAAAGCCTTGGTTGCCCCCCGGGTACGGAGGGCCTCCACCGATAAATCTGCGATAGCCCCGGCAACAGCCGCCATAGGGGTCAGGGAATGATCGCCCGTTGCTTCTACTGCTGCACACATATAGCTAAAAACCGGGGGAGGCTCCGAAATAACAGAAGCCTTCTGTTCTTCCCCACTAAAAAGAGCACCCCCGGTCCGGTCCGGCACACGGGACAGTTCCTTCAGGTGATGGACGGCAACAGCCGCAGCCTCGTCCAGTTCGGCTGATAGGGGTTCCCCCCGCCGCCATCCGCCAAGAACCATATTAAGCGGTCCATATTCCAGATAAACCTGGCCGGGGCGAAAATGTTCGATCATCACTTGGGAAATTCTTTCTCGAGGGGTTTGTGTTTAAATGTTTTTGTCTTGTCAGCATATTCGGCGACAGACTGCCCGTTGCCAAGAATATTATATTTATAGATAACCAAACCATCGAGACCCACCGGCCCCCGGGCATGGATTTTGTTGGTACTGATCCCCACCTCGGCGCCAAAACCATAGCGAAAACCGTCGCTAAAGCGCGTTGAACAATTCCAGAAAACATTACCCGCATCCACAAGCGACATAAACCGGGCAGCATTTCCCTTGCTGTTGGTAATTATGCTATCGGTATGACCGGAACCATAATAATTAATGTGCTGTATGGCCTCGTCGAGGTTATCTACCACCCTGATGGATAGCTTGTTATCCAGATATTCTGTCCGCCAATCTTCTTCAGTTGCTGCATCTACGGAGATAAATTCCTGTGTTCGCGGACAACCGCAGATGGTAACCCCTTTTTCAGCCAGGGCTTCCCCGATCCGGGGCAAAAAACGTTCTGCTGCACCGGCATGCACCAACAACGTCTCCAAAGCATTGCAGACAGCTACATATTGAGTTTTGGAATCTACCACAATTTTAACAGCCATCTCCAGGTCGACGTGATCGTCGACATAACAATGGCAGATACCGTCGGCATGGCCCAGCACAGGAATTCTGGAATTATCCATGATGTAGCGGACAAACTCGTTCGAACCCCGGGGAATAATAAGATCGATGTATTCATCCATCTTTAACATCTCGCCGACCTCTGCCCTGGTCTCCAGCAGTTTAAGCCAATGTTCGGGAATTCCTATCTCTACTGTCGCCTCTGTAATTACTTCAGCCAGGATGCGATTGGTCTCCATCGCTTCGGAGCCGCCTTTAAGCAGTATAGCGTTGCCGCTTTTCAGGCCCAGGGTAGAGATCTGCACCAGGGCATCCGGCCGGGATTCAAAGATTACCCCCACCACGCCGATGGGGCAAGTAGTCTTATAAAGCTCTAAGCCCTCGTCCAATTCAGTAGCCAAGAGCGTCTTGCCCACCGGATCCTCCAGCCCAATTAAGCTGTAAACCCCGTCAACTACCTCGGCTATTGCTTCCTGATCAAATTTCAGCCTTTTTAAAAGTGGTACGGGTAGATCCTCCTTTTCGCTGCGCTTCAGATCCTTTTCGTTCGCCTCCACAATCTCATCCAAACGCTCCAGCAAAGAGCGGGCAATTAAAGCCAGCGCCTCATTTTTCAGATCTGTTTCAATTGCGGCCAGCCTGATAGAAGCCTCTTTTACCTGCCGGGCAATTGTCTTCATCTCCATCCAGGCATCTCCTTCCTATATTAGACCTTATATCCTCCAATACCCAATGATCCCCTGTTTTACCTGTACGGTTTTCCCCAGCGCCTGCAAAGCACGCAACCCTAAATTGTCTTTATTAGAAGCCCATAATTTTATAGACTTAATAAACATCATACCCTTAGGACCGGTAGATAACAAGTCCGGTTGCAAACAACAGACTAAACATTAAAATACTTCTGCACAACCCACAGCTATTCTCCAATACTTTGTCAGCCGTTTTATCTGCATAATATTACCTGCCGCCCAGCATCATTCTGGGTAGAAAAAGAGCAGTCTCCGGAAAAACCACGACGATGGCTACAACCACCAGAATAGGTATGACAAAAGGTAGAGCCCCCCAATAGATCTCTTCCATGGTAGCATCCTTGGCAACTCCGGCAATGGTAAACAAATTAAGACCCATCGGCGGAGTAATTAGCCCGGCATCCATCATTAGCACACAGAGCACTCCAAATACAATGGGGTGGAAACCCAGTTGCAAGATCAGGGGGTATACTACCGGCAGCGTCAAAACCATCATGGATACTGCATCGATAAAGCACCCTAAAAAAAGATAGACGAGAAGTATGGCCGCCAGAACAACATACCTCGATACGGCCAGCCCGGCCACCCACCCGACCAGTTGCGCGGGTATTGTTGAAAGTCCAAGAAAATAGGTGTAGACCGTAGCACCAGCAATTAGAAAGAGAACCATCGCCGAAACCCGCACGGTCTCCTGCAAAGCCCCAAAGAGATTCCTAAAGGTAAGTTTTCTTTTCAGCAAAGCGAATAGAAAGAGCAAGGTTGCCCCTGCCGCCCCGGCTTCGGAAGGGGTAAACCAACCCCTATAGATCCCTCCCATGACGATCAGGAAGACGAGAGCAATCCCCCAGATGTCTTTCAATGCTAAGATTTTTTCTCCGCGGCTAACCGGCTCCAGGTTAGCGGGGGCCAAACCAGGGTTTCTCTTTACCTGCAGCACTATCAATATAATAAAGGTCAACGCTAAAATGATTCCGGGGAAAATGCCGGCGATCAACAATTTGCCGACGGATTGCTCCGTAAGCATCCCAAAAACCACAAAGCCAATGCTCGGCGGGATCAGGAAGCCCAGAGTTCCCCCCCCGGCGATCGTCCCAGCAGCCAATCTGGGTGAATAATTGAATTTTCTCATCTCGGGGTAAGCAATACCGGACATGGCAGCTGCCGTAGCCACAGAAGAGCCGGAAACAGCGGAGAAACCGGCACAGGCGGCAACAGTTGCCACTGCCAAGCCCCCCGGAAGCCTGCGCAACCATTTATCAAAGGTATTGTAGAGATCTTCGATGGAACCGCTGATACCGGCAAAGCTGCCCATCACCAAGAAAAGCGGGATTACAATGTAAGAATAGCTGCCGGAAACTTCGTAGATCGTTCTGGCCACAACAGGTAATGCCGCGTGCAGAGAAGTCAGGTGCCAGATCCCGGCAAAACCAATCAACATTAGAGCCAATGCAATCGGCATACCAAGAAGCAGAAGCATAAAAACACCTATAGTACCCACAATTCCGGTAGTGACAGGATTCAGCCTTTTCACTCCCTTACTTCAGTAAATTTGTTGCTTCAATAACAATACCTACCCGTTTTTTACTTTTTAGAAACCCGTTTTCTATGTTTCTGAACAGTAGCTAAAAGATCAACTAAGAATTCTAAAAAAAGAAGCCCCCCGCCTAAAGGTACAAGCATCCTAAAAGGATACTGAGGAATTCTCAACACATCCGATACTATTTTCCCCACATCGCTTCTGGCTACCACCCAGCCCTGGTAAACAATGATGCCTGTAATCCCCAAACAGAGCAGGTTGACAACGATTTCTACAAATATGCTTAAACGGGGATGCAACCGTGAAGCCAAGATGGTCACTCTGGGGTGCCCTTTAACCTGCTGTGTATAAGCCAGCCCCAAAAGAATCATCATCACCAACATATAAGAAGATGCTTCCATAACACCAGGTACAGGCTTGCCAAAGATAGTGCGGGAAACTGCATCGAAGGATGTAAGCAGCATGATGGGAATGAGCGTAAACATGCTTACCGCTGAAACAAAATAGGTTAAGCGCTGCAACTTTTTCTGGGTGTTGGCCAACCATTCCATCCGCTTTTTCTCCTTAAGGATATCATATCGTGCTATCTATACTGTTCTACTTCGTCTTCCCATTCAACCGGAAACGCCGGAAAATCCACGCCTTGTTCATCGAGCACCGCCTTGAAATTTAATAGCGTCTCCTTACCCGGCAGGCCTTTTTTATCCATATCACCAACCCATTTTTTAACGACTTCTTCGCTAAAACGATCATACCAGCGCTCTGCCTCTTCTGCAGGCAGTTCATAAAATTCTACGCCTTCCGCACTCATAGAATCCATGCAAGCCTGGATGACTTCTTCCGTCAATCCACCGGTCAGTTCAAAGGGGTTGCGCACCACCTCTTCCACGATGGCTTGCAGATCAACCGGCATTTTGTCGTAAAATTTTTTATTCATGATCACGCCTTCGGAGACACAGCCAAATGTGGCAACAACGGCGTGCTTCCCCAGTTCATGCAATTTGTAAGCTTTGTAGAGCATGGGGCAGGTCACAATACCATCGATAACGCCGGTTTCCATAGATAGATAAACATCGCCCAGTGGGATAAAAGACGGTTCCGCCCCCAAAGATTCGATCATGTATGTCTGTAACCCCCCCGGGGATCTAATCTTTAGACCCTTTAAATCCTCCAACGTGCGAACCGGCTTGTTAGTCCAGATAAAAGACATCACACAACCGTTTAGTTGCAGTACTTTTACATCATCCGAAAATTCTTCGTGCAGCACACGTTCATACATCTCGTTGCCAATCTCCACAGCCACATCTTTACCCAAAACCTTTACCGGCATGGAGAGAACATCGGTGAGCGGAAAACGGTCCGGCGTCCAGGTTGCAGTAAAATAACCCATATCGGAGAGCCCATCCCGCACGATATCATAATGTTCCGGCCCGGCACCCAGGGCCGCACCGTAATAAGGCGTATACGTTATCCGGCCCCCGCTTCTTTCTTGCAGCTCCTCCAACATGGGTGTCCATGTGTTCTGGCACTCCTCACCGGCCGGCGGGTGCCAAGTGCTAAATTTTATATTATATACTTCCTGTTCCCCAGAGATCCCCCCCATATCCAGTTCACCGGCCGGCGGTGTTGACGGCGTACAAGCCCCTGCCACAAATACTAACGAAAGAATTAATATCATACCAATAATTTTTTGAAAAAAATATCTTTTCTCCATTGCGACCCCCCCTGGAAAATGTAGCTTGCCCCGGCCCGGGTCCAACCCAAATTTCAAAACCAATACTTTTAAAATTGCCGAGGTAGATCGTTAGATCATTAATTTATTACAGACTCCTGCTTCATTATGTTAGTTTACTCCTTCCCTTTGTTCTATATCTACTTAAAAAAACCCTCCTAAAAATTATGGGGATTCCCTTTTCCGACAAATAAAAATGGAAAACTTACGGAGAAGAAAAACTCTTTTATAACATTATCTCATTTTTAAAGACCTTAGATCGTTGAAGAAATGATCACGAAGGACAAAATATAAAATAAACGCGGTGCAAAAAGGGGCTACTCCTTTCTAAGAAAGGGGGTTAAGAAACTTATGAGGTTAAAAGGAAACATGGAGAACCCTATAATTAATTGTTTAACGCCTCTTTATCCCGTATCTGCGCATTTTACGGGCTAGGGTAGAACGGCTTATTCCCAGACGCCCGGCTGCTATAGTAGTGGTCCTACTATCCTCTAAAACATCATTGATTACAACTTTTTCCACCTCTTCGAGAATTTTACTGAGATCATTTTCTTTTGAAAGATCTTGGTCTAGGTATTCGTTACGTGCCTTAGAAGAACGGATCTTTAGCGAAATAGGAACGTCGTCCACGGGGAAATCTTCGGCCCGCAAAATATTATCTTCGACCGTCACCACCATTCTCTCTAAAACATTCATCAGCTCCCGGATATTGCCTGGCCAGCCATAGTCTTCCATGACATCGATCAAACCGGCTGATAAAATCTTTTCCTGACCGTGCTTATGGTTAAATTTCCTTAGATAGTGGGTAGCCAGCGGCAAAATATCTTCTTTCCTCTCGCGCAAGGGTGGAACCTCTATGGGCACGACATTTAGCCGGTAGTAGAGATCTCTACGGAAATGACCCTGGTTGACCAGGTCAAGCAGATCTTTGTTTGTAGCAGCGATAATTCGCATATCTATCTTGATTGCTTTTGAACCTCCCACCCTCGTAAATTCTTTCTCCTGCAGAACACGCAGTAGTTTCACCTGTAGATCAAGCGGCATTTCAGCGACTTCGTCGAGCAAGATGCTGCCGCCATCGGCCAATTCAAAGAGACCGGGTTTACCTCCTCTGGCCGCCCCGGTGAAGGCACCATGTTCATAACCAAATAGTTCCGCCTCCAGCAGATCTTTGGGGATCGCCCCACAGTTGATCGTAATGAAAGCTTGTTTCGATCGTCGCTGATTAGCCTTGTGCAGCAGCCTGGCAACTATCTCTTTGCCCACTCCCGATTCCCCTAAGATTAAAACAGTAGTGTCCACATTTGCCAATCTGCGAGCCAACTCCAAAGTATCCAACATCTTTTTGCTTCTGGCAATGACATCCCTTTTCTGCATTTCAGTCAAGGAAATACCGGCAAGTTTAGCCTTATAACCGTCAACCAGTTCCTGAGATTGTACCAGTCTTTCTTTCAATGAATACAATTCTGTAACATCGTGGCTGCTTACAACCACCATCTCCAGTATTCCATCATCGCTAAAGATAGGCACACCAATGGTCAAACACTTAGTACCAGTTTTGATTTCTTGCAAAAAACTTACGGGTTCGCGTTGAGAGATAACGCTCTCTGAAACGCTGATATTAAATACACCTTCCTTGACCATATCAGACATTTTTTTGCCCACATATTCTTTGGCAGAAAGCTGATAAAGTTTCTGCATAGCAGGATTAGAACGCAACACCCTACCTTCCTTATCAACTATACTGATCCCTGTATGGCAGTGTTCAAAAGCAGCGTTCACTTTGCGTAGTTGGCAGTTCAATCTTTCAAAATCTTTCTTTCGATCATAATTAACTAATTGGTTTTTCTCTTTTCCCACAAAGTACCCCTCTCTCTAAGATAAACAATCAGGATCAGATACATTATACCAGATATTTTTCGACATCAATAATAAAAAAACCCTACCTTATATCCCCACGGATAAATCCGGGGGTTTTACGGCAGAAACGATAAAAAAAATCAGGGGATGCGCAATCCCCTGAAA
>JAAZMI010000043.1 GCA_012798895.1 Bacillota bacterium
GTTGTCGGGATCGGGAAGGGCTTGAAGGGATGGTAGATAAAATTTCATCTCTAGCGAGGTATGAAGATGAATACAGAAGTACAGAGTTTTATCCAGAAATATGATTTGTTGGGATGCATCCAGTGCGGGAGATGTACCGGCGGTTGCCCGGTCAACACGCGGACCGACCTTAACGTTCGCCGCATCGTTTATGACGCACTGGATGAGGATGTGCTTGAAGAACTAGCTAATTTACCGGAAATATGGGATTGTACCGCCTGCCATACTTGCGCTATCAGATGTCCCAAAGGTTTGAAACCGATGGAGGTTTTGGTCGGCTTAAGAAATATTCTGGTGGAAAGCGGAGTAATTCAGCCGACGGTCAGGGATGCCCTGGAGAGCGCTTTCCGCGAAGGCAATCCCTGGGATAAACCCCGGGCAATGCGCTCCGATTGGATGGAGGGATTGGAAGTAAAGATGGCTGAACCCGGAGTGAGGGTCGAAAACCTCGTCTTCGTCTGTTGCACCATCGCCTACGATCCACGAGTGCAGGCCATTGCCCGCAACATGGTAAAAATTCTAAATAAATCCGGAGTTGACTACGGATTCTTAAGTACTGATGAATCCTGTTGTGCCAGTGAAATCTTCAATCTGGGGGAAATCGGAGAAGATGGTCTCTTCGAAATGATGGTCGAGGATAACACGGAATTCCTGAACGATTATGATGTTGGCAGGATCGTTGCTCTTTCCCCTCACTGCTACGATGCCTTGAAAAATCAATACCCCGATTTAAAGGCAGAGGTTATCCACTATACACATCTCCTCAAGGAACTTCTGGAAGAGGAAAAATTAACATTCGACAAAGAGTTTCCCCAAAAAATCGTCTATCATGATCCATGTTTTCTTGGTAAACAGAACAATGTTTATGACGAACCGCGCTATGTATTAAGCCAGATTCCCGGGGCAGAACAGGTGGAATTTGAACGCAATAGAGAGCGCAGTCTATGCTGCGAGGGCGGTGGGGGAAGGATGTGGGCGGAAACCGAATCCCACGGGGAGCGTCTGGCGGAGATAAGAGCGCAGGATGCCAAAGATCTGGGTGCGACCATCTTGGCCGTAGCCTGTCCCTTCTGTGTTTTGACACTGGATGATGCCATCAAAGCAAAGGGATTTGAAGAAGAGATGCGCGTTGCAGATATTTCGGAGCTTCTTGGAGAGCTCATCGATTAATTTTTTTGAAATGACCATGCTGTAGGAGGTGGAGCTTTGAAAACATTCGTTTGTATCAAGAGGGTGCCGGATACTTCGGAAGCGGAAGTGAAGGTGGATGCATCGGGTAAGGATGTCGACAGCAGCAAGTTTTCCTTCGATATTAACGATGCCGATAACTATGCTGTGGAAGAAGCGGTGTTAATCAAGGAGGCCCAGGGGGGGACGGTTCAGGTTGTCTGCATGGGGCCGGCGGATGCCGATGTAATGATCCGCATGGCTCTGGCCAAGGGTGGGGATAGCGCGCTGCGCATCGATGATCCGCGGATTGACGCCCGTGATCCTCTGTTGTCCGCCAAAGCTTTGGCGGCGGCGATCAAAGGGCAGGGGGAAGAATTTGACCTGGTGCTGACGGGCTGTATGTCCAATGACGATGGCAACATGGCAACAGGGGTGGCCCTGGCCGAGGAGTTGGGCGTCCCTCATGCCGCCATGGTTAAAAAATTAGAGGTCGAAGAGGGCAAGATTAAGGCTCACCGGGAGTTGGAGGGCGGTATCATCGAGGTCGTGGAAGTTGTTCTGCCGGCCGTTGTTACCATCCAGACCGGGATTAACGAGCCGCGTTATGCCCCAATCAGGGGCATCCGGCAGGCGCAGAAGAAAGAGCTGAAAGTTCTGAAGATAGAAGATCTGGGCCTCGGCGAAGATGAAGTCAGTGCTGCAGCTTCCCTGGTTGAGATGCAGGGATTTTACATCCCCGAAGTGGTCTCCACGGCGGAGATCATCGAAGGCGAACCGGAGGAAAAGGGAGAAATTATGGCAGAAAAACTGGTGAAAGGAGGACTGCTCTAAATGGGTGACATATTAGTTTTAGCTGAGCATCGTCAGGGAGAATTGCGGGAAGTTTCGCAGGAGATGCTGACCAAGGCTGCTGAGTTGGCTGCAGAACTTGGTGGTTCCACAACAGCGGTCCTTCTGGGCAGCGGTGTGGATTCCTTTGCGGAGACACTGGCCGGTTATAGCGATAAGGTTCTCTATATAGATGACCCTCTCTTTGCGGATTACAACTCTGAAAAGTACCAGAAAGTCTTGGTGGAGCTGATCAACCAGTATAAACCTGAACTGCTCATGATCGGTCACACCACCCAGGGCGTAGATCTCGCTCCGGCGCTGGCCGTGGAGATGAAGATGCCTTTTGTTGCAGACGTATTCGATGTGCAGGTTGCCGACGGCAAACTGCAGCCGGTACGCCAGTATTACCAGGGCAAAGTCAACGCCAACTTTGCCTTTAAAGGAGAGGCCCCCTACTTAATCACCTTCCGGGAAGCCAGTCTCGAAGCAGCTGAACCCTCCAAAGAAGGGCAGATTGAAAAGATCGATTCGCCCTTGAAAGAGGATATTGAATACCGTCGTTTTGTGGAATATCTGGAAGCAGAAGTGGGCGATGTCGATATTACGCAGTCGGAGATTCTCATTGCCGTGGGGCGGGGAGTTAAAGAAGACAAAAATATGGCGATGATCGAAGAGTTGGCCGAGGCTATTAATGCAGATCTCTGCGGTTCTCGTGCTGCGACCGATGCCGGCTGGCTGCCTCATGATCGCCAGGTAGGCACCTCCGGTAAAACGGTCAAGCCCAAGCTCTATATCGCTATCGGCATCTCCGGTGCTTTCCAGCATATCGCCGGTATTAAAGGATCGAAGACCATTGTGGCTATCAACAGGGATCCTGATGCACCGATCTTTACCGTGGCAGATTTTGCCATTGTCGACGATCTCTTCAAAGTGGTTCCCAAGATGGCGGAAAAGTTGAAAGAGCTGCGGGGTTGATCAGGGAAAAGATAGCTTTTGCAGATAGACATGATCAGTTATTCTTGGTTGGAGGATGAAAGATGCAATGAACAACAAGCCCAAAATCGGTGTGTATGTCTGTCACTGCGGAATCAATATTGCCAAAACGGTGGATGTTGAAGCTGTAGCGGAGTTTGCCTCCCACCTGCCGAATGTGAAGGTGGCACGCGATTATGCCTATATGTGTTCTGATCCCGGGCAGGCGTTGATCCGGGAAGATATTATAAACGAGGGCTTAAACCGCGTCGTGGTGGCTTCCTGTTCTCCCCGTATGCACGAGCTGACTTTCCGTAAAACCTTGGCAGAGGCAGGGTTAAACCCTTATTATCTGGAGATGGCCAATATCAGGGAACATTGTTCCTGGGTGCACGAAGATCGCGAAGAAGCCACCGCCAAGGCCAAAAAACTGGTTGCTGCGGCTGCAGTCAAAGCACGTCTTCTGGAGCCTCTGTTGGATAAAGAGGTGGATGTCGAGCCTGCTTCCCTGATTATCGGGGCGGGTATTGCCGGAATACAGGCTGCTTTGGATATCGCCAATGCCGGTTTTAAAGTATACCTGGTGGAGAAAACCCCCTCCGTGGGGGGAAGGATGTCCCAATTGGATAAAACCTTCCCGACGTTGGACTGTTCGGCCTGCATCCTTACGCCCAAGATGGTGGATGTGGCCAGCCATCCCAATATCGAGCTTTTATCCTATTCCCAGGTGGAAGATGTCTCCGGCTACGTGGGCAATTTCGATGTCAAAGTGCGTAAAAAGGCCCGTTATGTGAATATGGATCTCTGTACTGGTTGCGGAATCTGTGCTCAGGAATGTCGCCTTACGGGGCGGGTTCCCAGCGAATATGATGAGGGAATGGGCAAGAGGGCGGCGATCTACCTTCCTTTTCCCCAGGCTGTTCCGGCCAAGTATACCATTGACCCGACACGCTGCCTGATGCTAACTAGAGGCAAATGCGGGAAATCCCCCAAATGTGTGGATGCTTGCGCGCCCGGAGCCATTGATTTCGAACAAGAGGACGAGATCGTAGAATTTAAGGTGGGTACGGTCATCGTGGCCACCGGTTTTGATGTGTTCGATGCTGCCAGGAAGCCGGAATACGGTTATAGCGATTACGACAATGTCATTACCGCCCTGGAGCTGGAGCGGTTGGTAGCCGCATCCGGTCCCACCGGGGGCGAAGTTATGATCGGCAAGGGCGAGGATGCTTATGTGCCCCGGGATATTGCTTTTATCCAATGCGTAGGGTCGCGGGATAAGAGCGTGGGCAACGAATATTGCTCCCGCGTCTGCTGTATGTATACGGCCAAACTGGCGCACTTGATGAAAGAAAAAATTCCGGAGGCCAACGTCAGGGTCTATTATATGGACGTTCGTGCTTTCGGCAAGGGATTTGAGGAGTTCTATGATCGCGTGCGGCGGGAAGGAGTCCGCTATATCCGCGGCAATCCCTCGGAGGTATTCAAGCGCGGTGACAAGCTTGTAATCAA
>JAAZMI010000209.1 GCA_012798895.1 Bacillota bacterium
CCTGATGGAAGGATGTTTCAGCCAACCGGCGGGCCTCAAGCGCCCCAGTGATTAAGGAATTCTTTTCCCCCTTGAGAATGTAGACGAGGGAATTTACGGGAACTTCTCCCACACAAACTAATTTGCTGCCATCAACTGTAATAGGATCGCGAACTATCATTTCATTGCCCAGCTTTACAATTCCAAAGGGGAATTCTTTTGCTAATTGGAAAAAATCGGTATTATCGAAAGATCTGCCGGAAATTTTCTCCACCTTTTCCCGGTATGTTTCAAATGCCGGGCGCCAATTTAAGGAGATTATTGTATGGCGGTCGGCTTCGGTTACCTTTAACGGGCCGGCAACAGGCTTCCAGCCGTGGGCAACTCCTATTCCGCTCCTTAGTCCTGTTAAGGCGAAGACAGCTGCATCTTCCAAAAGCCCTTTCTTGCTAATCACGCAGGGTTTGCCTCCGGATAAGGAGCCGGCGCCTCCACCGATATAATTGGGGTGAAGACCATAACAATTAAACACGCTTTCAATGAGCCCGGAGATACGTCTGCTGAGCCCATCCACAAAGATAAACACCGTCTTGTTTTGCAAGGATTGTCCTTTAAAAGATTTTTCAAGGACTGCATCCAGATCGATCACATTGCTGATGTTTTTAATTGCCGCAGTACTTACAGGTTGGGAGATGCCGGCGACAATGGTTCCCACCCGCAGTTTTTCCTTGTTGAATAATATTTTTAAGAAAACACCGCCAAAGATTGGTTTGTTGCATTGCTTGAAGAGATCGTCTACCATTTCGGGAGTAAAACCGTTGGCCTCACAGGCTAGCACTAGAATCCCTCTTATGTTTTCATCTTCAGCCGTTATCTTCAATAGATGTTTTAAATTTTCAACAGTTCCCATTCTATCCAGATTTATAAGCACATAGGTTCCCTCCCTATGGTTTGGGGGAATAGAGTAGAATAACAATTTCTTTGCAGGATAAGTTGCGAAAACTTGGCGTCAGTATATTAATAAGTGGGAAAATAGGGAATTCTGGTAATTATTAGATTCTACATGATCTCCCTTAATCCTCTTTATAACGGAGATGTTATCTTTGGCAAACTTATTATTTTTAGGTGGTTGCATTTTGTTTTTTTGTTAAAGATTTAGATTAAATTTATTGATTTTAGGGCGGAGGGCAGCTCTTCTATCTTGTTTAAAACAAGATCCGGGTTTTCTTTTAACAATACCTCCGGTGCGTGCTGGCCGCCGAGGACGATGCAGATCTTTATCCCGGCGTTTCTGGCCGCGAAGAGATCGGAGAGGCTATCTCCGATATGAATAGCATTTTCTTTTTCTACCCGGGCCCATTCTATAATTCGAAGCAGGCCTTCACCATGCGGCTTTAATAATTGCATGTCATTTCGTGATACGATCTTTCCAAATTTGTCCTGGAGATCATTTTTAGCGAAAAATTTTAACAAGCCCTTTCTACCTATATTGGAGATAAGGGCTGTCTTGTGTTCCTGAAGCTGGTTTAAAACATGTTCTACGCCGTCCCAGGTTTTCCAACGCGAAGCAGCATCTAGATCATATTTATCGTAGATATCATCCAATAAAGAGGTTAGATAACCGTCAGGAAAACCCCATTCTGTATTCTTTTCCTGCGCCAGGTTATAGATGTCATCATAGCTGGTACTATCAAATATTTCCCGGGGAATACCTTTTTTGACAAGAAGAGTCAAGGCCTCCTCTTCTGCTTCTTCCAATTTCCAGTGAAAATCGACCAATGTTCCTTCTAGATCAAAGGATATTAATTTCATTTTTCATCCCCATTCAGGGCAGCAGACTGTTTTTTGTATAAAAGGGGAAAATAGTTCATTACCAATGCCCAGCTCGGCAGTATTATTACCCAAGGCATTTTTGAAGCCCGAATTTCCAGAATGCCGGCTGATCAAGGAGGATAAGGAGGATACTGTCAGAAAAATGATAAATGGCAGTTGAGCTTGCCCCAATAATCTGTATTAAATCCCG
>JAAZMI010000044.1 GCA_012798895.1 Bacillota bacterium
CGTTGCAGTATTCATCCTTCTATTTTTTATCCCGTTTCCCTTTATAGGGAATCTCCTCTGCGGCCGTCCCTGGAAAAAAGTAATCATAGAAGAGGCGATAGGTATTGTAATAGCGGGAATGGGGTGCAGCCCCGGGAGACGAGGTCTTGGAAAGCACAACCCCGGGAGTAGTTGTGCTGGGAAGCATGGTTCCATGGGGAGCAATTCCGGGGGATACAGATTTTAAAGATGTTGCCCCAGGGGAAAGATCCTGCCCTTTGGGAGAAACACCGGCCGGGCTGGGAGCGGCAAACACCTTTCCTTTTGTTGTTCTATCTTCTTCCCGGGGAACTGGCTCCGTTGAACCTTCCCCCATCATCTGATATATTTTTTCCAGATAGATACTGCCCCCTCCCGCAGCTTGTAAGGATTGTTTTTCCCGAGCCCCTGCCGCCGATCTCGTCTCTTTCGCCATCCCCGCCGCTACCCCTAAACCCTTTGCTGCTGCATCCTTTTTTTCCCTTTCCCCTTTTTCTTCTTCCCCAGCCGTCTCCGTTATCGCCTCCATTTTCTTCTCCTTCATTTTCAGGACACCGACCTGGGTTTGCTCCTCTGCCCTTGCCCTGTAAAATTCCGGCTGGCTGCTTCTCTGCCTGTCCCCCTCCTGCTCCAGAGGGGCGCTGTGTAGTTTGGCATAAACATCGCCAAAAACATCAACTGTTATTCTAAAAGGAAGGTAGCCAAGTTTTGCCAGCAGGGGGAACAACGTAAATAAAAGGGGGGCAACGCTAACGCTGTATCTGGCTTCACAGGTAAGAGCCTTTTTCCCCTCCACCGGATTTTCTTTGATGAGATAAGAAGACGTGTCCAGAAAGGCTGAAAAACTACTCACAAAGGTTCTCTCTGCCGTGGATTCTTTTTCCCGATCAAACTTGCGGTATAAAATACTAAGATCGTAGTTTCCCCAAAGAAAACCCTCTTCCGGCCCGGATCCTCTGCCCAGGCGAGCACGATAATTTCTCATTTCCAGGGAAATAATCTCGGAAAAGTTTGGCACGCAGAAAGAATGTTGGTGCTGAAAGCTATAAAGCGGGTTGCTTTTTTCCCAATTATTGTTTTTCAACTATGCCGCCGCCCCCCATTTCAAAATTTGCAGTTTAAAACAGGCTGAAAGCCGTCCAGCCTGTTTTTCAACTGGAACCAACCCCCGGTTAGTTCTGCTATCCTCAGCAATTATTAATGCTGGCAAAATCCTTTAGATCGGTTTGGCGTTTACTCCTTCTATTGATAATAATTACATCGCCATGCCTGTTTGCCAGCAGCTTCTGGCAGTCCTCCAAACTGTAGCCACGGTGGGCCAATCTCTCATATAATTTTTGCTCAGATCTACGCATTATTTTCAATAATCCTTCTCCCCTTCCCCTACTGGTGTTTTTATATTTTATGATTAGGCGGGAAAAATGTGACAAACCCTGCCTGCATTTTCAAATAAGCAGCAAGCCTTGCCAAAGATCTCTAATCCAACCCCCAGTGGCTGCAAATGCATGTCTTCTGGGGCAAACATCGCTCCCTTGGGGCGATCGTTTTTTGCTTAAAAGTTTCCAAGGAACTTTCACAATAGTTTCAAGCAGCACTATCTGTGCTTTTAGGATTTCTAATAATTGTCCTTGGGACCCTTAAAAACACTATCCTGTTCCCAAACGCAGGTTTGCCCCAAAACTTTTTTGCGCTACGATGAATCCAAGGCCGGCCCAAAAGGGCCTGAAGTAAAAAGGAAAGGAGGGATAGAGATGGAACGAACCCTGCGCCTGATTTTCCGCGATGAAGAAAGGAGAAACACGACGATGTCTGTCAGCGACCCTCACGATGAACACAACAGTGTAAGTGCAGATGTCGAATCTGCCATGGATTTCATTCTCAGCTCCGATGTTTTTGAGATCAGCGGCGGCAGCATCGTCGGGAAAATCAAAGCCGAAGTTGTATCGCGGGAAGTGGAGACGATCCCCGAATTTTAGCAGGCTGACCGGATAAGTTTTTGACTGGAGATAAAACCCTTGAAGAAGCTGATCCCTATCGTTGCCAATCTCGGCTTTCCCAATTGTAGGAATCGTCTACCCCTTGTATTGCAGACAATCACACATCACCCTGTTTCCTTGGCCAGTTCTTTTATTTCTTTTCTTATTACACCTGGGCATCCATCATTTATCATTCTGCTTAAAAATGGCTGTTGTTGTAGGCAATTCCTTCCGTGCTAATCATGGAAAACAAACATCCTGATCCCCTGTCCCATGCTGAAGTATTTTCAACACTTTTTTAAAACATGCAGGCTCGCGCGCCTATTTAAGCGAATTAAAAGATGTATAATGCTGTGTACATTCACATCATTACCGCAAACTATCATCAGTTGACAGTTGAAGCTGTCTGCTTTAAGATAAGAATAAATTTAAAAGGTGCAGAGGATGACAGATACCAGGTCCCTTCTTTTCGAGCAAATACCGGAAAATTTCTTTTCTGTACTGGCCGGCCCTCTGAAGGAACTCCATGCGGGGCTTCTCTTTCTGGTGTACGAGCAGTACCGCCGCACCATTTATACCCTTCCCCGGGAAACGATAATCGATCTTTTCTGCGAGCACCTGGAAAGTGTGGAGCTGCAACAGTGGCCAGAAGAGGATAATGATGGTGGTGGTGGCAGTGGCGATGTTGACAGCGGTGGTGATATTGATGGCCCGCTGCTGGTGCAAAGCATCCGCGAAAGAGCCAACCTCCTCTTTCGCAAGCTGGTCGATGCCGGCTGGCTTAACCAGGAACAACACTACGATTATACTTTTAAAGTTTCCGTGCCCGATTACGCCCTGGCCATGCTGGAAACGCTGGAAAAAATCTGCACGGGCTACCGGATGGAGTTTCGGGGCAAGGTGCTCAGCATCTACCAGAACCTCACCGGGGATGAAGGGATGTCTTACGTCGCCCTACAGCAAGCGGCGGAATATACGGCCGAGCTTATCGACGGCTTAAAGCGCCTCAGCCACAGCATTAAGGGCTACACGGAGAAACTCCTGGAGAAAAAAGATCCCCGCGAGATAATGAGCCATATTTTTGATGAATATCATGCCCAGGTACTGGGCGAACAGTATTATCGCCTGAAAACATCGGAACATATCTCCAAGTACCGCATCGGTATTCTTTCTCAGGTTAGAGAGTGGCAATCCAACCGCCCCGAGATCCTTAACCAGGCTGCCCGGATGGTAGAAGAACGTCAGGCTGTAGATCGCCTTATCGCGGAAAACACCCTCTATGATTGGCTGGAATTTATCGAAGAATCTTTCCGGCACATGGATGAGCTGTTGGAGGAGATCGACCGTCGCAACGTGCAGTATGCCCGCTCTGCCGTAGAAAAACTGCGCTTCCAGCTGCAACAGGGCCGGGGGGTTGAACAGCATCTGGCAACAGCACTGCGCGAGCTTGCCCACCGCGCCCGGGAGTACGGGGAATATGATGAAGCCCCCATTGAGATGTCTGGGCTGATCAGGCTGTTTCCCCAGCGAACGGTTGATGAATACAGCATTAAGACTCCAGCGCAGCAATCCCGGGTGCACCGTCCACAGCCGCTGGAACTGGTGAAAATACCAAAAGAAACGCGCACCTCTAAGCTGGACAGATTCCGCCGGCGGGTACAAGATGAGATTACCGTGGAGGAGATTAACCGCTATGTCCTCAGCCTAATGCAGGGTAAAAAGCAGCTTCTCTTAAGCGAGGTGCCGATGCGTACCCGTGAGCAATGGATTAAGCTGATCTATATTCTCCTTTTCGGCCGCTCGCGCCGCGCACGTTACCTTCTTAGCGGTGAGCAGGGCAAGACCGTAAGCCTGTTCGGCGGTTCCGTGGAGGTTCCCGCCCTAACCTTGGAGAGAAAGGATGCCTGAGTCATGTCAAGTTTTGAAGAACTACATACAGAGCTTACTGACAAGGAAAAGCAGCTCTTCAGCAGAACGGTAAACCTGCTCCTGGCCAGGACCTACCTGGTTTACGAACGGCAAGAAGATCGCCGACACTATCGTTTTGTGGAAAAACACCTGGGGCTCTTCCGCCACTACCTTGAAATAGCTCGTTGGAGCATCCACCTGGTCAAGCAGTACGGGGTAATCCAATGCTATAACATGGACGAGCGCAACAGGCGCAATTTCACCCTGCAGGAAACCATCTTCCTCTTCATTCTGCGCCTTCTCTATGATGAAAAGCGTCGGGACCTGCGCCTGACCCAGCAGGTGCTGGTAACGGGACAGGAGATACAGGAAAAATACCTGGCGCTGCAGATAAAAAACAGGCTCCCCGCCAGGGAGGTAATGCAGCGGATCTTGAAGATGTTCAGCTCCTTCTCCCTCCTCGATCTGAAACGAAGCCACTGGAGGGAACCCGATGCGGTTTATGTACTCTACCCTTCCCTTCTGCTTGTTCTAAGCACCGGCGATCTGGAGAGCCTGGCCGACTGGCTGAAGGAAAGAACCGATACAGTAGAAACAGGAATAGATGCTGTTGACAACAGCTATGCAACAGAAACAGAGACAGATGCTATTGATGATATTAATTATGAAGAAGATGATGATAATAGTAGATAGCCGGGAAACCTTCTGTTTTGTCAGAAAGCAACGGGCATTGAAACAATGGTGCCGGGGCAGATTAGAGCAGCAAACATTACCCTCTTAAAAGATCTGTTCTTGTGTACAAATTGTTAGAACCAATGGAGGACCCTATGCGACACCTGACGAAAGTAAAGCTCATAAATTGGCACTTTTTCACTAATGAAACGATCGTCATCGACGGCAGCACGCTAATAACAGGCGATAACGGATCGGGCAAATCAACCCTCGTAGATGCCCTCCAGGTCGCCATTGTGGCCAATCTAAAAAGGATCCGCTTTAATTCCTCGGCGATGGAGGACCGGACAACGCGGGATCTGAAAAGCTACCTGCGAGGCAAGACAGGCACAGAAGGTCGAACCACCTTCCTGAGAAACCACGATTTCTCGAGCTATATCGTCCTCGAAATTACTCATACCCTGAGCGGCAAGCCCTACTTGATCGGGGTTGTCTTCGATTATTACCACGTCACCAGAGAAGAAGGGCACATCTTCTTTAAGATAGACGAGGAGCCGCTCCACGATGACCTCTTTTTTTACGAGCCGCAAAAACCACGCAACCGGCGCCAGTTTTTTGACTACCTCAAAGCACGAGGCATTAAACACCGGCAGTACCGCAACGATATCAACGGTTACATCTACGATCTGCGCCAGCTCTTCGGCGCCAAGGAGTCATTTTTCTCCCTTTTCACCAAGGGAATCTCCTTTTCACCCATTACGGACCTGCGGCGATTCGTCTACGACTATATCCTGGAAGAGCAAGACATCGATGTGGAAAACATGCGGGAGTATTTTGAGAAATTCCGTCAGGTAGAGCTGATGATCGAAGAAACGCGGAAGGAAATTGCGGAGCTGGAAAAAATCGAGACACAATACGGAGAGATTGAGAAATTCAGGCGCAATCTTGACATTAATGACTATATGGTTGCCCGGGCCCGCTGGGAAGCCGAACTGGTTAAGCTGAACAAAGGTAAACGCTCCCTTAAGGAAAGCAAAACGAAACTAAAAATGCTGGAAGAACAGGTGCTGAAAACCGAAGATAAAAAAGCACGCCTCGAAGAAGAGATCCCCCGCCTGGAACAGGCCATCCGGGAAAACGAGGTGGCAATCAAAGAGGAAAAATTAAAGCAGATTCTTGAGGATCTGCGCAAGCGCCTGGCGGAACTGATGCGGCTCGAGGGCAACCTGTTAAGGCAGGTAAAAATAGAGACAGGCGAGCTGCAAACCCTCATAGAGATCCTGCGCGAAGTAGAGGCCCCCCTCCCCCTCTCCCAGAAGCTGCTGCAGGCCGAAGAGATCTGGAAGCAGGTTCTCGAAAGCCGTTGTGGTTCTTTCCCGGTTAGCCCGGAAAAACGCAGAGAAACGGCCACCAGTTGGAAAAAGGCCAGGGAGTGGCTTACAGTCCAAACCCATGCCTGGAACCGGGAAAAAGAGATGCTGCAGGAAAAAATTGCCGCGCTGAAGCGGAACATCAGCGAACTGGAAAGAAATCAGGTCCTGGGGAGCGATTCCCCAGCCATGAAGCTTAAAGGGGTTCTGGGGGAACACCTGCTCTTACCAGACGGGGAAAAAGTGCCTGTACATCTTTTTTGTGAGGTTATCGATATCCGCGACCGTCGCTGGCAGAACGCCATCGAAGGGTACCTGCACACGCAGAAATTCGACCTGTTGGTGCTCCCGGGATACTTCCAGGAGGCACTTTCCCTTTACGAACGACACAAGTTCACCCTGGGCATCGAGCGCGTGGGCCTGGTCAATACGGAGCGGCTGATGGCAGAAGTTCGCCCCCCCATGACAAATAGCCTCGCAAAGGAGATTGAATCAAAAGTGAGCTATGCCTCCGCCTACGCCAACTGGCTGCTGGGAAACATCATTAAGTGCGATTCCGAGCAGGAGCTGTCCCGTTACAAACGAGCCATCACCGCCAGTTGCATGCTCTATCAAAACCATACCGCCCGGCAAATTCCTCGCAGCCGTTACGAGCTGCCCTATATCGGCCGAGAAGCGATCCGCTTTCAACTGGCCCGGCGCAAAGAAGAATTGCAAGAATGCGAGAAAAACCTGGCCCTCTGCCGGGAGAAAATTAAGATCTCTGACCGGATCGCCGTTTACGCCGCCGACAAGGTAGACCGCTATGAGGAATGGGGCCGGATCTACGAGGCACTGCAGGAAAAACCCACGGTGGAAAAGGAGCTGGCAGCAAGGCAACAGGAGCTTCTATCGCTCGATTTTAAGGAATTGAACCGCCTGAAAGAACAAAAAACAGCCCTGGAAAAGGGGAAAAAGGAACTGGAGGATAAACTGCGCGGGATGGAAGGGGAAAAGGGGGCACTCCTGCAGGAGATTAGTTTTCTAATGCAGCAGATTGCCAACCTCGAAAAAGAAGTATCCACCCTCGAAGTAGTCTATCAAGGGTTCTCCTCTCAGATGGATGAAAGGCTGCTGAAACAATGTGAACAAAAATGGGAGAAGGAGTCGGCAAAGCGCTCCCCCGCGACCCTGTTGGGAAACTACAGCGGCAGCCGGGAGGGGCTGAACACCCGCCTGGGTAAACAGATGCAGACCCTCATTCGCATGCGCACCGATTTTGCCCATCTCTTTGACTTCCCGGGAGATCCGGAAGCACCCGACAACGAAGCCTTCCGAAAACGCCACCGCCTGCTGGCGGAGAGCCACCTGGGAGATTATGAAAAGCAGGCAAAGGAGGCGCGAGAACAGGCGGAACAGAGCTTTCAGGAACACTTTATCGCCAAGCTGGGGGAATATATCAAGGGCGCTGAGGAAGAGATCAAAGAGCTAAACCGCGCCCTAAAGAACATGCGCTTTGGTTCGGATTCCTATTATTTCAGCCTAACTGCTAAAAGTGATATGCGCCGCTATTATGAGATGATTATGGATAAAGGCATCTACCAGGGATCGATCTTCCGGGAGGCATTCATGGAGCGGCACGGCGAGGCCATTGAAGAACTGTTTGCCGAAATTACCCGGCACGAAAACGAGTTCCGGGAGACCATGCAGACGCTAACAGATTACCGTTCATTTCTGGATTTTGACATTATCATTACCGATAGTTGGGGAAATAAATACCACTTTTCCAAAGTTGCCCGGGATAAGTCCGGCGGTGAAACCCAGGTACCCTTCTACGTAGCGATCCTCGCCTCCTTTTATCAGGCCTACCAGCTTTACCGCAAGCAGGACACGCTACGCCTGGTAGTCTTCGATGAAGCCTTCAACCGCATGGACGCGGACCGTATCGAAGAAGCCGTCACTTTTATGAAGAACCTTGGCTTTCAGGCGATTGTCGTAGCGCCCACGGGTCGAATCCGCTTGATTATTCCCCACGTTAACACGAACCTGATCGTCATGAAAGACGGGTTCCACAGTTTTATCGAGCGGGTCAGCAGAAAAGACCTTTTGGAAATAGAAGAGCAGAGTTCTTAGCGCAGCAGCAGCAGCATAATGCCGGAACACCAGCGGATGACGGC
This sequence comes from Bacillota bacterium, assembly GCA_012798895.1. Taxonomy (GTDB): domain Bacteria; phylum Bacillota; class Dethiobacteria; order DTU022; family UBA8154; genus JAAZMI01. The sequence continues at coordinate 8,101 of JAAZMI010000044.1, forward strand.
AATGACCCTCCTTTTGCAGCTATAAGTAGAATCAAACACCAACATTTTTAATGTTTGGAGTGTATAAAACAGTGAAACTCAGTAATATCCAGAAAGAGGTCCTCAACAAGCTCGTGGATCGCTATGAACGCCGCCGGGACTACTGCTCCACCCCAAAAAGCCCCCGTCGCACCCTCTTGCGAATCAATAGCAAGCACTTTCCGGATTATTTTCATGTAAGCAACAGCAGCTATCGATTGATGTTTAACGCCGAAATGGAAGCCCTGGAGCGGCTGGGTTTTGTTAACCTGGAATGGGTGCGCTTCGATCGGGGGCATACTCTGGAACGGGTGGCGCTGGCAGAAGATATGCTGCGGGCTATATATCAGGCGTTGGGAAGGCGCTCTAAGGAGGAAATTTATCGGGAAGCGGCCGGGTATTTGATGGAGCTGAAGGCCGCAGCACCGCCTCTCATACACTCTTATTATGATGAACTTATGCGCAAGCTTGCCGCTTATGAATCACTCCCCCCGCCCCTACGCCCTGGAAAAAACGATGAGCTGCTCGATCTGCTCAGGGGCTTCAACGCGCTTTTCGTACCCCGGGATGAGGAGACAGCAAAGCGGACGCTCAGCGTGCAGCTTTACGGGGATTCCAAACGGTGGCAGCAGCTTGAAAAAGGAATTTTGCAATTGCTACGGAACTATTACCGGACAATCGGAGATGCAGATGCCGAAGCAGATGACGCTACTCTACTGGGAGAGTGGGGCATTGTAAACAACCCGGGGCACATCCATCTGGCCGGCCCCCTTGTCTTGGGGACATCCAGGGGGCAGATCGACCTGTCTCTATTTGAACCCGACCTAGGGTTGCCCACAAGAATGGTAAAGGAGCTGGTGGTAGTAGATTGCCCCGCAAAAGCCGTAGTTACCGTCGAAAACCTCACTTCCTTTTATCAATACGTGCTAGAAGGCCCGCCGGGGCAATTGGCCATCTACCTGGGGGGCTTTGCCGGAACTGCCTGCAGGTTGTTCCTACAGAAGCTGTACCGTTTTTTCCAGGAGCGCGAAGACATGGTTCCCTTTTATCACTGGGGCGATCTTGATCTGGGAGGGTTTAAAATCTGGTGTGATCTTCGTAAAAAAACCAGCATACCCATTCGGCCTTATTTAATGGATAAGAAGACATACATAAAGTACCTGCACTTGGGACAGCCCATAACAGAGCAGTACGCCCAAAAGCTGGCCGACCTGCTGGAAAACGACGCCTTTGCCCCGTTTCATACATTAATAACCCTGATCCTTGAAAAGAAGATCCGCCTCGAACAAGAAGCGATCTCTTCATTACCATAGTGATGAAACAAAAAATTAAAAGTTGTTTTTGATTCCACCTACGCATCTATTCCTCTGCTATCAAAATGCAATGGGGACGGTTCCCGCTGCA
>JAAZMI010000210.1 GCA_012798895.1 Bacillota bacterium
GAAGGTTTGAAACAGAAAAAAACGATTACAAAAGAGGTTAGAACCGTAGCCAGGAAAAGCTTGTTGAACACTGCTTCCCCGGTCTTTGATTCTGCTGGGAATCTCAGATATGTAGTATCCAATATTAGAAATCAGGTAGTCTTTTCGCACAATCTTAAACCACAAAAATATGTATCTCCTGAGGAGTTTTGTATAAATGAATTTTCGCAGATAAAGACTGATCTGCCCTATAAAGTAGTCGATACCTGGGGCGATGGATACGAAATTGTTTTTAACAGTGATGCCATGGCTGCAGTGGTAGAACTGGCCGTTCAACTTGGCAGAGTAGATTCTACTGTTTTGGTCCACGGGGAGACAGGCGTAGGCAAGGAATTGGTTACGCGGCTTATTCATAGCACCAGCCCAAGATCTCAAAGTGGATGTTTTATAAAGGTAAACTGCGCCTCCCTTCCCGCTAACCTGGTCGAATCCGAACTGTTTGGGTACGAACCGGGGGCTTTTACCGGCGCCTTAAGGAGCGGTAAGATCGGTTATTTTCAGGAGGCTGAAGGAGGAACGCTTTTTCTGGACGAAGTTGCGGAGCTTCCCTTGGAAGTGCAGGCCAAGCTGCTGGATATCCTGCAAGATAGACAAGTATGCAGGGTGGGGGGTACAAGGAATGTTCCAATAGATGTTCGGATTTTAGCGGCAACCAACCGCAATTTGGAACAGATGGTCAGCGATGGGGAATTTAGGAAAGATCTATATTACCGGTTGAATGTAATTCCAATTGAAGTGCCGCCCCTTAGAGAGCGTGCAGAAGACATTGCTGTGCTAGTGAAGCATTTTGCTGCAAAATTAAGAGAAAAATACAATATTAATAAAGAGATAGATCCGAAATTGATTAAACATCTAACCGATTATTCCTGGCCCGGCAATGTAAGAGAGTTATATAATCTTGTAGAGAGGTTAATGGTTACAGTTTCGCATGATAAAATTACCTTATCGCATCTCTCAGAGCATCTGCCTACAAGCTTATCATCTGCTTCTTCCAAACAGTTTTTTGCAGAGCAGCAGAGTTATCTACCAAATAACTTTTCCGGCACCCTGAAAGAAATGGTTAATAAATTCGAACTGGCAATGATCGAAAAAATGTTGGAGCAATGTAACACCCACGCTGAAGCGGCGAAGAAGCTTGGCATCAGCCTATCCAGTTTTACAAGAAGGTTGAGGAAACAAAGAGAACAGGAGGGTTGTAGGCAGGAATAAACAATTATAATTAAAAGCAGAACCCCCGCCTTAGCAGTAAGGCGGGGGTTTTTTTGTGCACTATATTATCTGATACGTCATTTATGACCATAGAAACTACCCCGGAAGGGTCAAAGTTGACTACGTGGAATGAATAAAAAAATATTTTAATGCCGGTAATTTTTCGACAATTTATCCCCTAAATAGCGCCTGCATGGTGCTTCCCGGGGTTTTTTTAATTTATTATGGCGCCCTGGCACGCAATTTGCACTTAAAAGTATAGTGAAAACATTTTGTTAGTATAAATATTTCAGGAGGGGGTGTCTTGAGGGAAGAGCTTAAATTACAATGCAATTCCATAAAATTAAATCTTCATGAACAACTCACCGTTGATGAATGCAGTTGATGACAGGTATAAAAATTTGAAGCACTACTTGGTACCAGAAAGGAGCATTTAGCATGTATCAACTTAAAGGCGTTGATAAGTACTGGAACCCTGTTTTAGAGACGCTACCACGGGAAAAAATTAAAGCGTTGCAGTTCAAGAAGTTTAAACGGATTGTAGAGTGGGGCTATGAAAAATCCAAGCTCTACCGCAGCCTTTACGATAAGGCTGGCTTTGAACCGGGTGACCTGAAAAAGTTTGAAGATATCCGCAAGGTTCCGACCCTGCAAAAAGAGGATTACCGCGAAGCCCAAGCCAAAGAGCCATGGCCCTATGGTGACAGCCTCTGCGTACCACTGGAAGAAGTTACTGAATATCACCAGACCAGTGGGACCACCGGGCAACCTGTCTACCAACCTGACACCTGGCAGGATTGGGAATGGTGGAACGAAAGCTGGGCCTATATTCTCTTTTCGCAAGGATTTAGAAACACAGACCGGGTTTTCATCCCCTTTGGCTACAACGTCTTTGTTGCCTACTGGGCCGGTCACTACGCTTGTGAAAAAATGAGCTGCGAGGTAGTGCCGGGAGGCATTTTGAACACTGAGGAGAGGCTCCTCAAGATGAAGGAATTGAGAGCAAATGCTTTAATGGCTACGCCGACCTATGTTCTGCATCTGGCCGAAACCTGCCGGAATAAGCTGAATATGGATGCCTCTGAACTGGGTATAGAAAAAATTCTCTGTGCCGGGGAACCGGGTGCTCTCGTTCCAGCGACCAAGAAGCGCATGGAGGAAGCCTGGAACGCCAAAGTATATGACCACGTAGGTGCTACAGAGATCGGTGCCTGGTCTTATGAGTGCACATCTCAGCCCGGCGGTATGCACGTCAACGAAGCTTACTTCCTGGTAGAGCTTGTCGATCTGGAGACCAACGAACCCATTGAAGAGATCAACAAACCGGGTAGAATTATCATTACTGCCTTTGACCGCATGGCACAGCCTTGCATCAGGTTTGATTCCAAGGATGTCAGCATGTGGGGAGAAGACTGCGAATGTGGGCGTACTTTCAGATTGCTGAAAGGCGGAGTGCACGGCAGAACAGACCATATTACCAAGATTAAGGGAGTACTGTTCAGCCCGATTTCGGTAGAAGAAGTGGTTCGCGGCATACCTGAACTGGGCGATGAGTATGAACTCATAGTTTCAAAAAGAGGGGATGCGGATCATCTAACCCTGAAAGTTGAGCTTGTCCCAGAAGCCAGTAACAAGGAAGATGATGTAAAACAGGAACTGGTTCGGCAACTGCGTCTGAAGACAAATCTGGCTTACCAGATTGAGTTCCATCCTTTTGACAGCTTGCCACGGTATCAGGTCAAGGCCAGGCGTTTTAAAGATACAAGGTAATAAAAATACTAAATTAACATTAATATAAGGGGGTTTCTGTGATGGCAACCAAAGAAACAACGGATCTGCAAGTTCTGGTTGACTTAAAGGGAATGGATAAAACGATCCAAGATATTAAGCAGAAAGCTCAGCATCTTATAGAGATTTCCGGTGGTATGCAGTGTGTAGACCGGAATGTGGAGCGGATACTGACCAGCGTAAAGATGCTGGAGCTGAACATTTCTGATGTAGTGGAGTTTTTAGACTAGGCTAGAATTTATAAGGAAAAAGATCTGATTTGGGTTGTATGCCGGCTTGCAAATTTAAGCCGCTAAACAATAAAAGAAAAAATCAAGGGGTGAACAATTTGTATCGCGATCTACGTGAATTTTTAGCAAAACTAGAAGAAGAAGGACAACTCGTACGCTATACTGATGAGATTCTGCCCGAGCCGGATGTTAGGCATATCTGCCGTGCTTCGGGGGACATGCCCAATGGGCCGGCAGTATTAATGAATAACATTAAAGGGTATAAGGGTAAACGTTTGGTAGTCAACGTTCATGGTTCTTGGGCGAACCACGCACTATCATTTGGTATGGATAAAGACACAAGTCCTAAAGAACAATTCCATGAACTTTGTAACAGATGGGACAACTACCCCGGGGAAGTAAAATTTGTTGATAATGCACCCTGTCAAGAAGTTGTAATCAAGGATGATATCAACCTTTTCGATCTGCTTCCTTTATATCGTATTAACCCCTATGATGGTGGGTATTACTTTGGGAAAGGAAATGTTATCTCCCAAGATCCGGATGAACCGGACAACCTCGACAAAGAGAATGTCGGTATCTACAGAATGCAGGTGCAAGGAAAAGATATTATCGGGATGCAGGCCCTGGCTTTCCATGATATCTCCATCCAGTTAGCCAAGGTAGAAGCGGAAAATAAGCCGCTGCCTGTTGCGATTGCCCTCGGTGTGGATCCGGTGCTCTCCTTTATTGCCAGCACGCCGATCTATTATGATCAATCTGAATATAAGTTTGCCGCTGCATTGAATGGAATACCACAGGAACTGACTAAAGCGGTAACCAGCAACATCAACGTGCCGGCCGGTGCTGAATTCGTGCTCGAAGGGGAGATTATTCCCCGCCAGCGCTTCCCGGAAGGCCCCTTCGGAGAGTTCCCCGGCAGTTATTCTGGAATTCGTAAACAAGTGCGGATAAAAGTGAAAGCAATAACACACCGCAAAGATCCAATCTTTGAAAACCTATACATCGGACGGCCGTGGACAGAAGCAGACTTTCTCTTGGGCTTAAATACATGCGTGCCGCTTTATCGTCAATTGAAAGAGACGATGCCGGAAGTTGAAGCAGTAAATGCTCTCTACCAGCACGGTTTAACAGCTATTATCGCAACCGGCAACCGTTTTGGCGGGTATGCCAAGTCTGTTGCAATGCGCGTTGCTTCTACACCGCACGGTATCTCCTACTGTAAGAATATCATCTTAGTAGACGATGATGTTGACCCATTTGACCTGATGCAGGTTATGTGGGCCTTATCAACCAGGGTTCGTGCCGACAAAGACGTTATTGTTATTCCACATACACCCGGCATGCCTCTCGATCCTGCATCAGAACCGCCAGGAATGGGCAACAAGTTAATCATTGACGCCACCAGCCCTGCACCCCCGGATTCTGTCATGCGGGAGGTAAGAATGGTTGATCGTATGCCACAAGCGCTGGAAGTCGAAAAAATTATCGCCGAACTGCAAAAATCAGCAGGCAAGTAGTTTGGATGAGATCCTTATACTGAAACGATAGGAGGAAAATATAACATGAAATGTGCACGTTGCTTGGAAGATACTGCAGCAAAAGTAGCTGACGCTCCAGATGGAAGCGGAGCTTGGGAGATATATCTCTGCAGTCGCTGTAATTATAGTTGGCGTACTACCGAGGAAGAAGAGGTAATCAATCCGGAAAAACGCGATCCTTACTTTACACTTGACGGTGTCGACATGGACGATCTGATGGTTCTGGTGCCTGTTCCTCCATTAAAAAAATAATGGAATGTAAGTAGGACAGTTTACCTGCCCCTCTGGTCCCCAGCCTGGTGTTTATTTAAATGTCTGTTTCAATATACTTGCAGATAGTTCTCGTAAGGATAGAACGGGAGGAGTTGCTATTGACTAGAATAGTGCTGGCAATTACAGGTGCTACCGGAGCATTATACGGTATTAAACTGCTTAACGAATTTAATCATGCCGGTGTCGAAACACATTTGATTATAAGTGATTCAGCCAAGAAAACGATTGAATTGGAAACCGATTATTATCTATCAGATTTGGAGACAACAAATAGCCAACAACATGCAAACAGTAACATAGCTGCACCGCCGGCAAGCGGATCTTTTCTACATGATGGGATGGTAGTAGCTCCTTGTAGCATGAAAACTCTTTCAGCAATAGCAAATGGATATGCGGATAATTTAATAAATCGCGCTGCAGATGTGGCAATTAAAGAAAGACGCAAATTGATTTTATTAGTACGAGAGACACCGCTAAGTCCAATCCACCTTGAAAACATGTTAAAGCTTGCCAGGCTGGGGGTAATTATCATGCCACCTGTAATGTCTTTCTACCATCTTCCGAATTCCATAGAGGATATGATGAAACAACTGATGGGACGTATATTTGACCAATTGCAGATAGAGACTTCCTTAGTCAAACGCTGGACCGGATAAACTTTATTATAAGATAATAATTTGCTAACAGTTGGTAAATGATTAGTTTGATGGATGGGCAGTGCTGTTATGCAACCGGGGGATTGTTTTCTCCCGGTTGCATATTTTTATGCAGCGGTACGTTATAATGAATTGTCGGGATCATCTGTTTTAAGATCCCGTTGTTTAGCTATTTATCTATTAAGCCTGGAAAGGAGCAGGTGTTTTTATGGAAGCGGGAAGGCGAAATCTGGTTTTTGGTGGTTTTTGTCTGCTTTTTGTTTTGGCCCTATTTTTAAGGGCAAGCCCGGCCGTGATCGCACACGACCTGATGGAATCCTTTTCCATCCCTGCATCGACGTTGGGTTTGATGGCGGCGGTATATTTTTGGATCTATGGCCTGGTGCAGATACCGGTGGGTATACTGGCCGATCGCATCGGTGTTCGCCATACCGTTTTCGTCTTTGGTTTAATTGGTGTGGTGGGCTCTTTTCTTTTTGCTTCTGCGCTAAATATACATATTGCTTTTCTGGCAAGAATATTAATTGGGTTGGGAACTGCAGGCATCTGGGTTCCGGCCCTAAAATATCTTTCTCTGGCTTATGCACCGGATAATTTTGCCAGTTTATCAAGCATACTCAGCTCTGTCGGCAGTTTGGGGTTTGTACTTTCCACATATCCTTTAGCTTTTCTTGTGGAGAGAACCAATTGGCGGATGCCATTTTTCCTTGTAGCGGCCATGCTGTTATTATTTGTAATTTTCGCCTGGTTTACCATGGATCTAAAATTTACTACAGCGAAGAGGGATGAAAAAAAAGATGCCGGGGATTCCCAAAAAAGGCCGGCAATTTATTTGTTGTTAAATTTAAAATTTTTATACTTTATTGTCTGGGGGTTTTTTGTCTACGGCGTTCTTTTTAGCATTCAGACGTTGTGGGGTGCGGCCTATTTGCAGGATGTTTTCTCCATCAGCCGGGAGATGGCCGGTATGAATCTGATGTTTACATCGATCGGGATCATTGCCGGTGGCCCTTTTTGGGGACTTTTATCGGATCGTTTTTTAAAAGCCAGAAAACCGGTTCTTGTCTGGGCGACGATGGGCTTTCTGGCAACCCTGTTATTATTTTTATTTAAAACGCACTATTGGGGATCATTGTCTGTTTCTCTGTTATATTTTTGCTTCGGATTTTTGGGAACAGTTTTTTTAATAGATGTCACCTGCGTCAAAGAATTTTTTCCTTTGACTATGACTGGCACAGTTATCGGCGTTTTAAACACAGTGATGATTTTGAGCGTGGGGTTCTTCCAGAGCATCACCGGTTATTTTATCGATTACTTCGGGGCAGAATCTACAATTGCCGTTGCTTATCAGAAAGTATTTCTACTATACAGCATCTGTGCCGTTTTGGCGTTTTTCCTGGCCCTGTTTATCCCCGAAACTTTTGGGCGGATACAAACCGGCCATGAAGGGAATGGCCCGGGCGGGGAAAAAGCATCGCTTAGAAATTCTTGACAGGCCGGGGTGATACTTAGTATCATATTTATATAGGTACCTTCTAAAAGCCAAAAATATCTATGCTGCCATTCAACAAAAAAGTAGCTGCAAATTTAAAAAATAGTTGGGTGATTGCAATGATCGAAGAAATATTGCCTGAAATCTTTAGGATCGAACTGCCTATGCCTTATGATTCGCTGCAAACGGTTAACGTCTACCTGCTTCGGGGCCGAGAACGCAATCTGATCATAGATTCGGGGATGAGCAGGCCGGATTGTAGAGAAGCTTTGGTCAGTGCTCTCCGGGAGCTGGATGTTAGTATGGAGAACACTGATTTTTTTATTACGCACTTGCACGAAGATCATTTCGGCCTTGCGCCGGAGTTGGCTGCAAAGGATGCAACAATTTTTCTTAATGCCCCGGAGGCTGCCTTTTGGGAGGATCCCCATCGTTGGGAGGAAGGTTTTGCTCATGGCCTAAGAAACGGTTTTCCCGAGGATGAGCTGGCCAAATTTATTCAAGAGACACCGGATTTTTTGGAAAAACTGCCCTTGGAAGAGATGAGAGAGGCCGTGATAGCACATAAAGGACAGGCATCCCCCCAGGGCCGCCTGCAGATAATTGAGGATGGAGCAATCCTGACCGTGGGTGAAAACACCCTTCAGTGTTTGATGACCCCCGGGCATTCCAGCGGGCATCTCTGCCTCTATGAGCCACAGAAAAACCTTCTTTTTTCCGGGGATCATATTCTGGAGACGATTACCCCGGCGATATTTCTCTGGCCGGGGGAAGATCGCAATCCCCTGCGTGAATTTTTGGGCAGCCTCGACAAGGTGGCCGATCTGGAGGTAGATCTGGTTTTACCCGGGCATCGCGGGGTTTTTCAGGATTTTCAGGGCCGGATCTCCGAGTTAAAGAAACACCATGATCACAGGGAAAAGGAGATAGTATCCTTTCTTGGCAGAAACGGTGAAAGCGGAAAAACTGCCTACGAGATAGCCTCTAAAGTAACCTGGAATATCCCCGGGCACTGGGAACAATTTACGGCAGAGCTGAAGTGGATGGCCCTGGCAGAGACCCTGGCACATTTAAAATAC
>JAAZMI010000211.1 GCA_012798895.1 Bacillota bacterium
CCGAAACACAACCTGCCATAGTTACCATAATAAAAACAAACATTAAAAAAAGGTAACATATTCCCTGGTGTCTTTTACACCATCTGATTATCCAGGAAAGCATTACCTCACCCCTTCTCGAATTTTTCCTGTGCATGCGGGGGGAACACGATTGTAGTTCTGGTATCAATTTAAAGTTTTTTCCATTCTTGAATTGCGCTGCGAAACGATTTAAACGGGGTGACAATGTTAATATGCACCCATCTCCAAACGGGCCAGTCAAAAGGAGGGGACGACGCCCATTTTCGGCTGCCCACAGTAAAAATTTCGTCGTCTGAAAGGCTGTCGAGCCATGCCGTAAAATTATTCACTTTGTCTTTAAAAAGCTGCTGTAATTCCGCTAATGAACAGTTTTCATACTGATCGTAGAAACTTTGGTACAAGGCCACCAGGTTGTTCCATTCATATCCTTCAGCGGGTGTAACCACATCTTTACCTTCTGCTTCATCCTTGTCCCAATTTATTATAAGATCGAGCCAGCCCAACTGGTAGGCAATCATCTGCAGAGGCGTTCTCTCCACACCCGCCGCCAATTTGTTTCTATCAGCCTCTTTGATCACTGTAAACTCTTCGATAAAAAGGGCTGCCGTTTCTTCTATCTCTGCAATTAAAGCTCTCTTATTTTCATAACCTTGCATAATATCGCCTCCCAATATTAAGAAAAGACCCGAATTAAAAATACTGGAATACAATCAATTGTTTCGCTGCGCCCAGTTTAAATGTGGACAAAAGGGAACTGCCATATAGTCTCCCGTTTTTATTGGACGCCTTTCGTCCACTGTTTTAGGAGGCTTTCTCCACCCGGTTTTTACCCCGGTTTTTGGCCAGGTAGAGCGCCTTATCCGCCAGCGAAATATAGTATTCTGATCCATGATCTTCGCTTGCCTGCAGTAGAGACACGCCGAAGCTAGCGGTAATATGTGATGTAGTCGAACCCGCGATGAAAGCTTTTCCGGCAATCAACTTCCTTAGCTTTTCTGCTAATGCATACCCTTCATCCAAGGAGATCCTCGGTGCGAGGATAACAAACTCTTCCCCGCCAAACCTGGATACGGTATCTGATCTGCGCACATTGCTGGAGATCAATTGGGCAACCTGTTTGAGCACATGGTCTCCCGCCAGGTGGCCATAGGTATCGTTGATCATTTTAAAGTCATCCAGATCGAAAATTATAATTACAGAACTATACCTGTAACGTTGCATAGCGGAAAATTCTTTCTTAATCGTCTTGTTAAAAAAATGCCTGTTGGAAATATTGGTTAGAGGATCGTAATAGGCCATCTGTTTTAATTGTTCTTGCTGACTTTCTATGCGCCGCTTTTGGGTGATATTGGTATAATTGTAATACCAGCTCATAGCGCTGATTAAAAAACCAAGAGCAACAGCGGTAATGCCGTTTACTCTATTGGATAGAAGCACTTGCGGGTTAGTAATGGTTAACGCTATAGCAAAATAATAAACCAGGTAGGAAACCATTAAAATAAGGGCGGAAAATAAGGGCCTGATTAAAAAAACAGCGCCAAAGACGATGCTCACCAATAAAAAAGGGGTAATATTTGTAGTTACCAATTGATCGATGGCCGTTACGATAATACCGGAAAGCAGGACTATAAAGGGGATAACGTATTGCAGGATACGCATAGTTAGATTGACTTGCGCCTTCTTCCTTAGATGCAGGGATACTATAAAAACACCGCTATAGAAAACAAGCAATATGAGATGGGAGAGAATAATGCCCCGACTCCATGCTTTTGGAACAGAAGGATCGGCAGTAAAAAGAAAAATATCGAGAACACGGATGGGGGCGGCAATAGCTGACAGGTAGAAAAGTCTGTTTATGTTAATTAAAGTGCTATCATTCAGAACGCTGCTATGATTACGAAACGTCGTTATTGCTTCTTCTTTTATTTCTCTAATTCCGGCCAGAAGCCGCTTTGTTTTTGCAGTGCTCTCCATAAGCATCCTGCCTTCATAACATTTTCCGCTGAGCATGGTTGCCCGGGTAGATTTAAAAAAATATTTTTCCGCCCCACGTTCCTTCAAACAAGGCCATAATAATTTTGTTGTCAAACAGATGAACTTAACAATACATTTGAAACACTTTTTAGACAATACGGATCTATATCCTAGGATAATCCTTACCGGCTTCTGCCTCCTTAAACTGCCTCTAGCAGCGAAGCGAGGCGATAAGGCGCCGGGGTTTTAAGATCATACAGAGAGCATCGTCGATATTTCTAACCACCAGTTCGGCAGCCCGAAGGGCTTCTAGAGCACAACCTTCCGGGCCCAAAACGGCGATGCTTAGAGCCGCCTTCTCCAACATGCCGGCATCGTTTGTGCCATTGCCCACGGCCATCGTTTCAAGAGGCCCCACAAGCTCTAGAAAATCGATCTTGGCTCTGGAGGTGTTTTCACCGGAGACGATGTGCACATCAATATCGCTTCCCCAATCAATTTGCATGGCGGATCCCAAAGTATCGGCAGTTAAGATATAAATTTCCAGAACCTCGGCCACTTTTTTTAACAGGGAAAGGGTCTCTTTGCGCATTCTTCCATCCACCGTCAAGGTGCCATTTAGATCAAAAATTATCTTCGTTAGTTTTACTGCTCCCCGGCCCGGAATGTTTAGCTCTAATGCCATATCATCACCTCTTGCCGGATATCCTGGTTCGTCGCACACACGCCCCTGCAGGCGGGCAGGCAAGTATCGTCTGCCCTCGCCATTGCAGGCAGGGACGCCTGTTTCTACCATTGTAGCATATCTTTCATCTGTTTGGGTGAATGTACAGCATTACCGCCGCATTAATATTTCCCAGATAGTTATCTTTCCTGCCGCCCCGCCGGGATTTTAATGGAAACAGCCATTAAATTGAACATGCAAACGGGCTTGCCGGAGTTATTACCTGGTCAATTTATCAACGATCTTGATCATCTCATCTATTTTCTGCTTCTTGTTAAACTGATCGCCGGAATCGAAGGCCTCCAGCACGCAATTATTTAGATGGGCCTCCAGCACATCTTTGTTGATATTTTTCAAG
>JAAZMI010000045.1 GCA_012798895.1 Bacillota bacterium
CTCTCTACGGCCAGCGTTGCAGCCGGGGGGGCACTGGGGGTTTTGATTCCGCCCAGCGTTATCTTTATCGTCTACGGTATTGCTACTGAACAATCGATCGGGAAGCTTTTTATCGCCGGCATCATCCCGGGCATTTTGTTAATGCTTTTCTATATGGGAACGATATACGTTCTTACGGTTCGCAATCCTGCTCTGGGCCCGCCGGGTCCCAGGGCAAAGTGGGGAGAAAGATTCAGGGCTCTAGGCGGCGGTCTTTGGGAGGTGGCGGTGCTTTTCTTCCTCTCCCTGGGGGGGTTATTTTTAGGGTGGTTTACACCCACGGAAGCGGGAGCCATAGGCGCCGGTGGAGTTTTAGTTCTAACCCTTCTGGAGGGGCGGTTAAACTGGGAGGCGCTCAAGAGGTCGCTGGCAGATACGACTCGCACTACGGCGATGATCATGTTTCTCGTCGCCGGGGCGGTTATCTTTGGCCGCTTCATGGCTGTCAGCCGCATCCCCTTTGCATTGGCCAACTGGGCCGGAAGCCTGCCTTTCCCGCCCTATATCGTCATTGCAATCGTTCTTGTGATCTATCTGTTGTTGGGATGTTTTATCGATGCTTTGGCCCTGATTCTGCTCACCATCCCCATTTTTTACCCGGTGGCGGTGACCACTCTCGGTTACGATCCCATCTGGTTTGGTGTAATCGTCGTCATGGTGGTGGCCATGGGAGTTATTACCCCACCAGTGGGGATGAACGTCTTCATCATCAAGGGCATTGCCAAGGAGATCCCTTTGGAGACGATTTTTAAGGGGATCTGGCCTTTTCTCATAGCCCTAGTCCTTTGTTTGGCTGTTCTCATTGCTTTTCCGTCGATTACCACTTTCCTTGGAAATTATGTTTCCTACTGACGCTAACGTGAGGTGTTGGCCCTTTTAATAAAATGGCGGGAGTGGCGGCGGCGGGCTCTACTCCCGCCCTATAGTTCTAAAACTGTAAAACAAGGTGCTCTCCGGGCTCCGGCTTAATTTCATCGCCTGAGCAATGGCTTGCGTTCTGTTTTTGACCCCGAATTTGCGGAAAATATTACGTAGATGGGTTTTTACGGTATCCACTGCCAAATTGGTAGCCGAAGAAATTTCTTTATTGGTAAACCCTTTGACGAGGTGTGATAGAATCTCCTGTTCACGCGGCGTCAGGGTCTCAATATTTTCTTCTGCCAGGGGTTGATTTATCTGAGCAACCTTCTTGCTTAGACGGGTGTAATCATGAACTATCTGATTGAAGATGGCTGGTTCGATGATCGTTTCCCCTTCATTAACGCGTATAATGGTATCGATCAACTTTTCTCGGGAAACATGTTTTAAGATATAGCCGGCTGCACCGGCTTGCAAGGCCTGGCGGATTGATTCCGGATCTTCAAAAACGGTGAGAAAGATTACTTTAACCTGTGGTTTCATGCTTAAAATTTCCTTTGTCGTCTCAATACCGTTTTTACCTTCCATTTTAATATCCATGAGGATAATATCCGGTTCTTTTTCTGATACTGCCGCGATTGCTTCTTCGCTGTTGCTGCAACTGTCTAATAAAGCGATCTTGTCGCAGGTAGACAACATGACGGACAAACCTTCCCTGACCATCGGATGATCGTCTACAATCAAGAGCTTAATAGCCACTGTAGACCTCCTTTTCTTGATAGTCACTATTTTTAATGATCCCTGGTTTGGAAAAACGTTAATTTAAGGGAATTTTGACAGATATACATGTACCTTTTCCCGGTTGGGAATCGATGTTACATGTGCCGGCCAACAAAAGAGCACGCTCCTGGATGCTGGCCAGGCCCAGACAGTTCTGTGCCTGGCTGGTAGCAAGAAGTGAGGGATCCATACCGGTACCATTGTCCTCCACCCTCAAAGTTGCCTCTTCTTCTGTAATATCCAGTTCTACTTTCACTTCTGTAGCCCGGGCATGTTTCATAACGTTGGTGAGGGCCTCCTGCATTATTCTAAATAGAGTTACTTCAATATTTGATTCCAGCCGGTTTTCTTCCCCGGTGGTTGATACTTCTACGGGCAGATTATGTTTTTTTTGCAGGTTCTGCACGTAAGATTCCACTGCAGGGACGAGCCCGTAGTTATCCAAGATCAATGGACGTAGATCGAAGAGGATCCGCCGGATATCTTGTATCTGTGTGCTTAGCAAGTTGGTTAGATCAGAGATCTCATCGTACCAATTTTCGGGGGAGGTTTGGGGGGTGGCTTTAATGCGTTGCAGGCGGTACCAGATGGCGATGAGGGATTGAATGATACCGTCATGCAGGTCTGCAGCAAGGCGTTTGCGCTCGTCTTCTTGCGCAGAGATTATCTTGTTTACCAACTGGTGCAGAAGATCCTCTTTCTGTTCTAACATCTCTATCAGGCGGGCATTTTCCATGGCAATGGCCGTAGCGCGGGCGATGGCAAAGATGATCTCATTTTCCTCCAGATCAAAGCCCATTGTCTCCCGGGGGCGGTCAACCTGCATTACCCCAATGGTTTTATCTTTTACAATGATGGGGGCGAGAACCATCCAGCCGTAATCAAAATCTTTGATAATACCGGGAGTAAGCAGGCGGTGAATGTTTTGAGGTGTGACCAGAACAAGCTGTTGCGTTTTTATGACGCGCGTGATCGCCGGAAAAGGCTTGCTTCCCCGCAATGCCTTAAATTTCTTGCGTAGATCCGGATCGTAACTGCCCACAGCAACGGCTGGAATTAGGGTCTGATCCTTTTCATCCAGCAGGTAGATACAGCTTTTGGCGGCAAAAAGATCGGCAGTAAGTTGAGCTACAACATGGAGAACCTGTATGATATCCAAGGTGGAACTAATAGTATTGACCATCTCCATCCAAACCGCGAGCTTTCTGAGGTGAAGATCCTTTTGTCTTTGAAACAAGGATTCCTGAATAATATCGGCCATATGCCGGCCCAAGGAGACTGCTTTAACCAGCATGTATTGGGCACTCTGCATATCAGTATTGAAAATGCCGATCTCCATAGTGCCTACTGGTTCGGCGGCTCTTAATATAACCGGTAGTGTAGTGGCCAAAACCGGGTTAAAGGGTTCCAGCAGTTTCTGATTGTTATTGTTTTCCACCGTAGTGAGATGGGCGCGGATCTGTGACCATCGCACCGTTTTTTCCTCATTTAAAGGCTGTTTATCTTTGGTTGCCTTCCAACAGATTGGTGGCAACCCTTCTCTTACTAAAAACAACCCCGCGCGCCAAAATTCAAAATGGTCTATAGAGTTCTGCAGGATGCGTTGTAAAGAAAATTCTAATTTTTTATGCACCTTAAATGCCGGGCTTACCCTGCAGACCAGAATTAGTTCTGCTTTTGTATTTGTTTCGGAAGAAAACATTAAAATGTATCACCCTTTGTCATTCTTCCCAGATAAATTAAAGAAATCATCTTTACTAAAATTATATATCCTAACTGATTTTTGGTCAATGTTTTTATTGTATGTGTTGGCTCGAAAGTGTTAACCCTAAATTCACTCTTTTTTAACCTTGCTTCCATGCTTTTAAGCGATTTTTTTCTTTTCCTAATTTTAATAATATATAAAAGGTGCAGCCCGCCGAATATTGGATCTGTTACGGGCCTAACCGGAGGGAGTTCATGAAAGATGATTACTGCGGGTGTCGATGCCGGCAATAAATTTACGAAAGTTGTCATTATTCGGGACGGGGAAGTAATCAGTAGAGACCAGCTTCCCAGTGGTTTTGATCGACGGCAGAGTGCGTTTAAAGCCTTTAAGCGCGCTCTTTCGACAGCCGGTTTGAACGAAGATGATGTTCAAAAGGTGATGGCTACCGGGGCCGGCAGGTCAGAAGTGGATTTTGCCGGTGGCACCGTAACCGAAGTGGGTGCCGCTGCACGTGGTTCCATCCATGTTATACCGGAATCCCGTACGGTTATAGATGTCGGCGCGGAAGAAGGAAGGGCCCTCAAGATGGATGAAACCGGCAAGGTACTTAATTTTACTATCAGTGACAAATGCGCTGCCGGTGCCGGTTCTTTCATAGAGATGATGAGCCAGGCTTTGGAAATTACCCCTGAAGAGATGGGTTCTCTATCCTTGCAGGCTGTTCAAACTGTGCCTATGAATGCACAGTGCGCTGTCTTTGCCGAATCGGAGGTAATCTCCTTGATCCATTCCAGGGTGCCAAAGGCCGATATCGCCCGTTCAGTTTTTAACGCTATGGCCGGCCGCATCTCTTCTTTGGTTCGTCGGGTTGGGTTAAACAAAGAACTGGCTATGATCGGCGGCATGGCCAAAAACCCCGGTTTTGTACGCGAATTAGAAAAAGATCTTGATACCAAAATTTTTCTCACCGAAAACCCCGACTTTGTAAGTGCCCTGGGTGCGGCTTTGATCGCCGCTGAAAAAATAAGCTAGCCCGGGCCAAAATGCGGATTGGGGGTTAATATATATGGCCACGGGAAAAAAAAAGGAGCATTGGAGATGGGAAGAGTCTAACTGGCATAACCCGGAGATAGATTGGGTGAAGGCCCGGATCATTACAGCCGGAGTGGATGTTGGTTCAGTCAGTTCGCAGGCTGTCATCATGTGTGATGGCAAGCTCTTTGCTTATTCCAACATGCGGACAGGATCAAATAGCCCCGACAGCGCCCTAAACGCTATAAATTGGGCAATGGAAGAAACGGGCCTAACCCTGGATGACCTTCATTATACGGTTGGCACCGGTTACGGGCGGATCAATGTCCCCTTTGCCAACCGGGCTGTCACGGAGATTGCCTGTCATGCCCGCAGCGGCGGTTTTATGTATGGTCCCACCGTACGGACCATTCTGGATATAGGCGGTCAAGACAGCAAGGTAATACACTGCGACAGCAAAGGCAAGGTAACATCCTTTATCATGAATGATAAATGTGCCGCCGGGACAGGGCGGGGCATGGAGGTTTTTGCCGATCTTTTGGATATCCCCATCGGTGAGGTTGGTACCAGATCCCTTGATGTCGAAGAAGAGCCCGAACCGGTGAGCAGTACATGCGTTGTTTTCGCCAAAACAGAGGCTGTCGGTCTTCTACATGCCGGCTGGTCAAAAGAACGTGTTCTAGCCGCCTATTGTTCCTCCATGGCACAGCGTGTCCTCTCTCTTTTAAATAGAATCGGTATAAAAAAAGATCTCGTTATTACCGGTGGTATTGCTAAAAACATCGGTATCGTGAGTCGCATTGAGGATAAATTGGGGATTACAGCTTTAAAACCTCGATATGATACCCAGATTGCCGGAGCAGTCGGGGCGGCGCTTTTTGCCAGGGCTTTAATTGAAAAAGACAATTGAAGGGTGCAGGAATGGGGATACGGGTCCGGAGGTGGAAATATGATCGCCAACTACGGTTACAAAGACGGTTCCGGTGAGTTCTTCATCAGCATAGATACGGCAAAATGTGCGCAATGCGAAGCGAAGCCTTGTGTCGAGGCCTGCCCGGAAAAAATACTGGTGATTTTCACTGACGATTATGACGATGAGGTTATCGGCGTTAAGGAGGAGCACCGTAAGAAGATTAAATATTCTTGTGGCCCCTGCAAACCAATTACTGAAAAACGCAACCTGAGCTGTCAGAAAGCCTGTCCCTCGGGAGCGATAGTTCATTCATGGTAAAAAAAAAAAGAGGGTTCGGCGCGCCACCTTATTAGCCTGTCTATATTTATAATTGGCGGCCGGCACGAAAACTAGCTTATCCAGCAATAAATTTTGCAGTGCAGGTATCTGCCAAAAGCCGGGGGCGACAAACCAGATGCTTTCTTTCGATGGTAATAAGGAACTATCTACTGAAAAATATAAATGGTGTGGGAACCTTAGTGATTTTGTTTTTGGACTGGATGAAAAACAGACGTTCTTTTTTAAAAATATATTAGCTAAACACCGCATTGACAAAGTGCTTGATGTCTTCTGTGGAAACGGTGAATTGGCGGTCTTGTTGGCTAAATGGGGCAAAAAAGTTACTGTTTTTGTTCCCGAGATGCTGACTATTAAAGAGATAAATCATAAAAGCGCGCAGGCAGGTGTTCAGGTGGAGATATGTCTGGGGGATATGCGGGATATATCAAATCTCTACCGGGAACGGTGCGATTTGATTGCTTGTTTACAGAATGCATTATCTCGTTTATTAAGCGAGGAGGATATCTGGGGAACGCTTGCGCAGATGTATCTTAAGCTTAAACCGGGCGGATTGCTGGTCATCCATACACTAAATTATGATCGCCTGATGCAAGAAAGTGCCTGTCCCATACCTGTTCTAGAAAAACTATGTTTGGGGTTAAAAACCAAATTATTGTTAGAGCGCGGAAAAAAGGGAGATGATACAAAGTTAATTTTTAAGATTGCTCCAGCCGGCATCCGGGCCGGCATCCGTATTCGTCAGGAGGAGATCAGGGTGCCGGTTCGTCCGATCTTTAAAAAAGAGCTCGATTTCTGGTTGACGGAATTAGGATTTGAAAATATTAAGAGCTATGACTGGTTTAGCGGGGAGGGGGCTGTTAATGATACCTGCCATAGGGTAACCCTGGCCTATCGCCCCGTTGCAGCAGCCATGACCAGATAGAAACTTGAAAAATGTTCTGATCAAAATTGAAAAGAGGTGACAAAATGCGTTTGGAAGGTAAAGTGGCCATCGTTACCGGGGCACGCAAGGGAATTGGCGAATCAGTAGCCCTGGCTTTGGCAGAGGAGGGGGCTGACCTTGTTTTAGTCAGCCGCAGCATTCAAGCGGATAGCGACCTGGTGCGTGCTGTGGAAAAACTGGGCCGCCGTGTTTTTGTCAAGCAGGTGGATGTCGGTGACCGGAAACAGGTTTTCACCCTGGTAGATGAGGTTATGGACAAGTTTGGGCGGGTGGATGCTCTGTTTAACAATGCCGGTATCAGCAAACCGGGCATGCTTTGGAAACTGGAGGAGGATCAGTGGGATGATGTCATCAGAATTAATCTCACCGGTCCTTTCTACTGTATGCAAGCCGTTGCCGGGCCGATGATGGAACAGCGTTCCGGTTCCATCATTAACGTAACCTCCTCGGCCGGCCTCCTGGGTACTGTCGGGCAGGTGAACTATACCGCTGCTAAGGGGGGGGTCTATGCCCTTACTAAATCGGCGGCGAAAGAGCTGGCCCGCTACGGGATCAGGGTAAATACTATTGCACCCATGGCTGAAACAGACATGACCCAGACTATCGCCCATGATCCCCGCTTCAAGGAAAAATATCTGGAGCGTATCCCCCTGGGCCGTTTTGCAAAGCCTGAAGAAGTGGGTCCGGCGGTGGTTTTCCTGGTTTCCGATGATTCCAGTTATATAACGGGCCAGATACTCTGCATCGACGGCGGTATGGTGATGCCCTAAAGACAAGACGCAAGACGTTACTTATTTTTGAAGCGTGATCACGCCATGATCACAATCGCAGGGATTAAAAAGGAGGGAGTTTATGTGTCTAAGGATGTAGCCATTATTGGGGTAGGGCAAAGTGCTTTTGTCCGGGGTTACGAAGGTTCCATCAGGGAACTGGCTTTTGAGGCTTATAGTGAGGCTATGAAGGATGCAGGGATTACCAGCAAGGATATTGAGGCTTCTGTCATCGGCTCTGCTCCGGAATATGATAAACAGCGCAGTCCTTCGGGCCTGATGGCCGAATATCTGGGTTTAAACCCCCAGCCGACTTTTAACGTTGAATCAGTTTGTTCTTCCAGCACTACGGGGCTCTGGCTGGCTTACTCCATGATCAAAGCGGGGCTGTACGATCCCGTTGTCGTCTTGGGTTTTCAGAAAATGTCGGAGATCACATCTGCTGATTCACAGGAAAGGATGGGCCGCGGGGCCGATATCATGTGGGAATCTCCCTTTGGCACGATGATGCCGGCTTACTATGCCATGCACGCCCAGGGCCATTTTGCCCGCTATGGCACCACAGAGGAAGACCTCGCCTTGATTCGTGTTAAAGCGACCAGTTACGGCAAGATCAATGAAAAAGCGGTCTACCGCAAGGAACTGACCGTTGAACAGTGTCTGGAATCTGCTGTTGTAGCCAGCCCATTGAAAGTGTTTGACTGTTGTGCCAATGCCGACGGTTCTTCTTGTATGATCCTGGCCAGTGCAGATAAAGCAAAAGAAATCTCATCCAAACCGGTCTATGTGCTGGGTATAGGATCAGGTACGGCATCCTTGACGATGACCGGTAGAAATACCCTTTATGGATTGGATTGCGCCAAAGTTGCCGCCAAAGAAGCTTATGAGATGGCGGGCTTGACGCCTCAGGACATTGATGTGGCGGAAGTCCACGATTGCTTTACCATCGCCGAAATGATGGCTTATGAGAACCTCGGTTTTGCGGAGCCCGGTAAAGGTGCGGAGCTGATCCGCAATAGAGAAACCTATATTGGTGGCAAGATCCCCGTTAACGTAGACGGCGGCTTGCTCTCCAAAGGTCACCCGATCGGTGCAACGGGCGGTTCACAGGTTAGGACTATAGTCTTACAATTACGTGGCGAAGCCGGCGATATGCAGGTTCCTGGTGCGGAGATCGGCCTCGTACATAATATCGGTGGAGTGGGCATCTACGGCAACGTTATTATTTTGGGGAGGTAGGGAAAGATGGGTTTTGAAAAATTTGGACAGATTAGCTTTACGGCACAATCCAAAGTGGGCGATGATTTTGTCGATTATCTTGAAAAAGGTGAACTGCGCGGGACAAAATGTACTAAATGTGGGACAACCTTTTTCCCGCCGTGCGCCGAATGCAGCAATTGCCTGTCTGAAGAGATGGAATGGATTAAAATTGAAGGCACGGGCAACCTGATCAGCTTTACCGAAGTAAACTACGGTCCCACCGGTTTCGAGAACGATGTCCCTTATATTTTAGCCCTCGTAGATTTTGACGGTGTAAAGGTATTTGGCCGCTTTAGCAAGGATGTTTCAACAGAAAAGCTGGCTGTAGGGGCATCTGCGAAAGCGGAAACCGTTACTTACGAGGATGGACAAGTCGGTTACCAATTTTTACCGGCCTAAAAAACACATAGGCTGGTTGAATCCTTTTCGAGTTAATCTTTTAGGGTTTCAAGGGTAGAATTATCTCATAGATATTTAAAAAATAAGCAGCCGGTGTTTCCGGGGCGTTCAGCTTCACTAATAGAAAGTGTAGGAGGCAAATTTTGCTGAACAATCGGGGGTGCCGGCTTCTATTCATTCATGCAAAACATTTTGTATATCGTTAGTTTTAAACATAAAATAAGGAGACATATCAATGGGCGTTCCAGTTATAGATTTTCATATTCACCCCGTCTACTATGAATGGCATGGTGAAAGTTCATCAAATTGGGTTAAAAATATTCATGCTGATAAAGACTGGCAGAAATTTTATACAGAAAATCAAGACCCGGATTATTTCGTAAGATTTCTCAAGGCAAACACTGTCGACTATGGAGTGATCTTGGCCGAACTGTGTCCGGCTGTTACAGGAATGTGTACCAACGAATATGTTTTGCAATTTTGTAAGGGGCAGGATGCATTGATTCCGTTTGCCAATATCAATCCCTATCTCGTCAGCGATCTGGGGCAAGAGCTACAAAATCTAGTGGATGCGGGGTGTCGTGGATTAAAGTTATTACCAACTTATCAATATTTTTATCCGAACGAGCCTCTTCTCTATCCCCTTTATGCACGTGCCCAAGAACTGCAGATACCGGTTATGCTTCATACCGGGTCATCTGTTTTTAAAGGAACCAGATTAAAATACGGAGATCCCCTGTTTCTAGATGATGTAGCAGTAGATTTTCCCCACCTGAACATTGTTCTCGTACACGGGGGCAGGGGTTTCTGGTATGATCACGCTTATTTTTTGGCACGTCTCCATCCCAATGTATATTTAGAGATAGCCGGACTACCGCCGCAAAATATAATGAAATATTTTCCCGAAATTGATAAAATTACAGATAAAGTTATCTTCGGCTCTGATTGGCCGGGGCTGACCGATTTAAAGGGAAATATTGATACTATCCGGCAGTTGCCTCTATCCAAGGAGGCAATTGACCAGATTTTAGGTGGCAACGCAGCTCGACTTCTCAATATAGATTATACCTCTTCGTAAAGTGAATTTGAGAGCCCATGTTGTAATCGAAACAGGTAGTGTAGCGCCCCTGGCCGATCCACCGCACATTTCTTTTTTTTATCCTGAGAAGCTCAACAGGAGAAACATGTGTCCTATGATTAGTATCTCCCGGACCGTATGTTGAGCCAAACAGGATATTTTTTTAATTTAAGTAGATTTCTACAGCTTCCTATTATAAGAAATATAAAAAGTCTTAAATAAAGAGGCAGGATAAACTATTCTGAATGTTGAATATATACTGTTAGATGGAAGAGGAGAGGAGGCATGTTGTAGGCACCTATGACAGATAATTTAAAGAAGGGGCAAGGGTGGCAATCTTGTAAAGATAGCTGTTTTTCCTACAATTTTTTACAGGGGAAGCGTTTCGGGGGCAGTTAGGAATTAGACCAACTTTATGGAGGTGTTTTTGGTATGGCTGCTTTTGATCCTTTAAATATTCTCGTAGTGTTGCAACCAGGCCTGGGCATCCCGGATGAATATGAAGAGTTAATTAAGGAGAAATTCGCGGATAGATATGCCCGGGGCGAAATACGTGTTCGTTTATCCCAGGATGGATCCAAGATCCCCGATGAGTACCTGGATACACATATTATTGGCAGCGGCATGATCGTGGAAAGAGTTCCGGAGATGAAAAATTTACAGTGGGTTATGACTTTCAGCTCCGGTTATGATCACTGGGTTAAATGGGGAAAGCTTCCACCTTCGGTTCCGCTTCTGCATCTGCCCGGGGGCTCGGGCATACCGGTAGCAGAATTTACAGTCGGATTAATGCTGAATTTAGCTAAAAAATATAATCAGATATGGGATAATCAAAGGGAGAAAAAATTTATCCGGGTGCGGGGCGAAGAACTATATAATAAAACTTTAGGTATAGTCGGCCTTGGCGGTATCGGGCGCGAAATTGCAAAAAGGGCCAAGGCGTTTGATATGCGCGTAATCGGGTCGGATATCTTCACTGCCGAGCTTCCGTTTGTCGATGAAATGTACCTGCATGAACGGGTTGATGAAGTAATTAAACAAAGCGATTTTCTGGTTCTCTCTTGCCCGGAGACACCCGAAACACTGGGGTTGATGAATGAGGACCGTTTTAAGCTCATGAAGAAGACCGCCTACCTCATTAACTGTGCCCGCGGTTCTTTAATCATCAAGGAGGCGCTGGTCAAAGCTTTGAACGAAGGCTGGATTGCCGGTGCAGCCAATGATACCCAATGGATTAAACAACCGCTGCCTTCTTTCCTGCCGCCGGAAGATGAGCTTTGGGATGCAAAAAATATTCTGATCACCCCGCACGTCTCCAGTTGGACCGATATGTATGCCCATAGATTTGGGGGCATGTTTGTCGAAAATATTGATCGTTTTTTAAAGGGTGAACCACTTATCAATGTGGCACCCGGCCTGGAAGCCAACCGAGGCTAAAAATTACACAAGGGGCGAGATATGTGCACAAAGAAGAGATAATCGAATTTTTGCAGAAAGTAGTTGAAAAACCGGATTGGAAAGTGCGGGAATGGAAGGAACAAGAAAAGGGAAAAGCAGTTGGCTTTTTGCTTACAGATGTACCGGAAGAACTCATCCACGCTGCCGGTTTTTTCCCTTATGGGATTAGTGGGGGGCGGGCCCGCATGGAATTTGCCGATGCCCATCTGCAAAGCTGGACTTGTTCCTTTGTTCGTAGTAGCCTGTCTTTAGCACTGGAAGGGAAGTTGGATTTTCTCGACGGGCTGATCATTCCGCAAACCTGTGATACAACCCGCAATGTTTCAGGTATCTGGCAACATGCCAATCCCCTTCCGTTTTTACAAGAATACCGTTTGCCGCGGCAGGTCGACCGCCCCAGCGCCAGGAATTATTTGATCTATGAATTAAATCGGCTGAAGGAAGAACTTGAGAAATTTTCCGGCAGAAAAATAACTGAGGAAAAAATTAAAGAGAGCATTGCCCTATACAACGATAACAGAAACCTGCTGGCCCGGCTTTTCGTTCTGCATGAACAAAATCCGGCGGCAATTAGCAACAGAGAACTCTATACGATCATCGAGGCAGCCTTGCTAATGCCCGTGGAGATTTTAAATAAATATCTAAATGGGTTGATAGAAGCCCTG
Source organism: Bacillota bacterium (assembly GCA_012798895.1). Classification (GTDB taxonomy): domain Bacteria; phylum Bacillota; class Dethiobacteria; order DTU022; family UBA8154; genus JAAZMI01. The sequence goes on from JAAZMI010000045.1 coordinate 12,243, forward strand.
GAAAATGAAGAAGCGGCACCAAAATCCAAAATTCGTCTCTTTATTTCCGGCACATTGCTCGAGCCGCTGGAAATCTTGGATTTTATTGACGAGAATGGGGGGCTAGTGGTTGGTGATGATCTTAAGAACGGTTCCCGCTATATCGATGCCCAGGTTCAAACCAACGATGATCCCCTGGCGGCTCTGGCCGACCGGCAGCTTAAACGCATTCCGGGAGCATTTTACGATCCTCCCCACAACCCCAGAAGGCATTTTTTGGTCAAAACAGCGCGGGACAAAAAGGTGCAGGGGGTAATTTTCTTACACCTGAGAAATTGTGAACCGGAAAACTACGATTTTTATGATAACATGCAGGCTTTGGAGGAAAGCGGGATCCCGGCGATACGCATTGAAACAGAATTTGTTACTGCTCCTTCGGGCCAGATTCGCACCAGAGTAGAGGCCTTCCTGGAGATGATCGGGGGTGAAGGTAATGTTTAAAAGAGTTCCTTTTAAAACTGCCGGATTGATGAAGAAACTAATGGGTGAATATTATGAGAAAGGAGCGCGTTCGCAAAAAGAAGGCATCCCCGTAGCCTGGATGACAGCCGTTTCTCCCGTAGAAATAATCTACGCCGCCGGGCTTTTCCCTTATTACCCGGAAAACTTCGGTGCTTTGGCCGGGGCACGAAAAATTGCCGATAAACTATCCTTGTCGGCTGAAGCCAAGGGTTATTCTCATGATCTATGTGCCTATGCACGCTGTGGCATCGGTGATGCCTATGCCACCGAACACCCGGTGGGGAAGATTGTAGAGCCAAATATAATATTTGCCTGTAACACCCAGTGTGGAACCCTACCAAAGTGGTTTGAGGTAGCCAGCCGTTTTTATGATGTCCCTTATTTTCTTTTGGATTCTCCCTTGGTGGGAGGCGAACCGGAAGAGGCTTGCCGCGATTACTTTCTTCAACAACTGAAAGAGATGATTGCCTATCTGGAAGAAGTTACCGGGCGTCCCTTTGATTACGATCGTCTGCGGGAGGTTCTACATCTTTCCAATGAAGCCTGCCGTCTTTGGAACGAAGTGTTGGATACAGCGGCCCGTAAACCGGCCCCTTTTGGTTTCTTTGATGCCAGCTTTCACATGGCCCCGATCGTGACCTGGCGGGGAACGCAAGAAGCTGTAACCTACTATCGGGAGCTAAAAAAAGAGGTTGACGAGCGGGATAAAGCAGGGATTTATGCTATACCCGAAGAACATTTTAAAGTATATTTTGATCATATTCCTCTTTGGCCGCGGTTGCGCTGGTTTTCAGAGCTTTTTGCTTCCCATCATACCCTGGTTGCTGTTTCACAATATACACATTCCTGGTCTTATTCGTTCGATCTCGAACGGCCCCTGGAGAGTTTGGCTGCAAACTACCTGGAGGAATTTGTTAACCGCAGCTTTGATTATAGGGTGCAGCTCAAATTAAACTTTATCGAAAAATATGGTTGCGATGGATTTGTGTTTTTCTCCAACCGCAGCTGCAAATCTACCGGTCTTGGTTTGTACGATAAACGCAACATTGTTGCTGAAAAAACAGGGCTTCCGGGAGTGGTGTTCGAAGCAGATATGTCTGATGAACGTTTTTTCTCTGAAGAACAGGTGTTGGGCAGACTGGAACCTTTTTTTGAGCAGCTCAAGTCAGCAGCGCGTTAATTACAGGTAAAACAGGGTTGGAAAAGAAAAGGAAGGGGGAATAGTCTTGAAAAAAATGATGACCGGTAATGAAGCCATCGCCTACGGTGCTTATCTAAACGGGGTGCGGGTCGGTGCGGCCTACCCGGGCACGCCAAGCACGGAGATTATGGAAAGTTTCGCTACCTACCCCGGTGTCTTTTCAGAATGGGCACCCAATGAAAAGGTGGCTTTGGATGTGGGTATCGGTGCAGCCTATGCCGGCACAAGAGCTCTGGTTGCCATGAAGCATGTCGGCGTAAATGTCGCTGCAGACTCTTTGTTTTATGCTGTCTATACCGGTTTAAAGGGCGGCCTAGTCATCGTTACCGCTGATGATCCGAATATGCATAGCTCTCAGAATGAACAGGATAATCGCAACTACGCCAAGTTTGCTAAAATACCCATGTTGGAACCTTCTGATGGCGAAGAGGCCAAACAATTTGTGGGTCTGGCTCTTAAGATGAGTGAAAAATTTGATACCCCTGTGATGCTGCGTTCAGTAACGCGCTTATCTCATTCTTCCACGCCGGTGGAGATATCCACAGATGAGCCTCCTCCCCCGGCAGAACCGCCTCTTTATGAGCGCAATATCCGGAAATATGTGATGGTGCCGGCCAATGCACGGCTTCGCCATCCCATTATTGAAGCCAGGTTGAAAGAGCTGGCAGAGTACGCCGAATCACTGCCGATTAACCGCATCGAACCGGGAGATGACACCCTGGGGATCGTTGCAGCCGGTGCGGCCTATCAGTATGCGCGGGAAGTTTTCCCCAAGGCAACGTTTCTTAAATTGGGGATGGTCTATCCCCTGCCGGAAAAAATGATCCGCGAATTTGCCGCCAAAGTGAAGACAGTGCTCGTTGTGGAAGAGCTCGATCCTTTCTTTGAAGAGCAGATCCGCCTGATGGGTATTGAGGTCCGGGGCAAGGATATCTTCCCGACGATCGGGGAATTGAGCCCGAGCCTGATTCGCGAATGCGTAGCAAAGGCCGGCCTTCCGGTAGATAGCCCCGCTCAGTCCGAGGTGGCGGCAACAGATGCTTCGGCTTCAATTGAGCTGCCGATCCGGCCGCCCATGCTCTGTCCCGGCTGTGGACACCGGGGCCTCTTCCATGTTCTCCGGGAGGCAAATGTGGTGGTTTTGGGCGATATCGGATGTTATACCCTCGGGGCTGCACCCCCGCTTAGCGCCCTGCATACCTGCGGGTGTATGGGGGCCAGTATCGGTGTGGCACACGGCGTATCCAGGGCGGGAATCAAAGATCGTTTTGTAGCGGTGATCGGTGACTCCACATTTTTCCATGCCGGCATACATCCCCTAATTAACACTCTCTATAATAACAGCGCTGTTACCACGATCATCACCGATAACAGGGTTACAGCCATGACCGGGCACCAGCAACACCCGGGAACGGGGATTACCTTACAAGAACAGGAGACAGAAGCGATAGATCTGGAGCAGTTAGCGCGAGGAATCGGTTTCAAAAAAGTTGATGTCTGCGATCCTTACGATATGGAAAAACTCTCCGAAATACTGGAGGATCACCTGGCCAGTGAACAGCCCTCGGTAATAGTTGCTGCAAGGCCTTGTGTTCTCTATACCAGAGAGAAAAGCACGCCTCCCAGGGTGGATCCGGAAGAATGTACCGACTGTGGGGCCTGCCTCGAGTTGGGTTGTTCACCTCTGATGCAGGAAGAGGATCACGTGAGCATCGACCCCTTATTATGTAACGGTTGCGGACTTTGTATGCAGGTTTGCCCTGTGGGTGCCATTACCCGGGATTAAGGTATTATCTATAAATTTTGGCGGAGAGGAGATCTTGCCGTGAAAAAAATTGACTTTATTTTAGCCGGGGTTGGCGGGCAGGGTACCATCCTGGCCAGCAATATACTGACAGAAGTGGGATTGGAATTGGGTTACGATGTTAAAAAAGCAGAAGTTCTTGGTATGGCTCAGCGTGGCGGGACAGTAGAGAGCCATGTGCGCTGGGGGGAAAAGGTATATTCCCCTTTGGTCGAAGAAGGAGAAGTTGATTTCTTGGTGGGCTTTGAGATGCTGGAAGCGGGACGTTGGTCTCTATATCTAAAAAAAGATTCTACGGTAATCGTGAACCGCTACCGCATTCCTCCTCCGGCGGTAAATCTGGGCAAAGCTGTGTACCCCAAGGAGGAAGAGATCGAATCTATGCTCAAGACGATCGCTGAGCAGGTATTTTGGGTTGATGCCATGAAAATTGCCCAAGACCTGGGTAACCCGGCGGTGGCCGGTGTAATCCTTCTAGGCGTTCTTTCCTCGCGGGTTGGCGGTTCTAGTGATGCCTGGCTAAAAGTGGTTGAACGCCTCGTGCCGGCTAAATTTCAAGAATTAAATAGAAAAGCATTTCTAGCAGGCCAAGAAGCAGCTTCAACCTAAACTATATGATCAATGCTTTCAGCCCGGCGACCAGGCCGGGCTGAAAGATGGCATTTTAACGGCGTTCAACCGTGTACATAAACAGGCGTCTTGACAACATATTATCTAACACCTTAAGCCGGGTTATGTTCTCCGCTTAATGAAAAACAAAGCCTTCAGGGGGCAGTAGAGGCAGGATATGGTTTAAGTTATCCCAATATTTGGGTTAACGTGTCTTTTCCGAAAAGGGGGAATTGTTTTACTGTAAGGCCGGGCAACTGCCAACAGTAGAGACGGAGAAGACAATAAAATAATAAAGGGGGATTCGAATTGAATTTTGCGTATTATGGTATTATTAATGCGAAGAAATACCCGGATAAGGAGTATTTAATTGAACGGACTCCATCTAAAGACCTAAGAAGGGTGCTAACCTGGAAAGAGTTTAACGAGGAGAGCAACAAGGTTGCCAATTATCTACAAAGGGAGTTGGGCGTAAAAAAAGGTGATTTTGTGATGCACCTGCAGATGAACAGCCTGGAATGGATCGTTACCTTTTATGCCATTTTGAAAACAGGGGCTGTAGCCATACCGTTAAATTATCGTTTTGCCAGTGCTGATATCAAATATGTCTATGATTCCTTTACTCCCAAGGTTCTAATCGTGGGAGACGGTTTTATGCCCAAGGTGCAGCCTATTCAAAAAGAGATGCCTGATATTAAATCTTATATCTGCATAGGTCCTGATGCACCTGCGGATATGATCCCTTATGGTGAAGTTATCAAAAACGGCGATGCAGAAGATCTCTTGGTAGATGTTGATGGCGATGATCCGGCAGAGCTAATGTTTACCTCCGGTACGACGGGTCCGCCGAAACCAGTCTGCCAGGCGCACGAAACTCTATACCAGATCGGCATCGGCATTGCATTGACTTATGATATGGGCCATAATACGGTTTATCTTGCTCCAAATCCATTTTACCATAGTGGAAGTTTCTTCCTGGCTTTTCCCTCTTATCTTGCCGGTGGGAAAAAAATAGTGCAACTGGAACTGACTAAACCCCACTATCTTTTGGATGCGATTGTTGAAGAAAAAGTAAATGACGGTTGGATTACCGTGCCGCATATGTCTGATACAGTGAACGCCATCAAAAGAGGTCATATCGATATCAGTAAGTATGATTTTTCGCACGTAACGGGGAGCATCGTTATTGGAGCACAGCCCGTTCCTTATTCCCTGTACGAAGATATGAAAAAAATATTTCCTTTCAGGACTGGCAATATCTACGGTATTACCGAAGGCGGCGGTGGCGGATCAGTCAATCTGTACGATGAAGACGTCCTTGAACGGCCCGGGTCGATCGGTAAACCGACGTTTAATGTTGAGGCACGAGCGGTTGACGAAAATGGGAAGGATGTTCCTACGGGAGAGGTGGGCGAACTGATTCTGCGTAGCCCCCGGAATATGAAGGAGTATTTCAACAACCCAGAGATGACCGCCGAGGCTATTAAAGACGGTTGGCTCTACACCGGAGACCTGGTGCGGATCGATGAAGATGGGTTCGTTTATATTGCTGACAGGAAGAAGGATTTGATCATCAGGGGCGGAGAAAATATTTTCCCGGTAGAGATCGAAAACGCTTTGCGCTCACACCCCAAGGTGGCTGATGCTGCCGTAATCGGTTATCCACATGAACGCCTGGTGGAGATAGCCATGGCTATAATCCAACTGTATCCCGAGGAGACGATGACACAGGAAGAGGTCATCCAGTTTTGTGCTGATAAAGGTCTGGCCAAGTTTAAGTGGCCGGAAAAGGTAGTCTTTGAGGATGTAATTCGTAATGTGACCGGGAAAATTGACAAGCCTAAAATGCGAAAAAAATACGTTCCCGAAAATGCCTAGCCTTTAGATTCAAAAGCAATGCCTATATTTCCACAGGATGAAGAAAAGGAATTTAAGAGAGCCGCTATCGGTCGGCTCTCTTTTATTAATATGTCTATCTATAGGATAGCATTTCAAAGGGGATTGCCCAATTTACGGGTAATCCCCTGTTCGGTTAAATTCTATATTATGATTGGGCTGGGTACAATAGGGTGCCCGGCGCGGCCGGAGAAGAATGCCAGTGCCTATCTCTAAGTGCCTATCTCTAATAGTTGTTGTCTAAGCCTCCATATCGTTCCCTGAGCACGCGATGCAGGATTTTGCCTGTACCGGTCCGTGGCATCTCCTTTTCCGTAATAAAATGGATCTTTTTGGGCCGTTTAAAACCGGCCATTTTCCCTCTGGCAAAATCCTGGATCTCTTTGGCCAGTTTTTCGCTCGGTTCATATTCCTGGTAAGGGATAATAATTGCCGTGACCAGCTCGCCCCATTTTTCATCGGGAACCCCGATCACAGCTATATCTCCTACAGCCGGGTGGGTGCTGATGACCTCTTCTATCTCCGAAGGGTAGACGTTTTCTCCCCCGGTAATGATCATATTTTGTTTTCTATCAACAAGATAATAGTAGCCTTCTTCGTCTCTTCTGGCCATATCCCCCGCTGTACACCATTCCCCCTGGAACACTTCTCTGGTTCTTTCCGGGTCTCTCCAAAATTCTTGGAAAACGCCCGGCGAACGTGAATAAAGCTCTCCAACCTCTCCCGGGGGAACCTCCTGCCCTTCCTCGTTTAGCAGTTTGATGCGATCGGAACCGAAGATCTCCTTGCCAATCGAACCTAATTTATCAAATTGATCTTCCGGACGCAGGTAGGTAACCAGTGCTGCCTCTGTTGAACCGTAGGCCTCCCAGAGCTCTGCAGATTTAAAGTAATCCATGATTCTTAATTTCAATTCTTTACGGGCCGGTGCAGAGGAGATCAACAGTTGCCGCATTCCGCTAACATCATATTTTTGCCTAACTTCTTCGGAAAGATCGAGGATCATGGCATAATGGGTCGGAACCAACGAAGTGAAAGTAATGTTATAATCAGCAAATGTTTTAAGCAGATCCTCCGGGTCGAAGCTGACCATATTATAGATCATGACCGGTGCACCCACATAGGTATAACAAAAAGAGTAGAAAATAGAGTTTACATGACAAGTGGGCATGACCAGCAGGGGTTTATCCGTAGGAAGAACGCCCATGTTGATGTTGCTTAACAGATATTGCCCCAGATAACATTCGTGATTGCGTACAACCCCTTTTGGTGTTCCCGTAGTGCCGGAAGTATACATGATCGTCCAGGTATCTGCTGTATCCACGATCGTCGTTGGTTCGTCAGGATCACCTTTTTCGAGCAGTTCTTCATAGTGAATGTAGCCTTCCGGTGCTTCTTCCTGCCCCAAATAGATCAGGTTGCTCCGGAGCACGGTGGATAGATTTTCCCGGATGCTGTCTACCCCTTCCACGAACGGTCCTTCAACGATAAATGCTTTGCAGTCTGCATGATTGAGAATAAATTCATACTCCTTCGGTGTTAAACGGAACATGATCGGGACAGCGATCTGGCCCCCCTTTGCACAGGCCGCGTAGATATCCATCCATTCCACGCGATTATAGGAGAGAATGGCCACGCGCTCGCCATGCCCTACGCCCATGTTGGTTAAAGCATTGGCTAAACGGCAGGCTCTCTCATTCCATTCCTTAAAAGTAAAACTTTTATTCTTGTCCTCACAGCCCAGTTTGTCGGGGTAATTCAGGGCATTCATTTTTAATACAGTTCCAGCATGCATCCACTTGCTAATCATCGCCTTTCATCCTCCTTGGAAAAATTGTGTTGATGGCTCTCTAAGACGTTTTTCCGAAGATTCAATGCAGGGGGGTTGTAAGCCTTTTTGGAATTTTTGCAAGGGATAGTATTGTCCCACTAATTAATTTATTCGACATTGGTTTTTAATAATCCTCTAAGATGCGGATGCAATGTTAAAACAATTCTTAAATCCTACCCTTCTCAAAAAAGGAGTTGAAGTATATTGTGAAGAATCTTACTGTTAGATAGGCTAAGACGGAGGTTTTATCCCTTATGTTTAAACCCATCAATAAAAGAACTGCATATAAACAGGTTGAAAATCAGATCAGGGAAGCTATAATATCACAAAAACTAAAATTTGGAGAAAGACTGCCTCCCGAACATGATCTGGCTAAACTTTTTAATGTTAGTAGAACCACAATCCGGGAAGCAATCAGATCTCTGGAACGTTCCGGTCTGGTTTCAGTTAGAAAAGGCCCGGGTCAAGGAATTATAATATGCGATTACACCCCGGAGGCTATCACAGACAATTTAGAGCTATTAATCCAAATTAAGAACATTCCCATCGAAAAAGTGATGGAGGCCCGGATCCTTTTGGAAGGGGAGGTCGCCAGGCTGGCCGCAGAGAGAGCTACAAAAGAACAGATAAAAAAGATAGAGAGGTCCCTAACTTCTATCAGTGGTCGGGATATCGAGGATGAAACTGAAAGAAGCCTTGCTTTTCACCTTTCGGTTGCCGAGGCATCTCAAAATGAATTACTGCTACACCTTGTAGTATCCCTGAAGCAGATAATCAGAAGGGGGGCCAAGCAGATATTTCTATCTCAAAGGGATTCTATCCAGATCAAAAACATGTATCACATCGATATATTCAATTCAATTAAGAATCGGGAGCCCGAGTTGGCAAAAAAATTGATGATCAAGCATATTGCCTCCATAAAAGAACTGTTTGATGTGGATGTATTGGAGATAGATATGGCGAATAAAAAGTAACATGAAGAGCCCTGCCTGCTTTATCACCTTTTAATCCTATTTTGAAAAACTAGACTGTTTTTGGGGATGGTTTACAGAAGCAGATAATTTGTAAGCTAATATTTTATAGGTTGAATAGAGTGAATATTTATTAAAAAATAGATCAGATCTATACAAACAAGGTCTAATTGCTATTATGGCGTGTTTGATTGCTTTGGATTGTGAAAAAATTATTAAATATTAGCTTCTTGACAATATATAGGTCAAAACCTGTAGTAAACCAATATTTTATAGGTTGAATAGAGTGAATCTTTGTGATAAAATAGGTCTGACTTATACAGATAGGGCATAACGATTACAAATTCTAGTACCTTTTTAAAGGATCATAATCGTAAAAAAATAGGGAAACCAGGTTATGGAGCATCTGTTCAAATTTTTTTTAAGGTTGGCGCTCTAAGTAACCTGTAAATACAACAAAGCAAGGAGGATGTATGTATGATCACCCATGAGCAGATTGAAGCGGTAAAAAAATTGCGCGTACTTACAGAGAGATTGCAAAACCTGAAAGAAAAATGGGAAAAAGCACAACCTACTGTCTGTGTAGAACCGTCTCAATTATTTACTAAGGCCTGGCAGGAAGCTGAAGGGGATCCCATCGATGTTCGTTGGGCCAAGGCCTATGCCTTAAGGTTGGAAGAGCAACCTATTGCCATCCGGGATGGAGAATTGGTAGTAGGGTCATTTACAAGCCAACCCAAAGGGGTATATGTCATAGCGGCATTGGCACCTTACCGGGTGCTGGATATGCTCGGTAAGTTTCAAATCGAACGAAGGCTGAGTGCGACATCCACAGCAACAATTGACGAACGAGATGCAGAGCTGTTAAGAGAGGATGCACAATACTGGGTTGATTATATGCCTCCAGATTACATAGGCAAAGCCCTGCGGGAAGAACTCGGGGAAGATCATTTTGAACTGATGCAGGATCGGGCTCTGGTATTTGAGGGGCCATTTTTAAAGGCTGAACGGCAGAGTGCTTTTCAGGACATGCTGAGTGCATGGACAGGCTCGCCACACCCGCGTGTAAATGTGATAAACACGGGGTTAAAACGGATACAAGAGCTGGCGGAAGCTGAAATGGAAGACATAATGGACAAAGGGGTCAGGCTTTCTCATAAATCCAGCGATGCTTACCGGAAATATGTGTTTCTAAAAGCTATGGTGCTAACGTGCAAGGCCTTGATTACATTTGCCGAAAGACATGCAGAACTAGCCAGAAAAATTGCAGAAAAAGAAACGGATTCTTCGCGCCGGGAGGAATTGCTGCAAATCGCCGAATGCTGTGAATGGGTTCCGGCAAATCCGCCCCGTAATTTCCGGGAGGCCTTACAATCCCTGCGCTTTATGCACATGGCGCTGCGCATGGAACAACCCGGGCGCCCCGAAAATGCTATGGGAAGGGTAGATCTCATTCTATATCCCTATTACATAAGGGATCTGCAGGAAGGAAAGATTACGCGGCAAGAGGCAGCCGAACTTCTGGGCTGTTTCTGGTTAAAAACTGCTGAAATTGAAACGTTGGAAACCATTGCAGAATGGTTTGCTCCCGGGGCTTTGCTGCCCAACTGCACGATCTGTGGCCGGGATAAAGACGGAAAAGATGTTTCCAATGAGATCTCTCTTTTGGTTTTGGAGGTGTTACGCCAACTTAAAATTGCAGAACCGGGGGTATACATTCGCTACCACGATGGAATGAACCCCGAATTTATCCGATATGCTCTGGAGTGTAACCGTGATTATGGCGGCGGTAACCCGGCGTTTGTAAACGACGGACTGGGAACAGATCGGTTTCTGGACAGGGGCGTGGCTATGGAGGATGCTGTTGACTGGTGTACAAGCGGTTGCCTGGGGTACCATGCCGATTGTGCCGACCATGAATTTGGCGTGGCACATCTCAACCTGACAAAAATATTTGAACTGACCCTTCATAACGGCATCGACCCGAAAACCGGTAGGCAACTTGGCCTTCAAACAGGGGATCCCGCTACATTTACGGCGCTGGAAGAGCTGTATGATGCATTTTTTAAGCAGTTAGACTATTTTACCGAAAAGCTGCGGGCAGACTACTTTATCCGGCGCTCGATCGATCTGGAACACAGCCCCCAATCGGCTTTGGTGGGGATATTGCACTTTGAAGATGCGATCCGCACCGGGCTGCTCCCGCAAAGGGGCGGTTCAAAGTATCCTGCCTTGTTCAGCATGGAATGGGTGGGCGATCGGGGCGTTACCGATGTATCCGACAGCTTAGCGGCGATCAAGCAACTTGTATTCGATGAAAAACAAGTTACAATGGCCGAACTTATCGAGGCCCTGAATGCAGATTGGGACGGCAGAGAAGAGCTGCGTCAGAAGTGCCTGCAAGCACCCAAGTACGGTAACGATGATGATTACGCGGACAGCATATTTGTACATGTATGGAATAAAACACAAGAAATTTTACAAAAGCGGCCGGATCCGTTTACGGGTTTGAAGCCGTTTACTTTTAAAGGGGCTGCTGCCGGGCACATTATTCACGGTAGAGCGGTGGGAGCCACCCCCAATGGAAGGATGGCTTACACGCCGATTAACGATGGGGCGACATCTCCGATGCCGGGTATGGATGTAAACGGCCCGACGGCCAACATAAACTCTGCCAACAAAGTGAGTGTGAGGGAACTGCGCGGGGCAACACACAATATGAAGCTCTCCAAACAGGTGTTGAACACGGCGGAGAAATTGGATAAAGCGGCCGTATTGATCAAGACGTTCATGGCAGGCGGCGGATGGCATCTCCAGTTTAACATCGTAAGCTCCGAGGAGCTGGTGGAGGCCAGGCAGCAACCGGAAAAGCATAGAAATCTCATCGTAAGGGTCGGGGGCTACAGCGCGTATTTCGTGGATCTTCCCCTGCAGTTACAAGACGAAATAATAGCCCGGACGATGCACGGAATGGCATAAAGGTGCAAAGAATACAAAATGCCGGGAAGGTGATAAGCGTGAACACTACAGAGCACGTTGAAGATCTAATGATAACCGCTATACGGGAATTAGAATATGAAGATCTGCCCGATAAGGTGGTTGAAGGGGCCAAGGATCGGATCATCGATGTACTCGGGTGCCTAATCCGGGGGTGGGATGCACCCGGCAATGGAGCATTGGTTGATCTGGTTAAAAGGTGGGGCGGGCGGGAAGAAGCAACAATTCTGGTGTACGGGGAAAGGGTGCCCGTTGCCAATGCTGCTATGGTCAATAGTATTATCGCGCGATCCCTGGATTACGAATCATGCCTCGTATTTTTAGGCGATCGGTCTGTTCCATCGCATATTACTGCAACGACGATATTAACTGCAATGGCGCTAAGCGAAGCTCTGAATCTTAGCGGCAAAGAATTTATCACGGCTGTAGTGGCCGGTGATGATCTGGCATGCCGAATACTGGCCAGCGCTGATTATAGCATAAGCAAACCCTGGGATTCCACGGGAACTGTTAATACATTTAGTGCTACTGCTGTTGCCGGTAAAATGTTGGGTTTGACAGCAAGGCAATTCAAATATGCACTGGGGATTGTACTTAACCAACTGGGGGGAACATTCCAAAGCATCTGGGAAGGGACGACATCTTTTAAATTAATGCAGGGCCTGGCGGCGCATAATGGAATTTTTGCCGCCGAGCTTGCTAAAGCGGGGTGGACCGGGCCCAACGATCTTTTGTTCGGCCCCTTTGGATATTACAAGCTGTACACTGATGGCTGTACAGATGCTGAAATCCTGACAACAGGCCTCGGTAAAAACTTTTATAGCGAAGCCACCTTTAAATCTTATCCCAGTTGCCGGGGTATCCATCCTGCGGCAGATTGCATCCTTGAGATCGTCTCTTCGCACGATGTGGCCCCCGAAAAGGTTGAACAGATAACTGTTTACCTGCCCCGCACGGATACGTTCATCTCACAGCCGTTTAAGGCGAATGAAGCCTCCCAAGCAAGCACATTTTTTAGCCTGCGCTATGTAATGGCTAGCGCCTTGATCCGTAAAAGCATAAAACCCGAACATTTTTATGAGCAATCAATACGAGATGAGACTATCGATCGTTTCGCGCAAAAAGTCCACATCAAAAAACTCCCTGAAGCAGATATTGGCAACTTAACTGATGCCGAATTCAAACTGGCCAGAGTGGCAATTAAGATGCAAAGCGGAGAAGAATTCACGGCATCGACTACCGCTCCCAAAGGCGAACCCCGGGCTAATCCATCGACACGAAGCGATCTGGGGGCCAAGTTTTTAGAGAATACGCGGGATTCAGGAACAATGCCTGAAGCTGCAGGGCCCCAATTGTTGGCCCTACTTGAACAATTGGAAACAGTGCGGGACTTAACAGAACTTGTAGCGTTATTACGTTCCAGCGGGAAGTAGCGCTACAAATTACAGACCCGAAGTTAAACAATGCAGGGAGTGAGAAATGAGCCGTGATCACCGGAAAAATTTTTAACATACAACGATACAGCATTGATGATGGCCCGGGTATAAGAACCACTGTCTTTTTAAAAGGATGCCCTTTAAGGTGCAAGTGGTGTAGTAATCCGGAATCACAAAATGCATGGCCGGAGATAGTGCACCGGGACAGTTTTTGCCACAGATGTGGCACCTGCATCACCGCTTGCCCGGAGAAAGCGATTGTTCTTGGCGACAAGGGCATAGAAATCGATCGGCACCTCTGTACCAACTGTGGGCGCTGTGCTGAAGTATGCCCCTACAATGCCCTTGAAATGGTGGGACAAGAGATGCTTGTGGACGATGTTTTAAGCGAAGTCCGGCGTGATGCGGAATACTACCGGGTTTCGGGCGGGGGTGTTACGGCATCCGGCGGCGAGCCGCTGTCCCAGGCAGATTTTGTTGCAGAGTTGTTTGCCAGGTGCGGGGAAGAAGGAATCCACACCTGCCTCGATACTTCGGGTTACGCATCTCCCGGGGCCTTTAAAAAAGTGCTGGCCTATACGAATATAGTTTTTTTTGACATTAAACATACGGATCCAGAGCGACATGAAGAGATGACAAAACATCAAAACGGGGTTATTTTGGATAACCTGCAGATTGTTGTGAAAAGCGGTGTAGACGTAATAATAAGAATTCCTGTTCTCTCAGGCTTGAACAGCACGGTGGAAGAGATGGCAGATACGGCAAAGCTTATAAGGGATTCCGGTTTAAATAAGGTTCATCTCCTGCCCTATCATAAATATGGGGTTGGAAAATATGAGATGCTCGATCGGGAATATCCTTTGGAGGACCTGGTTCCCCCGGCACCGGAGGAACTCGAAGCAATTGTTAGAATGATGAACAAATATAGCTTAGATTGCGAGGTGAGAATCTGATAGTTGAGGCGGGGGTTCAATTTTCTATCTGGCCCCTGCCCAATAAAAAAAGCGATGACATGAGGGTTTCCGGGGTCAGAAGTTGCAATAAATAATTGGTTAAGGGGGAATATGTCCATGTACAAAAAATTTAGGAAAAGAAAGAAGTTTATAGCAGGTGCCTGCGTCGTTGCCTTAATGTTAATGCTGGCTGTGGGTATCGGGGGTTGTTCGGAGCAATCTGCCGCTCCGGAAGGAGACGCGAAGGCCCAGGAAAAAGGGAAACCGATAGAGCTAACCTTCAACCACTTTTTCCCGGAAACATCGTGGGTAAACGATGTGGTCATGGAATGGAAGAAGATGGTTGAGGAAAAATCCGACAATCGTTTAAAGGTTACGGTCTATTCATCCTGTTCTCTCAGCCAATCGGGTGAAATGTACGATGCCATCAAAACGGGCACTATCGATCTCTGTCTCGATGCCGGCCCTTATTATTCAGGCCGCTTTCCCTTGAGCACGGCCACGCAACTGCCTTTTTTAGGGGCCAGATCGTCGCAAGCGTTTACCTATGCTTGGATGGATCTCTATGAAGAGTTTCCGGAATTCAGCGCAGAATATTCCGATGTACATCTGCTTTGGCTTTTCTCGCAAGGACCGGCCCAATTGTTGAGCAAAACACCGATTGAAACGATAGAGGATATCAAAGGATTGATCGTTAGGGCCCCCGGGGATTGGGCTCCCCATATTAAAGCTTTAAATGCGTCAGCGGTTGATCTGCCCGCTTCGGAAAGCTACCTGGCTTTAAGCAAGGGCACTGTAAACGCTACCATCTTTACTTGTGAATCTATATCCACCTGGAAGCTGTATGAGGTGTGCCCCCATGCCACTGTCGGCAATTTCTTCGGGCAGTGGTTCTTTGTAGCCATGAATCAAGAGAAATATGACAGCTTGCCGGAAGATCTACAGAAAGTAATCGATGAATGCAGCGGCACTGCAGGAGCCGAACTTATAGCCAAAGCTTGGGATGAGGCGGACAGAGCCGGCTTGGAATTGGCTGCGGATAAAGGCGTGAAAATTGCTACCTTAAAGGATAAAGAAAAGTGGGAAGAAAAATTGGCGACTGTAACTGATGGTTGGATAGAAGAGATGGAGGCCAAGGGCTATCCGGCAGAACAGTTTGTTGCCAGGGCAAAAAAGCTAATTGCAGAATATGATCAAGAGATAGGGAGTTGGCAGGATGAATTTGATTTTTAAGGTGGGGGAGTGAACCTCTAACGTAACA